>JAVBTZ010000124.1:0-28980 GCA_031555915.1 Planctomycetota bacterium
CGAAAATTTAGGCTTTACGGGGCACTAGAAGTCCTTTTTCGCGTTGCTTTTGTCTTTTCTTGGGTTGCGGAGGTTCCAGCCTGCGATTCCGAAAGGCGTTTCATTCGTTCGCGGCGTGATTCTTCAGCTCTGGCATGAATATAGGCAACATGCTCTTCCGCAGTCATCCCTTCTGTTTCGCGATAAATTTCTTTACGAACCGAGCGTATCCATTTGAAAAAGGATGGCTCGGTTTTATTATGCTTGCTCATATAAAATCACCTCCCTTGGCGAAAGTATGAACAACTGTGGATATCCAGAAGAGGCATTGATCATATTGAATTTAGCGCTCTTATCGGGGCTAACGATATGTTTATAATTCCAGCTTACTAAACCATCACATTTAGTGACCGTAGCCAAAGCGACGTGATCCGCATCCACCGACGATTTTTTCCCTACCACCTTATGCTCCACATACAAACTGCTTAATTCATGAACAGCCCGTGAAAACAGGCAAAACTCTGAAAAAGGGAGTACGCGGTCATAAAATTCACGCACCACCTGCGGACTTGGCTTTATCTCAGCTTCAACCTGTTCTGACACAACCAACTGAAAACGCCCAGCCGCCGCCATTTGAAAAAAAAGTTCCGTGTCTACCCTAAATTCTTTGTCAAACATCCCGCCAAAAACCGAAGTATCGATATATACACGCAAAGGCCGCATAGCAACCCTTCCCATAAGCGGGGGCTCCTTTTGCCTCACGAAGCCGGCGCTTCTTCATCCGTCTCCACTCCGGCAAACAAGGCGTCGCAGAACTCCTTGGCGTGGAAAGGCGCGAAATCGCCTTCCTTTTCCCCTACCCCGATGAATTTGATGGGAAGTTTAATCTGCCGGTTAATCGCAATGACGATCCCACCCTTGGCGGTGCCGTCCAGCTTGGTCAATACGAGACCGGTAACTCCCACCCCTTCCGTGAAAACTTTCGCCTGGCTGAGGGCGTTCTGACCCGTGGTCGCGTCGAGAATCAACAATACCTCGTGCGGCGCGCCGGGGATTTTCTTGGCCGCCACCCGGTGAATTTTTTCCAGCTGCTGCATCAAATTCGCCTTGGTGTGAATGCGCCCCGCCGTGTCCACCAAAACGTAATCCGCCTTCCGCGCCAAAGCCGCCTCGCAGGCGTCAAACACCACCGCCGCCGGATCCGCCCCGTCGGCGTGGCGGACAATGTCCACCCCCACCCTGCCGGCCCAAATGTCCAGCTGCTCGCCGGCGGCCGCGCGGAAAGTGTCGGCGGCGGCGAGAATTACCTTGTCCCCCCGGTCCTTCAGGTAACGTGCCAGCTTGGCGGTGGTGGTGGTCTTGCCCGTGCCGTTGACGCCAACCATCAGGACCAGCGTCGGACCGGCCGGACTCCGGGCAAGGCGGGACGCCTCGTCCGCCGACAAACCCCGGGACAGCATGTCCTTCAGGAAAGCGAGGATGTCCTCCGCCTTTTCTATTTCCTTCTTCTTGAATTTTTCCCGAATTTCCTCCACCACCTCCGCCGCCAATCTGGGACCGACGTCGGCCAGGACCAGCCGCTCCTCCAATTCCGCCAGGAGGTCCTCGTCCACTCTTCTGCCGATGCGGAAGACGTCCTTGACATCCATGAAGAGGATGTCCCGGGTTTTCTTGAGTCCGGACCGAATCTTGTCAAAGAATCCCATGCCGCTTCCTCTCCCTGGCCATTGCCGCCAACGGTTCCAATAGATCCACCGGCACCCGCGCCGAACCCACCTCCGAGCCGTCGCCCGGACCATGAAAATCGCTCCCGCCCGATGCCAATAAACCGAATTCGCGGCAGGAGCGGAGAAGTTTGGCGATGGTCTCGCCGCCGTGCTTGGGGTGGTATACCTCGACCCCGTCCATCCCTTCGGCCGCAAAGAACTCCAAAGACCCGACCCAGCCGCTGACCCCGGGATGGGCCAAAACGGCGACCCCGCCCAAATCGTGGGCCAACCTGACCCCTTCGGCCACGCTCAGCCGCTCCTTGTCGATGTGCACCGGTCCCGCGTCGTAAAGATATCTGGCAAAGGCTTCGTTGACGCTCTTCACCACCCCCTTCGCCACCATGGCCCGGGCCAAATGCGGCCGGCCGTAGACGCCGTCGTCGGCGACCGGAAGTTCGGCCATGGCGATGGCGATTCCCAGCTTCGACAGGCGCTCCAGCATCAGGGCCATGCGGTCCCGCCGGGACAGGGACAAACCGCCAATCCGCGCCACCGCCGGAGAGTCCGGGTCGGCAAAAAGGGAAAGGATATGCACCTCCTTACCCTCGCGTTCACAGGACAATTCCACCCCGGTAACCGCAACCAGACCGTGCCGGCGGCAGGCTGCGGCCTTGTCGGCGCTGCCGGCCAGGGTGTCGTGATCGGTTATCGCCAGAACGGTGACGTTATGGAGAACCGCCCGCCGGGCCAGTTCGTCCGGGGTCAGCAGGCCGTCCGAAAAGTTGCTGTGGACGTGAAGATCTATCGAAGGCGCTCGTGCCATGCGGGTCCTTAATATGAGTTCGCCATATACCGGTATAACTTATCCCCGGCCCAGGCGGTCGGCGATACCGTTCACGAAAGCGCCCGAGTCCTTGTCGCCGAAACGTTTGGCCAGTTCGACCGCCTCGTCCATGATCGCGCCGCGGGGCGTGTCGCCCAGTCGGAATTCGGCGGCGGCGATGCGGATGACGTTTCTTTCGATAACTCCCATTCGGGCCAGGGTCCAATTGTTCGCCGCCGCTTCGATACCGGCGTCGATGGCGTCCTGATGCGCCAGGACTTCGCGAATCAGCCGCAGGGCGAACTGTTCCGCTTCGTCCTGGTGCGGGTCGTCCCGATCGTAAACCACGTCGCCGGCGTTGGCCGGCGAACTTTCGAGGATGGCGCGGCGCTGGGTCTGGAAAAATTCGTTCGGCGCCTCGACCTCTTGGTAACCGTTCATGTCGGCCATGAAGAGATATTGGAGGGCGAGGCGCCGGCCTGCGGTTCTTGGTCGCATAGGGGGTTATTTTCCTAACAGGGCTTGCGTGAGGTTGACCATTTCGATGGCGGTGACGGCGGCGTCGAAGCCTTTGTTGCCGGCTTTGGTGCCGGCGCGTTCGATGGCTTGTTCGATGGTGTCGGTGGTGAGGACGCCGAAGGAAACGGGGATATGCGCTTCCAGGGAAAGGTGGCCGATGCCTTTGGAGACTTCGGCCGCGACATAGTCGAAGTGGGGGGTGGAGCCGCGGATGACGGCGCCTAGGGCGATGACCGAGTCGAATTTCCCCGATTTGACGGCGAGTCGGGCGGCCATGGGAATTTCAAAGGCGCCGGGGACGCGGATGACGGTGATGTCCTGGTCCTTGGCGCCGTGGCGAACCAGGGCGTCCAGGGCGCCTTCGACCAGGCGTTCGGTGATGAAGGAATTGAAACGGGAGACGATGATGGCCGGCTTCATGTTGGCGGCCGAGAGCATTCCCTCGATTTGTTTGGGCATGGATGGCTCCGGATTTTATTAAGAATTTTAGAAAAACACTTTATACCACCTTTTTTCAATTATACCGGTCTCGCCTCCAAGCGCCCGCTGGCGCGGTGCTGTCCCTCCGGCACCACGTCCTCGGGCAGGAGGTGGCCGAGTTTGGTGCGCTTGGTGTCGAGGTAATGCTTGTTCGCGTCGTGCGGACTCATGGCGATGGGAACGCGCTCGACGATTTCCAGGCCGTAACCGGACAGGCCGGAAATTTTCTTGGGGTTGTTGGTAAGGAGCCGCAAATTGCGCGCCCCCAAATCGGTGAGGATCTGCGCGCCAAGGCCGTAATCCCGCAGATCGGCAGGGAAGCCCAGTTTGGCGTTCGCTTCCACCGTGTCCAGCCCCCGGTCCTGCAGGGCGTAGGCGCGGAGTTTGTTCTCAAGGCCGATCCCCCGCCCTTCCTGGCGCATGTAGACGATTATCCCCCGGCCTTCCCTCCCGATCATCTGCATGGCGGCCTGAAGCTGTTCGCCGCAGTCGCAGCGGTTGGAATGGAAGACGTCCCCGGTCAGGCATTCCGAATGCACCCGGGTGAGGACCGGCACTTCGGTCGGGGTGGCGCCGGGATACAAATCGTCGCCGATGGTCAAGGCCAGGTGCGATTCGTTCTGCACTTCGGAACGGTAATCGTGCAAGAGAAAATGCCCGTAGTCGGTGGGCATTTCCACCGTGGTGACGGCTTTGACCAAGCGCTCGGTGCGCCGGCGGTATTCGATGATTTGCGCGACCGAGAGGAGCTTCATGTTATGCTTGTGGCAAAACACTTCGAGCTCCGGCAAACGCGCCATGGTGCCGTCCTCGTTCATGATTTCGCAAATTACCCCGGCCGGCCGGAGACCTGCGAGGGTCATCAGATCGACCGAACCTTCGGTCTGGCCGGTACGGACCAGCACCCCGCCCGGCCGGGAGCGTATGGGCTGGACGTGGCCGGGACGGACCAGGTCGGCGGCTTTGGCGGTGGGGCTGGCGGCGACGCGGCAGGTGTGGGCGCGGTCGGCGGCGGAGATGCCGGTGGTGACCCCGTGCCGGGCTTCGATGGTGATGGTGAAGGCGGTGCCGAGACTGGCCTGGTTGTCGGAGACCATTTGCGGCAGGTCCAGGCGTTTGCAGGCTTCGGAATCGAGGGTGAGGCAGATCCAGCCTTTGGCGTGGGTGGCCATGAAGTTGATGCCTTCGGCGGTGATGAGTTCGGCGGCGGCGACCAGGTCGCCTTCGTTTTCGCGGTTTTCGTCGTCGACCAGGACTACCATGCGTCCGGCTTTGAGTTCTTCGAGGGCTTCGGGGACGTCGCAGAATTTCATAGGGATGCCTTCTTGGTTAGAATAGAGATGGTTCCTAAAATAGCGGTAAAAAAAAGCGGTAAAAAAGCTATGGCACTTCTTTCTTGTTCTGCGGCGTCTTGGCGATTCCACTGCCGTCATGGTAAATCCCCCTGGATTCCGGCTAAAACGCCCGTTCGGGGTGCAGCGACCGTTTCAGACGCCGGAATGACGTGTGGGGAGATTTGCGGCCTAACAAGGTCGGGAGACGCGTAACTAAGTTGATATGCGCCCGTAGGCAAAAGACCAACCCTACTTGGCGTAATGTTTATTTTTATTAGAATCCCTTCCTTTTTTGCCCTGTCGGAGCTCCGCTTCGCTGGCTCCTAAGCGAGGTCGTTTTAACTGCGTTAAAACATAACCGCATATTTACAGGGGGAGTGGTTCCGCCCCCCTAGAACCCCCGCAACCAGCCCGAGGCTGGATTTTATTAACCGACTATTACCACTATTACCACTTTTTCTATTACCACTTTTCCAAAAAACGGATAAGCAATTCATAAGCCGCCCGCGCCGCCGCAAATTCAGCATAATGCAAACCAGACGCCGGCGCCAACTCAACACAATCCGCCGCCACCACCCTGGCATTCCCCGCAACAATATCGGCAATCCGCAACAACTGCCGCCAAGTGAGACCATCCGGCTCAGGCGTACCGGTGGCAGGGATGACAGCCGGGTCCAGACCGTCCACATCAAAGGAAAAGAACACCCGCTCGCCTTTCACCAAACGGCGCAGTTCCTTCCGCCAACGCTTGTCCCGGTGCAGCTCCCAGGCGTACCAGGTGCGGATGAACGGCCGGGGACCGTCCCGCTCCTCGTGCTCGCGGCAGTAGTCGGCCTGATCCCGCGAAGTCGAACGAATCCCCAATTGGAGAACCCGCCGGCATTGGGGGAGCTCGGCAATCCGCCGCACCACGCAGGCGTGACTGAGGGGATCCCCCTGGTATTCTTGGCGAAGGTCGGCATGGGCGTCAATATGGACCAGGGTAAAATCACCCAAAACGGCCGCCACCGCCCGGGCCAACCCCAAACTGGCGGTATGTTCCCCCCCAAGGCCCAGGACAAATTTGCCGGCCTGCAAGTGCTTCCCCGCTTCCGCCTCGATTGCCGCCAGCGCCTCCGCCGCTGCGATCTTTTTTCGACTTTCCGCCAATACCCCGGGCGGCGGCAATGTGTGCACCCCCCAGGTCAAGGCCGGTTCGGCGTCCCGCCGGGAGTCGTACAACTCGACCTGCTGCGAAGCGGCGATAATCGCCTCCGGCCCCCGGGCCGTCCCGCCGCCGTAACTCACCGACTCCTCCAGCGGCATCGGTAAAACCACCACCCGCGCCCGGTCGTAAGCCGCCGCCTCGGGGGGAAGGTCCAAAAAGGCGCCAGGCCGGTACAGATCGGAATGGGGCCGGTTGTCCTCCGCTTGGGCTTTGTCTTGGGCCGTTTTCGCCTTAAGGTCCGGCGCTCGCACCGCCGGCGGCTTGACCGCGACCGTCTGCAGCGGGGTCACCCCCGCCACCCGACGCCTGAGCGGTTGGCCGCGCCTGCCGGACCGGCGATTTTTTTCGCTAGCCATCACAGCCCCAATACATAGGCGAAAATCAGCGGCGCCACGATGGTGGCGTCCGACTCGACGATAAAGGAAGGCGTATCGACGTCAAGCTTTTCCCAAGTGATTTTTTCGTTCGGCACCGCGCCGGAATAACTGCCGTAACTGGTGGTCGAATCGCTGATCTGGCAGAAATAACCCCACAACCGCACGTCCTCCCTCAAGTCCTGCCTAAGCATCGGCACCACGCAAATCGTAAAGTCGCCGGCAATCCCGCCGCCGATCTGGAAGAAACCGACCGAGGACTTGGCGGCTTCTTTCTTGTACCAATCCGCCAGGGTGGTCATGTATTCGATGCCGGTCTTGACCGTGTGGACGTTCTTCACTTCGCCCGTAATGACGTGGCTGGCGTAAATGTTGCCGAGGGTCGAATCCTCCCAACCGGGGACGATGATCGGCAAATTTTTCTCGGCCGCCGCCAGCATCCAGGAATTCTTCGGGTCAATCTGATAACTTTTCTTCAATTTGCCGGACAGGAGCAGCCGGTACATGAACTGGTGCGGGAAAAGCCGCTCCCCCTTATGGTCGGCTTCGGTCCACAGTTCGAGGATTTCGTTTTCGATGCGGCGAATCGCCTCCTCTTCCGGTATGCAAGTGTCGGTCACCCGGTTGAGGTGACGGTCCAAAAGAGCCTTTTCGTCGGCGGGAGTAAAATAACGGTAACGGGGCACGCGGACGTAATGGTTGTGGGCCACCAGGTTGAAGATGTCCTCCTCCAGGTTGGCGCCGGTGCAGGAAATGGCGTGAACCTTGTCCTGGCGAATCATCTCGGCGAGGCTAAGACCAAGTTCGGCCGTGGACATGGCCCCGGCCAGCGACAACAGCATCCTGCCATTGCCCTTGAGATGCATTACATAACCTTCGGCGGCGTCAACCAGGGCGGCGGCATTGAAATGGCGGTAGTGATGCTTGATGAAATCGGTAATCTGTCCCATGCGTGCTCCTTAGGTTTAAGAGCTTGTCCCACTAAGCAAAACAACAAGAGGACGGGAACCAAACCGGTCCCCGTCCCGTTATTATATGATAAAGACTGACATATCACAAACCGGAAGTCAAGAATAACCTCCCCGGTCGCGGGTCTAACAAATCGACGCCAATACGCCAATCACCTCACCCAAAATCCGGTCGCCCTTACCGAGGCGAATCTGCATCTGCGCCCGGCCATGCTCCATGATGCTGGCGCCAAAGTACCGCTCACCCGCCATGTCCCGCTTGACCTGGCGAATCCGCAGGCCCTTGCCGGAAAAATCCAACGCGGCAATCTTCCCCAACGCCTTTTCCAGACTCAACGGCCGCAAATCGATAATCACCGTCGCTCCCAGGGGAATCATCGGCATCATCGCCGAATCGCCCATCCGCACCGATACCAACACCCCGGCACGGGGAACCCATTCCCGCGGGATAATGACCTGGCGGATGATGTCCTTCGGTTGAATCTCGAAAACCGGATTCAACACCGCACTCGGCTTAAGCATCGGCACCGACACCCAATCGACCTCCATCTTGTCCGCCTCGTCGTTGGTCGCCATCGAGGCGGCGGTGGTCAAATTGAACTTCAGCGACAACGGCCCCGGCCGGGTTAGCAACCGTTGCTGGGAAGCGGAACCCATCTGGTGCTCGTCATAAACCATGGCCTCCGCCGCTTCCGACAAAGCCAGGCCCCCGCCAAATCCTGGGCTCGAGATTATACCCATGCCGACCCCGGCCGTAGCCGTAGCCGTAGCCCCAACCCCAGCCCCAACCGCGACGGTCGCGCCGGTGGCCTTGGCGATTAAGGTAGACAGTGAACACTCCAGTTCGGCTTCAAGCTGGGGGATCAAATCGAGCCTTTCAATAAAGGTCCGTCCCATTTCCCAGCTTTGAATGGTCTTGGGGCTGATTCCCAGACGCATGGCCAACGTGGCCCGCGACATTCCCTTGGCGTCACGGGAGAGCCGCATCAATCTGCCGAATTCAGCTTTGATATCCTTAGGCATTGACTTCTGTCCTTCCTTTTATCTTGTGATGATGTAGCGTGGCTTAATCTAAGTCACAATCAGCTGTATATGATACGCGTCTCGGATAACACCCCAAGTGGAACACTATAAGGTGATAGCCGGGGCCGAGGAATCATTAGTATGCTAATTATAGTTGCTGTCAGTGCCAGCCTTAGCTTTTTTGTGCTATTATACATTCTGTTGTCATGAATATGCATTACAGCCAAGAAAATAGCCAGGAAAACCTATGCAATTCCTAACTGCAGTTTATTACTCAGTAGCGCCCTTTGCAACTATTTTGGCCAAATAAAGATCGTTTTTTTTGCATTTGAGGTGAATACAGCTTGATATTTTGCACAATAAATTCACTATAAAGTAACCAAGATATACATCCTTCGGGATCTTAACTCGTTAAAATGTTTAGTGTTAGGCGGTGCGGCAATAAACTCGTAAACACAATTCACCTAATTGCAAAGAAATTTCACATCGTTCACAGATTTAGGTAGATCGACAAAAAAACCGCCTCTAAAGCAATAGAGGCGGTTTTCCTGATTCAATCGTGTAAATTCTTTACTTGGCTATTTCTAAAATTTTCGAGACTTCAAAATAGGCATTTAGATTTTGTATAAAAATGTATCAATAACTCGATCAAATTACCTCTGGTTGTCCGGCGAATGCTTTGGTAAGCCTTTATTTGCAGCGGATTCACCTGTTTTCGCGTTAAGCTGGAAGCCGACGCTTTCACTCAGCCGAACCATTCCGGTCAACTCCCGAGGTTCCAGAACCACTCTGCGGCGCTTCCCCTCCCACATCCGCCTTGAACGCGGAAGAACTTTCCACCCGCGCCGGCGCGTTCAACGGACGTATCCCCGCCTTCCAAGCCAACGCTTTCAGCCAGCCGGCATAACCCAGCACCGAGCATAGAATCGCCGCCAACACCGCCAAGGCAACCAAAGCCAAAAGGGTCAGGAGCGCGACCAAAAGCGGCCATACCCCGCCGCCGCCGATTTTGTCGGTCAACCTGCCGGCATTGTAATGCATGTCAATGCCGCCCGAGTCGTTCAGGCGACCGGTAAAGTTGAGGCGGACATCCGGACCCATCCACCCCGCCACCCGCGAATAAGCCGAACCCTTGACCGCATCCGCCTGATAGGCCGGATTGAACAGGCCGCGTACCCCAACCCCCCGCCGCCAGCTCGACAGCAATTCCGACCGCGCCAGGGAGTACGCCGGCTTCTTCAGGCTTTCCTGGGCAAATTTCGGCAGTTTTTCGCCGGAAGACACCACCAGCCACGGCTCCACCACCGCCAGGTACAATTTGCCCTTGTCCCGGCCGGAAAGCGTATATAGTCCGTCTTCGCCTTTATCCAGGGTAAGGTTTTTCTCAACCCCCAATTCCGAAATCGCGGTGGCCGGATTCGGCACTTCCAGGTAAAGGGCCCAGCTTTCGCCGCCCGCACCTTCCTTCGCCCCTTCCGCCGGAGCCATTTCCCCCGCCTTGGCCGGGGTCTTGCCCGCGTCGTCCCCGGGTGCGATGCAATAGGCCGCCTTGCTGGCGGTCGAGAGCCACATCAGGGGCTGCCGCCGGCCGAGGCCGTCCACTTGATCCCCAATGATGTCGGCGAGATCCCGGTGCAGCTGGGTCCAACTGTCTTCCGCAACCGGGCCGTCGGCCTTGCCCCACAAGGTCCAGCCGCCCACCTTCTTCAGAAGCGACCCAAGGTTGCGCGTCTCCGCATAGACCTCGACCGAACGCGGCACCAAGGCCGAGGGATCTTCCTTGTAGTCGGTACCGCCGCTCAGGGCGAATATGGCCAATAGGCAGATCGCCGCCGCCACCGCCAAAAGCACCCAACGCGGCCAGCCGGCCTGAAAAATCAGGTTGTACGCCCAACCGCCAATCCGCTGTCCAATGCCAATCTTTCCATCCGGACGCCCCGTCATTGTACTTCCTCCGTGGTATGGTTGTCTGACCGCATATAAATGCGACAAATGTATTTTTTATTTTGCTGCAACCAATCATTCCTCGATACGCAGCATTACCGGTTTTTCCAGTAAAAATTCCTTGCCGGAAATGGCCGCCAGGGCCTTGTTCACGTCGCCTTCGCGGGCGGTGTGGGTGAAGAGGCACACCGAGGCGCGGCCGTCGTGCAGGCGGTTTTCGTACTGGTGCACCGCCGCGATGGAGACGGCGGCGTCCCCCAAGGCGGTGGTGATTTTCCCGATCACTCCCGGTTTGTCCCCCACTTCGCAGCGCAGATAATAGCGTGTTTCGTAGTCTTCCATGGGTGCGATGGTGTAGGCGTTCTTTTCCGGCGGAAACCACGCCGGGCCCATGCCGCCGTGTTTGGCCGCCCGCGCCACCATGGCGATGTCCGATACCACCGCCGAGGCGGTCGGATAACGCCCCGCCCCCCGGCCGTACCACATGCTTTCCATCACCGCGTCGCCTTCGGTTTTCACCCCGTTCATGCTGCCCGAGACCGCCGCCAGGGGGTCGGAATGCTTGAGAAGGGACGGGTGGACGGACAGGAACAGCCGGCCCGGCGTCCCCACTTCGCCCCGGCCGCCCTTTTCGGCGGCAAGGGGTTCGGGATCGGTGCGGATGGTTCCCAGCAGTTTAATGGTATAGCCCAGTTCGCCGGCGATTTTGATGTCCACGTCGGAAATATGGCGTATGCCCTCGATGTGGAGCTGGGGGAAATCAATCCAGGTCTCGAAGGCGAGGGCGGAAAGGAGGGCCAGTTTGTGGCCGGTGTCTTTGCCGTCGATGTCCGAGGAGGGGTCGGCTTCGGCAAAGCCGAGGCGTTGGGCTTCCTTGAGGCAGTCGGCGAACGGGAGCCCTTTGGCGGTCATGTTGGTGAGGATGTAATTGCAGGTGCCGTTCAGGATGCCCAGGAGGGACTGCATGCGGTTGACGATGAGTCCTTCCCTTAGGGAAATCAGGAGGGGTATGCCGCCGGCGACCGCGGCTTCGAAGGCGATGATGCGATTCTTTTCCCGGGCCTTGGCGAAGATGGCGGCGCCGCGTTCCGCGAGAAGGGCCTTGTTGGCGGTGACCACGTGTTTTCCCGCGTCGAGGGCGGCCATGACGCAGTCGTAGGCGATGCCGGTGCCGCCCATCAGTTCCACCACCACGTCGATATCGGGTTTGTCCATCAGTTTATGAAAATCATCGACGATGCGGTCCTGGGGTACGCCCATGGCGCGGGCGCGGGCGGTGTCCTTGTCGGCCACCCAGCGGAGATCCAAGCCGACCTGGGCACGGCGTTCCAGCAATTCCTTTCTTCCCAAAAGCAAACCGGCGACTCCGCCGCCGACCACTCCGGCCCCGGCCAAGCCGATGCCGCACTGCTGAATCTTGTTCATAAGGTCCTCGCTGAAAAAACGTTTTGCGGCTCATCCTTCACTGGTATTACCGGCCATGCGCCGCCCGGCGGGGCAGCCTGACAAGCCATTCATATCATAGTGTCCCGGCCATTTCCACACAATTCAAATACCTAAAAAAAGCCAGCTTTTCCTTCTGTCGTCTTGCCGGCGGGAGCCGTCGGCCTATAATTGGAGGTGCCCCCTACATTATTTTTGTTCGTTGACTCCCATTGGCCATTGGAAAAATTTCACCATGTCTGTTTCAACCATGAAAAAAATCGACAACCGCATCACCCAGCTGCAACCCGGCACCCTCCGGCATCAAGTGATGACCGCGCTCCGCCAATTCCGCGCCTCCTGGGTCGAATTGGGGAAGCTGCTGAACCAGGTCGTGTATGGCGGCGACTACAAGGAATGGGGTTATGACGATTTCGAGGTTTACTGCGCCAGGGAACTGGGCCTGAAGAAACCTACGGTGCAAAAACTCATGTCCAGTTATAATTACATGAAAAAGTACGAAGGCGATCGCCTGCAAAATTACGAGGAGGAGGATGACCGTTCCGCCGTCCCGCAAATCCCCGATTTCCAGACCGTGGAGCTGTTGGACCGGGTCAGAAGCCGTGACGAGGTGCCGGAGGAAAAGATTAACGAACTGCACCGGCGGGCTTTTTCCGGCGAAGGCGAGGAAGCGGAGTTCAGGCGGGAATTGCGGCAATGTTTAAGGCCGACCGTCAGCGACGACGAGGAACGCGGACGGGAGAAAGGCGGAAAATCCGAATTGGGACCGGTTTTGAAGGCGGCGCGGGAATTGCGGCGTTGCCTGCTGGCGACCCGGGCCGTGCCGGGCGGCTTGAAAGAACGTTTGGAGCGTTGTTTGGTGGAGTTGGAGGGCTTGGAGGACGCGCCGTTTTGACAGCCGGTGGGGTTAGGAGCCGGCCACTATTTTATTTGCAGCATCATTCCCTTTCCTGAACAGGAGAACAACGTATGCAGCATAGGGCATTCAAAAAGTATGCGCCGGGCATTTTGGCGGCTGTCCTGGCGTTTACCGCGCTGGCGGGTTGCGCCCAAGCCCAGGACGAAGCGGACGACGACTTCGGCCTGGGGGTTTTGTTGGACAGCCCCGGCCCGGGTGTGATCTACGACCGCCACCAGCGGCGCCGTCCGCATCCCCCGTATCCCCCTTATCCGCCGGGACCGATTCCGCATCCGCCGGCCCCGCCGCCGCCGTATGATCCCTACAATCCTTACAACCCCTATAATCCGTACAACCCCTATCCGCCCACGCCGGGGCATGGTTATTCGCCCGCCAAGGAAATTAACATCCAGGGCATAAACGCCTTCAATCGCGGGGATTATCGCGAAGCGCTTCGCCTTTACCATATCTCCATGGATATGGGTTACCCGGCGGCCTTCACCAATATCGGGGTCTGCTATCAGCGGGGGTTGGGGGTACGCCGCAATTACATGGAGGCGGCGAAGTGGTATTATGAAGCGGAAATGCGCGGGCATGCGGTGGGAGCCATGTATTTGCAGAACATGATCGCCGCCGGTTTGGTGCCGCCGCCGCCGAGTCCGATCCCCTATCCCCCGACTCCCGTGCCTTCCTATTCCGTAGGCGGGAGAGCGTCCCTGGGGAGCAGCGTCGGTGACGGCGCGGTGCTGGGAAGTTCGGGCGGAAGTTCGGGCAGCAACCCCTATGCCGACGGAACCCTCCAGGCAACGCCGTTGGGTTCGGGCGCGGCGACCATGGGCGGGGACGACGCTTCGGTGTCGACGTCGGAGTGAGAAACAAGCCTGTCGCATCAGTATCTAAACCCATTACTACCAGGGAGGAGCCTTTGCCGGGCTCCTTCCTTTTTTGCTCCGATTTTTTTCCCCTTTTTACATCGTCCCCCCCACTTCCCCCCCCTTCCTCACCCGCAGCCTCTTCAGCGCCTCCTCCCGCGTCCCCACCACTGGAATCATCCTCTCAAACCCCGAATACTTGAACACCTTCGCCAGCGCCGCCCTCATCCCGAACAACACCAATCCGCTCCGCGGCGACGCCAACGCCTTCCCAAGCTTATGCAGCGACCGCAACCCCGCCGAACTCACAAACTCCAAATCCGCCATGTCCACCGCCACCCCCTGAATCCCGCCCGCCAACATCCGTTCCCACGACGCCTCAAACACCCCAATCGAAGCGTCCACCAAACGCCCCGTCAACTTGATCACCGCAAACCCGTGCATCACCGCAAACGAATCCGCCTGCTCCACCGACAATCCCAACTGTTCGCCCTCTGCCATAATCCCCACCCCCTTCCCTCAAGATTCCCTACCCACCCACTTCCACAAAGTCCCCAGATTCTCGCCGTCCGCACGCCGCCCTTCCAAACCGTCGGTAAGGCGCCGCGCCAACAATATGCCCAAACCGCCAATCGGACGCTCCTCCAACGGCGCATTCACATCCGGCTCGGGTATGGCCAGCGGATTGAACTCCGGCCCGTCGTCCCTCACCCGCGCCTCGAACCAGCCCGAACTTAAACCCAAACTGACCGACATCCGACCCGCCTGACCATGACTCAGCGCATTGTTGAGAAGTTCGTCCAACGCCACCCCCATCTCACCCACCACCTCCGGCTTCAGTCTCAACTCCCCCCCCACCCCTTCCACCCAGTCCAGCATGTCGCCGGACAAACACGAATCCGCCGGACGCCACTCCTTGACCCATTCTCCCGCATCCGTAGCCACGTCGTTCCTTTCTCCCCCTAAATAACGAAACGCCGCCAAAGTCAAATCGTCCGACTGATCCCCTCCGTCCACATGCCGCGCCACCAACTCCCGCACCGCCGCCACCGCCCCGGCGCAGTCCGCCGGATCCTGCCGCAAAACCGCCAAAACCGGCTCCTCCCCCAGCTGCTCCAGCCGCCGGTTCTCCGCCTCGTTCACCCCGTCCGTAAACATGACCAGCAAATCGCCGGGCGTAAGATGCCGCGACAAACCCGTATACGCCGCCCCCTCGTCCAAACCCAATGGAAACGACGGCGGCGCCTCCTCCTCCGACGCCAACCACAAGCACTCCCCGTTCGACCGGCGAAACACCTGCGGCAGATGCCCGCCATTGGCATAATACATCATCCCCGTCCCCAACTCAACCACCACGCAAAACATGGTTATGAAATAACAGGACGGATTGTCCCGGGACAGCTCCCGGTTCAGCGCCGCCAGCAGTTCCTCCGGCCGCTTGAACTCGGTCAGCAAATGCCGCCACAGGGATATCGCCGTCGCCATGAACAACGCCGACGGCACCCCCTTGCCGGAGACGTCCCCAATCAGCAAATGCAGCAGCCCCTCCTCCCTGTTCAGGTGCACGTCGTAGAGATCCCCCCCCACCTCGCGGGCGGGTTCGAACAAGGCCGCGACGTCGAAACGGCTGTCCTTCGGCAACGCGCCCGGGAGAAACGAATGTTGAATCGTCGTGGCAATCCGCAGTTCCGACTCGATCCTTTCCCTGGCCGCCGCCGCTTTTTCCAGGTTTTCCATATAACGTTTCAATTCGCCCCGCATCGAGGCGAAATGCCGGGTCAAATCCGCCACTTCGTCGCCGCCCTTGGCGATCGGCAGGGGATGATCGAGGTTGCCGTGGATCATTTCCTTCGTCGCCAGGGTGAGGCGGCGAAGCGGTTTCGTTATCGAATCCGCGATCAAGAGACCCGCCCCCAACAGGAGCAGCAGCCCCAATATGCCAATCTCCACCTCGGCTATCACCAGGGAATGCGTCTCCTCGAGCGCCTCCCCCTGGGACAGCACGGCAATCATCGTCCACCCGGTCGCCGGAACCGGCTTGTGCGCCACCCAGGCCGGGGACTTCGACCCGAACAGGCCCTCGATTTGCGTAATCCCCGATTCGCTGCTGAGGAGCCCCCGCGCCCACTCGGCGATGCGGGGATCGTTGTGGCTCGCCGCCAGCGAGTACAAGGTCTCCGACAGCACCCAGCGCCCGGTGGGGTGCGCGATTACCGTCCCGAAGCGGGAGACCAGGAACGCGTAGTCGTGCTCGCGGAGAGGAAGGTTCCGCAAAGACTCGTCCAGCCAATGCATGGTGATGTCGCCGGTTTGGATGCCGTCCGACTTGCCGTCCGTCGCCCCGCCGGCGCCGCCGAAACGGTAGGGAACCGAATAGGTCACCACCACCTCGTCTCCGCCGCCGTCGTCGAAGGCGGGTTCGCTCCACATCGGCCGGTCGAGTTCCCTGGGCACCAGATACCAATCCTGGATGGGATAGCGGTAGGCGTCGGTGGCGAGGTTCGCTTCGGACAATTCATTTTCGCCGCTGCGGTAGAGGTAGGGGCTGTAGCCCTTGGAAAAACCGGGGACCGAGGGGTCGATGGAAATGGTGGCGCCGTAAAGCTCGGGACTCGAGGCCAGAAGCCGCCGGAGCCGCCGGAACGCTTCGCCGAACGGGTTCCCCACCGAGACCCTGCGAAGGTAGGAGCGGTTGATGGAATTTTCCACCGCCGCCATTTCCACCGACCGCGCCGCCACCCGCAGGCGGGCATCGATGGCGGCCGCGGCGTGGGAGGCCATTTCGCCGGCCCGCTCCTTCAGGGCGTTACTGAGCGCCCGCCGGGCGAAGGAGGCGTTGTGCATAATCACGGCGCAGAGAATAAGCCCCGACGCCAGCATGATGAGTATTAAAAGCCGCCAACGCAACGACAATCCCCCGCCCTCCTTTTTCATCGCGCCGTCTCCCAGGTGAATTCTTCATAGGATGGCAAGGCCATATTTTTCGGGGGGGATTCCGCTGAGTCCGTCCCGTCCGTTTCCTGTTCCCAGTCGCTGCCGTCGTTTTCGGGCGAGTCCGACTCGCCGGACAGGTGGGGGATGGGGGGGAAGTAGTCCTCGTGGTCCAGATTGGCGATGGCCGCACAGACGCTCTCGTAGTCGTCCCGGTCCAGGCGTCCCGGCCGCCAGTTTTGCCGTCCCCGGGGCCAAATGGTCGGGAGGATGGTTTTCAGCATGTATTCCTGGTGCACCCGGCTGGTTGGGACGTAACTTTCGTTGACCCACTGCATGACGATGGCGATGGCGTCGGCGAAATTTTCCTCCGCCCGGCGCCAGCCGGCCAAGGTGGCTTCGGCCATGGCGGCGCAGGCTTCGGGATGCGTCTTGGCGAAAGCCTCGGAGACATAGAGGCCGTCCTCGACCAGGTCGATGCCGTAATCGAAGAGGCTGAAGACGCGGACCTCTTCGGGTTGGACTCCCTGCATTTGCAGGGCATGGACTTCGTTGTAGGCCATGGCCGCACAGGCGTCGACGGCGCGGTTGAGGAACAGGGCCTGGGAATAGCCTTGGGGAAGGACGGTCGGTTTTATCTGGAAGTTATTGAAAAAGGCGTTCATGGAGGGGCGGTAGATGTCAAGCCACAGGCTGACGCGGCGCCGGTTGAAATCGTGGGGGGAGGCGATGCCGGAATCTTTCCAGGCCACGAGGGCGAGGTTGGAGCGTTGGATTATTTGCGACACCAGCCGCACCGGGGTCCCCAAGCGGAAAATGCCGATGGCGCTGTCGGGGGGACAGACCACGAAGTCGGCGACGCAGTTGTACATGAGGGCGCTTAATTGATCCTGGGGTTGGGCGTGGAGAATTTCCACGTCGAGGCCGCGTTTGGCGTATTCGCCTTCCTTGAGGGCCAGGTAGTAGCCGGCGAATTGGGCTTGCGGGCTCCAGGGCATGAGGAGGCGGATGCGGAGATTTTCCCCGGCCTGACCTTGCGGGCAGGCGAGGGGAGCGTGAAGGAGGCAAAAAAGACAGCCGGCCAATAGGAGCAACCGCCCGTAAACCGGCCGGAGATACGCTGAAGCATGCACGCGGCGCCTCCCTTACTATACTTGCGGCGGACTGAAATTGGGAAAAGTTTATTTCACCACAGAGACACAAAGAACACAGAGAACCACATCTTTCATTAAGTCGCTTCTAAAAATGCGGTTCTCTGTGTTCTTTGTGTCTCTGTGGTGAAATTCACATTTTCAATAAGTCGGCGGTATAACTATCGGCAATGGACTTTGTTACCGGGCTGTCAAGGTCGCGTCAGCAATTTTTGCAAAAGGCTGGCCGAATGTCAAAGAAAACCGTCGGATCGGTTAACTTGATGTGTCCGGGCATCTTCATGCCAGCAGTTGGAAGAAAAAATCAGTCCCCTACGGCGTTGCCATTAACGTTTTATTGTGCTATTAAGGAAGGGCATTTTACGCCTAAGGGCGTCGATTCCATGTTAAAAACAATGCCGCCTAACGGCGGAACAATCCGCAAAACCGGCCGGGGCGGATCAATTTGCTTGTAAAGGCTTGCAGGGGAATTTATAGTATCGGTTAGTATAAACAACGCCCCCTTGAACCACTCCGGGAACTCCAGGCCGGAAAAACGCCAGATATTTAAGCTTGACCGTGTACCAAACCGGGGGCGGCAAGTATATGACGACGGAAAAACCCAAAACAACAAGTTGAAAGTTTATGATTGAACGAGATGATTTCCACATTCTTGACAGTCTGCCCATCGGGTGTTGCGTACTGAATGTCACCGGTAACATGGTGTATTGCAACCGCAGCTTGCAGCGCTTTATGTGCATGTCGGGGGTAAGCTCCAATTTCTTCGCCTGTGCGCCCGAATTCCAGCCCAACGGCATGAAATCCGCGGAAATGGCCGCGCTTTACATTCGGAAGGCCTTCGAATCCGGTACGGCCGGTTTTGATTGGATCTATCTCGACAACGAAATTGGCGTTAAGGAATGCACCCTCTCCCTGGTTCGGCATCAGGGCAAGGGCGATCCCTACGCCGTGGTTTGCGTGTTGTTCCTGGACGAGCTGGAGGCGCTGGTCAATGCGGACACGGACGACCACGGCCGGTTCAGGGTCATGCTGGACAGCTCCCCCCTATGCTGCCATTACCGCGACTCCAACCTCAAACTGATTGGCTGCAACCTGCGGGCGGTGGAACTGTTCGGCTTTGCCTCAAAAGAGGAATATCTGCAAAAATTCGATACCAAGCACCCCCTGTACCAGCCGGACGGCTCCCATTCGGCAACGCGCGCCGAGGAACTGCGGCGGGAAGCCCTGGCCAGCGGTTACCTGAAATTCGAATGGCAGCACGAAAACAATTACGGCGAACCCATACCCTGCGAAAACACCATGATCCGCATCGAGCACCGCGGCAAGTCGATACTCCTGGTGTATATCCGCGACCTCCGGGCCGAGAAGGCGATAAAACATGAATCGGAGGCATTGGTCAGGCTGATGCTTGACGCCACTCCCCTGGGCTGCAACGTGCGGGACGCGAACCTGAACATGCTGGACTGCAATCAGGAGGCCCTGAGGCTCTTCGGCCTGACCAACAAGGAAGAGTATTGCCGTCGCTTCAGCGCCCTTTCCCCCGAACGGCAGCCCGACGGTTCGCTTTCCCGGGATAAGGCCAAGCAGTTATTCGCCAAGGCGCGCGAGAACGGGCAAATCAAGTTCGAGTGGATGCACCAGAATGTCGAACACGAACTGGTTCCCTGCGAAGTGACCATCGTCAGCATGTTGCGGCACGGGGAACTAATCTACACCAGTTACATCCGCGACCTCAGGGAACTCAGAAAAACCATGTCCCGCCTCCGAGCCCTGGAGGGAAAAGTATACGTCGACGCCCTCACTTCAATTTACAACCGCCGTTACCTCTTCGAAATCGGCGTCAGGGAACTGCAGAAGGCGGAATCCGACCACACCCCCCTCTCCTGCATCGTCTTCGACATCGACTTCTTCAAAAACGTCAACGACACCTACGGACACCGAACCGGCGATATGGTCCTGCAACACCTGGCGCAGACCGTAACCGGCCAACTCCGCAGCAGCAGCATATTCGCCCGTTACGGCGGCGAAGAATTCGTCATCCTTCTCCCCGACACCAAGCTGGAGGTGGCGGCGGCGGTGGCGGAGAGGGTGAGGAAGGCAGTCATGCAAAAAGAGATCGTGTGCGACCAAAACAGCATCAAGGTGACGATCAGCCTGGGGGTGGCGGGATGGGAAGAGGGGATGCAGAATTTGGAACAGTTGCTGAATGCCGCGGACGAGGCGCTTTACCGGGCCAAGGCGGGAGGCAGGAACAATTGCCAGATACATCAGGGCGCGAAATAGACAAAACGCTGTAGTCCCCCGGGAATAAGGGGGAAAAAGGCCCGCCCCAATTCAGGGGCGGGCCTTTTTCGGAGGTTCTTATAGACCATCCGGATAAATCTTGCGCCTTCAATTCAGTACGAAAACCTTGTCGCTACATTATTCCGAACCACGGCCCAAATGTCATTCCGAACGGTAGTGAGGAATCCAGCTGCGAGAATGGCTGAGGATAAGCCGTCCCCATTTGGAAGCGCTGGAGAGGTATAAACGAGCCGAATGTAAAGCGTTTTTACTCGGCGGATAGCGACCGCTGGATTCCTCGCTACCGCTCGGAATGACAATCACTCTGTTTTCTTTACCATGCAACGACAGGGTTCCCGTATTGGATTTGAAGTGCGCAAGTTTTATCTGGACGGTCTATATGCGACGTCCGCTACGGCGCTTAACCTACCAACGATGCTGGAGGACGGGGTTGTTCGGCTCCGGTTGGTGGTAGGGCGGCACCCCCAGGGGCGGCGTCGGCCCGTAGTGATGGTACGGGGGCGGCGGGGGGGGAGGAGGCGGAGGATTATGATGATAGGGCGGATAATACGGCGGCGGGGGCGGCGGGGCCGGCGGCAGATAAGCCGGTCCGGGCCCGGGCGGGTTGATGTATTCAGGCGGTCCCATATAGGGATAGTTGATGCCGGCGGCATAAGGTAGCTGGTTTGAATTGCGGTACATCGGGTTCAAGACCACCGTTTCGCGTTCCCGGTGACCTTCATTCACCAGCGCCAGAGTGCCGTAGCGGTTCCCTTCGCTGAACCCCTGCAGGCGCATCGCGGTGGTTTGTCCCGGCCTGACCCCGAGGTGTTCCTCCCGGCCGGAAGGTCCGCTGACGCTCCAAAAGCCGTTGTCCAGCGCCACGTAGGTGGTTACCCCCGGCTGGGACATCCGCCCGCCGTGCGTGCCGTCCGACGGCCAAACATTGATGCGGCGGGAATTTTCGTCGACCTCGATGATGTAATTCATCCAATCGTCGTTGGTGACCGCCATCCAACCTTGTCCAACCGTGGGCACGCCGGTTTTGCCTTCGTCCCGCACAAATTGATGTTGCGGCAGCAGGTCAAAGGCGGGAGCCGAAACGGCCGCGACGCATAACGCCATACACAACAGCAGCGTTTTTCGCATACCTTCTCCTAAAAAATTGTCAACCTCGTCATGATGCGCCAGCGGCGCTTGGTAAAATCCTGAATGTTATTTATTCACCTGCCGCCGTTTTGCAACCAATCGATTACGCCGCCGGAATTGGGCGCCGTCTGCTGCACGCCGCCGTTGCCGCCCATCCAGTCGATTACCCCGCCCGAATTGGGGTCGGTCTGCTGTACCCCGCCGCTGCCGCCCATCCAATCGATTACCCCGCCCGAATTGGGAGCGGTTTGCGTGCTGTTGTCGGCGCCCATCCAGTTGATAATGGCGCCGGTGCCGTCATTGAGGGGAATGGCAGTGCCGCCGTGGGTCAGGGTGCTGTTGTCCTGGCCGTAGCCCTGGGAGCCATAACCCTGTTGACCATAACCCGATTGACCATAGCCGGATTGACCATAACCCGATTCGCCCTGGTGGCCGACGGAACCGGAATTCTGTTGCGACCAGGGGTCGCGTCCGACGCTGACCCCGCCCCAATTGATGCCGCCCGACTGGGCGCCGCCGTCATTCGGATTGACGACAAACGGCTGGGTATCGACGTTGGGGAGGATGGTGGCGGCATACACTTGCGTCGAACAAAGCAGGAGGAGGGACGCTACTCCCAACCAAAACGATTTACGCATGAATTCTCCAATAAAAATGTTATGAAACATGACAAATAATTTGAAAAACATACCTCATCATAGTCTAGCGTTTCATATTTATATGGTGTAAGCAAACCCAAGGCAACTATTTTCCTGGACCGCGGTCGCATAAGGCATCGCCCCAAAATAACCGCACCAAGTTTATACTGCGTCACGACGGCCGCGTCCGCAATTTGTGCCCGAACTGCCGGCACAAATGGCTACCGCGTCCGCCGTTCCTTGTCTAAACATGGTGCAGTTATTTTGGGGCAAGCCCTAAGCGGGAATTTACGGAGAAAATTGCATATTGCCGACAAAATTGTCGGCTGGGCGACAAATTTGTCTTGGCCCCGGCCCGCCAGTCCCCTACCGATTTTTTTTCCACACCGCAATTTCAGCCGGATAAAATTCATCCATTCGCCTGAAAGCGCGCCCTTTAGCGAATATCCCCGCGAATAAATTTGCCAACACCTCCCACACTGGTCAAAATATTGCACTTCAGTCGCACCGAAGACGCGCCTGTCCGCCTTGACAGGTATGCTTGTACTCGCCGGACCCCTACCCTTCCGGCATTCCCCAACGGAGAATCCCATGCCCCATAACGGAGACCTGCACCCGCACGAGAACGTCATCGCCACCTTCGCCACCGACGTCTTCAACACCGCCGCCCGCAAACGCTACCTCTCCACCCAAGCCTTCGACGCCCTCGAAGAAACCATCCAAAACGGCGTCGCCCTCTCCGCCGCCATGGCCGACGAAGTCGCCAACGGCATGAAAACCTGGGCCATGGACAAAGGCGCCACCCATTTCTGCCACTGGTTCCAGCCCCTGACCGGCGCCACCGCCGAAAAGCACGACTCCTTCGTCATGCCCGACCGCAAAGGCTCCATCGACTTCCAATTCTCCGGCAAGGAACTCATCCAAGGCGAACCCGACGCCTCCTCCTTCCCCTCCGGCGGCCTCCGGGCCACCTTCGAGGCCCGCGGCTACACCGCCTGGGACCCGACCTCCCCCGCCTTCATCATCAACGCCGAAACGCGCCGCGCCGTCCTCTGCATCCCCTGCGTCTTCTGCGGCTATCACGGCGAGGCCCTCGACGAAAAAACCCCGCTCCTGCGTTCAAAAAAGGCGCTCCTCAAACAAATCGAACGGGTCGGACAACTCTTCGAGGTAACGAAGACCCAGAACCCCCAAATCACCCTCGGCCCCGAACAGGAGTATTTCCTTATCGACACCCGCTTCTTCCAGGAGCGCCCCGACCTGGTCATGACCGGCCGCACCCTCTTCGGCAACCGCCCCGCCCGGCACCAACAGCTCGAGGATAATTATTTCGGCCGCATCAAGCCCCGCGTACTCGCCTTCATGTCGGAGGTCGACCGGAAGCTCTGGCGCCTCGGGGTCCCGGCGAAAACCCGGCACAACGAAACCAGCCCGGCCCAATTCGAACTCGCCCCGGTCTTCGAAGAGCAAAACCTCTCCGTCGACCACAACATGCTTATCATGCACACCCTGCAGGACACCGCCGCCGAATTCGGCTTCGCCTGTCTTCTGCATGAAAAGCCCTTCGCCGGCGTCAACGGCTCCGGCAAGCACAACAACTGGTCCATCACCGGCACCGACGGTAAAAACTGGTTCGCCCCCGGGCAAACCCCGCACGACACCGCCAAGTTCCTCTTCATGCTGACCGCCGTCCTTAAAGCTGTCGACACCCACGCCGGTCTCATCCGTTCCTCCGTCGCCACCGCCGGGAATGATCACCGTCTCGGCGCCGCCGAAGCGCCGCCGGCCATCATGTCCGTGTACCTCGGGGAACAATTGAACGAGATCATCAACCAGATCGAAACAGGACATTCCATCCGCGGCAAGTCGGACGGCATCGACCTGATTGAAATCGGCGTCGACGCCCTGCCGAAAATCCCCCGTGACGTCTCCGACCGTAACCGCACCTCCCCCTTCGCCTTCACGGGGAACAAATTCGAATTCCGCGCCGTCGGTTCCTCCCAATCCTGCGCCGGCCCCAACACCATCCTCAATCTGGTCATGGCCGCCGCCCTGGACGCGATGTGCACGGATCTGGAAAACCGCCTCGCCGACGACCCGCCGCAAAAAGACGCCAACGGCCATTCCCCCCAATTCCACAACTCGATCAAGGCCGTCCTCCGCAACGAAGTGAAGGCGCACCGGCGGGTGGTTTTTTCCGGCGACGGTTACGCCGAGGAATGGCAGTTGGAGGCGGCGAAGCGGGGGCTCCCCAACCTGCGCACCACGCCCGAGGCCCTGAAGGCCATTTTATGGCCGGAGTCCTTGGCGTTGTTCGCCAAGTACGGGGTTTTGTCCGAACGCGAGGCGCATTCCCGCTATGAAGTGTACAGACACGCCTGGGAGGCTACGGTGGCGATGGAGGGCGGTCTGGCGGGCGACCTGTCGCGGACCTTCATTCTCCCGGCCGCCCTGGAGGTCGAGGCGGGATTGTGGGCGTCTTTTGAACGTTCGCGCCAAAGCGGCCGCGACGCCTCCACCCGCCAGAAAGCCTACGACCATGCCGCGGGCTTGTTGGACCGCCTTTACGGCGCGGTGGCGGCGATGGACCGGGCCCTGGCGGATCAGGACATGGGCGAGGTGGCGTCGAGCCTGGCGGTTTTGCGGGCGATTGTGGACAAGCTGGAGGCGGTTACGCCGGACGCCAAGTGGCCGTTCCCCTGCTACGGCAAAATGTTTTTCAGTTCGAGTTATGCGGCGAACGAGTGCCGGGAGCACCAGCGCGAGTAGCGAATCTCCCAGGCGCCGTTTCCGCTTGGCGTGATTTGGTTCGGCTTCAAGCTGGACCAAATCGCGCCAAACGGAAATGAAACACCTCCCCCCTATCGCAAACATCATTTCAACAAGGGTTCACTCCATGTCCACCTCCCCCACCCTCTACGATCCCCAATACGAACACGACGCCTGCGGCGTCGCCTTTGTCCTCCACCTTGACGGCATTCCCCGGCACGCCGTCCTCCAAAACGCCCTCACCGCCCTCGAAAACCTCGCCCACCGCGGCGCCGCCGGCGCCGACGCCGACTCGGGGGACGGCGCCGGCATCCTCTTCGGCATCCCCGACGAACTCTACCGCGGCAGCGTCGCCTTCACCCTCCCCCCGGCCGGCGAATACGCCGTCGGCATGGCCTTCCTCCCCCCGGCCGCCGCCGCCGCCGCCGCCGCCCGCCGGGAAATCGACGACGCCCTGGCCGAATGCGAGTGGAACCTGCTGGGCTGGCGCGAAGTACCCGTCCTCCCTGAACACCTCGGTTCGGTGGCCAGGGAGTCACGGCCCTCCATCTGGCAGTTCTTCGTCACCCCGCGCCATGGAAAAAACGCCGGCGGAGCCGAACGCGAACGCGCCGCCTACGTCCTCCGCCGGCGCCTGGAAAACCGGCTCAAGCGCCCGCCGGAAGGCGAAAACGGCTGCTACTTCTGCAGCCTGTCCTGCCGCAGCGTCGTCTATAAGGGCATGCTCGACGCCGCCCAGGTCCGGCGCTTCTACCCCGACCTCGCCGACCCCCGCGCCCTCAGCCATTTCGCCATCGTCCATCAGCGCTACAGCACCAACACCTTCCCCTCCTGGCGCCTCGCCCACCCCTTCCGCAACCTCGCCCACAACGGGGAAATCAACACCATCCGCGGCAACCGGAACCTCATGCGGTCAAGGGAAAAAGGCATGAAACCCGGCGCCTACGGGTCCGACCTCAATCACCTCTTCCCCATCCTCGAACCCCTGGCCTCCGACTCCGCCAGCCTCGACAACGCCCTCGAATTCATCCGCCACGGCGGACGGGACATCACCCACGCCATGGCCATGCTCATGCCGCAGGCCTGGGGCAAGAAATACCCGATGGGGCCGGATTTACGGGGCTTTTTCGAATTCCACGCCGGCTTGATGGAACCGTGGGACGGACCGGCGGCGGTGGTGTTCACGGACGGCATTTCCGTCGGCGCCTGCCTGGACCGTAACGGCCTGCGGCCCGCCCGCTACCGGGTCACCGACGACGGCGCCGTCGTCTTCGCCTCCGAGGCCGGGGTCCTCCGCCTCCCCGACTCCCGCATCGTCCAGAAAGGCGCCCTCCGGCCCGGGCAAATGCTCCTGGCCGACCCCACCGCCGGCCGGCTGCTGGACGATTACGAAATCAAGATGCGGCTGGCCCGCCGCCAACCCTACCGGCGCTGGGTCGAGGAGAACCGGCTGGACATTCAGGGGCTCTTCGCCGAAGTGGCCGACATTCCGGCCGATTCCCCCGCCCTCCCCTTCCGCCAGCGTCTTTTCGGCTATACCCGGGACGACACGGAAATCATCCTTTCCCACATGGCGGCGACCGGCTCGGAACCGACCGGCTCGATGGGGGCCGACGTCCCCCTGGCCGTCCTCTCCGACGCTCCCCAGCCCCTCTTCGCCTATTTCCGCCAGCAATTCGCGCAAATCACCAATCCCCCCATCGACCCCATCCGCGAAGAACTGGTGATGTCCCTGATGACTTTCCTCGGCAACAGCCCCGACCTCCTCGGCGAGTATCCCGGCCAGGCGCGCATGGTGAAGATGCAGCATCCCGTCCTGTCGGAACAGGACCTGGAGCGCCTGCGGAACCTGAACCACGCCGGTTTCCAGTCGGTGACCATTCCCGCCCTGTTCCCGCACCCGCCGGCCAAACCGGGGCAGAGCCACGACTCCGCCCCACCCGGCGAACGTCTGCGGCAGGCTTTGCTCGATCTGCAGGACGCAGCCGAATCGGCCGTTTTGTCGGGGGCGCGGGTGGTGATCCTGTCGGACCGCGGCGCCAATCACCGCCAGGCGCCGATTCCGGCCATTCTGGCGGTGGCGGCGGTGAACCGCCGGCTGTCGGAAAAGGGGCTGCGGGTAAGCGCGGGGATCATCGCCGAGACGGGGGAAGTGCGGGAGGTGACGCATTTGGCGCTCCTGCTGGCGCAGGGGGTGTCGGCGGTGGCGCCGTGGCTGGCCTTCGAGACGGTCGCGGCGATGGCGGCCCGGAGGGATTTGCCGGGGACCGTTTCCCCCTCCGCGGCGGCGGGCAACTATATCGCCGCCCTGACCAAGGGGCTCCTGAAAATCATGTCGAAAATGGGCATTTCCACGCTCCGCAGTTACCGGGGGGCGCAGGTGTTCGAGGCGGTGGGCTTGGGGAAGGAAGTCGTGGACGCCTATTTCCCCGGCATTTCCAGCCGGATCGGCGGGGTGGGTTTTGCCGAAATCGAACGCGAAGCCGTCGCCCGCTTGGAAGGGGCTTTGGCCGACGCTTCGGCTGACGCCATGCCGACGGCGGATGCGCCGGAGCGGCCGGGGGCGGATTCGGAACCGGGCGCTGAAGCCGGCCCGGACGCCGCTTTCGTTTCGGCCGAGCGTTCGCGCGGTCCCGGTTCCCTGACGAAGCCGCTGCCGCCGGGCGGGGTCTACCGTTTTCGCCGCAACGGCGAACGCCATCTTTGGACGCCGGAGTCCATCACCCTGCTGCAGCGGGCGGTGCGGGAGAACGATTACGCAAGCTACCGCAAATACGCCGCCCTGATTAACGATCAAGCCGGCAAACTTTCCACTCTCCGCGGCCTGTTTTCCTTTGTCCCCCGGCAGCCGATTCCCATCGGGGAAGTCGAACCGGTCGAAGCCATTCTGCCGCGGTTCGTGACCGGGGCGATGTCGTTCGGTTCCCTGTCCCGCGAAGCGCACGAGACCATCGCCACCGCGATGAACCGCATCGGCGCCAGGTCGAACTGCGGCGAAGGGGGCGAGGATCCGGCCCGTTACCGTCCGCTCGAAAACGGCGACAGCCTGTCGTCGGCGATCAAGCAGGTGGCGAGCGCGCGGTTTGGGGTGACGGCCGAGTACCTGAATAACGCCCGGGAAATCCAGATTAAAATCGCCCAGGGCGCGAAGCCGGGGGAAGGGGGGCAGCTCCCCGGGCACAAGGTGAATGCGGAAATCGCCCGGGTGCGTAATTCCACGCCGGGGGTAACGCTCATTTCCCCGCCGCCGCATCACGACATTTATTCCATCGAGGACATAGCGCAGCTTATTTACGATTTGCGGCAGATTAACGACGCAGCGCGGATTTCCGTCAAGCTGGTGGCGGAGGCCGGGGTCGGCACCATCGCGGCCGGGGTCGCGAAGGCCCGGGCGGATCTGATTCTCATTTCCGGCCACGACGGCGGCACCGGGGCGAGTCCCTTGTCGTCAATCCGCAATGCCGGTTCCCCCTGGGAAATCGGCCTCGCCGAAACGCAGCAGACCTTAATCATGAACAACCTGCGTTCGCGGGTGCGTTTGCAGGCGGACGGGCAAATGAAGACCGGGCGGGACGTGGCGGTGGCGGCCCTGTTGGGGGCGGATGAATTCGGCTTTGCCACGGCTCCCCTGGTGAGCCTGGGTTGCATCATGATGCGGAAGTGTCACACCAACGGCTGTCCCGTGGGGGTGGCGACGCAGGACCCGGAACTGCGGAAACGTTTCGCGGGGAAGCCGGAGCACCTTATCTCCTTCTTCCGTTTTGTGGCCGAGGAACTTCGCGAGATCATGGCCGGGCTCGGCTTCGCGCGTCTTGACGACATGATTGGCCAGGTGGAGTGTTTGCGGGTGAACGTGGGGGCGAGGTCCTGGAAGGCGGCGGGATTGGACTTCGCGGCGCTTCTGGCTTCACCGGTTGGCGGGGGTCTGCGCCGATCGGCGATGGATACGGGCGGGGCGGCGGCGGGGGGCGCTGGCGGTTTGGACGATCGGGTTTTGCCGGGTCTGGAGCCGATTTTTGCCGGGGCGGGCGGCAAAGTTTCCGCCAGCGACAGGGTGTTCAATACCGACCGGGCGGTGGGGGCGAAGATATCGTCCCGGGTGGTGCGTCGCTGGGGCGGAGCGGGGCTGGCGGACGACACGGTGACGCTGGCGTTGGCGGGTACGGCGGGGCAGTCGTTTGGCGCCTTTTTGGCCAGGGGGGTGACGGTGGATTTATGCGGCGAGGCGAACGATTTTGTGGGGAAGGGGTTGTCGGGGGGGAAGGTGGTTGTGCGGGTGTCGGAGGAGGCGAGGTTTGATCCGGCGGAGAATGTGATTATCGGGAATGTCGCGCTTTACGGCGCGACGTCGGGGAGGCTGTTTGTGAATGGGAGGGCCGGGGAGCGTTTTGCCGTGCGTAATTCGGGGGCGTATGCGGTGGTGGAGGGGGTGGGGGACCATGGCTGCGAGTACATGACGGGGGGGCGGGGGGGGGGGGGGGGGGGG
>JAVBTZ010000137.1:0-20460 GCA_031555915.1 Planctomycetota bacterium
CCCAAAATTAACTTTTACACATTCAGAATTTGCCCAATGACCCAGAGGCATTTTCGACCAGGCGGTAAGGGCGAAAATGCCGATCCAAACGAAACACCCGGGTTAAACTTGTAAAAGTTATTTTTGGGCAAAGCCTAAGCGGATTTCGGGAGCTATTCGGGGACACTCCGCCCCTCCTGTTGCGGAGCGGCGGAGACTGGCTTCTGTTCCGCCGGGTTCCTCCCCCCCAGTTCCGTCGGCCATTCCCTCTTGCCGTCCAGCTTGAGCCAAACCACTCCCGGCAGGCCGGGTTTGATAATGCCGGGGTTGTCCTTGAAGGCTTCGGGGCTGATTTTCACCTTGACCCTGAACATGAGCTTCTGGCGTTCATCGGCGGTCTCGACGGTCTTGGGGGTGAACTGGGCCGTTTCCGAGACAAAGGTCACGTTGGCGGCAATCGGGGCGTGGGGGAATGAATCCAGGACCATTCGCGCCTCGGCCCCGATGGGGACTTGCCCGGCATGGGCGGTGGAGAGAAAAATGTTCATGTACACATCGTCCAGGTCGACGAAATTCAGCACCTTGCCGCCGGCGCCGACGACTTCGCCCGGTTGGGCGACCCGATACTGTACCCGGCCGCTGCGGGGGGAGTAAAGGTAGCACTCATGCAATTCCGCCTCGACCAACGCGACGTTGGCGAGAGCGGTCCTTATCTCCGCCGCGGCGGCTTCGGCGCTGGCCTTGGCCGCTTCGACCGCCGACTCCGAGGCCGCCACATTCGCTTCGGCCGCCGCCACGGCTCCCAGGGCGGCCATGGCGTTGGTTTCGTCGTCGTCGAACTGCTGGCCTGTTTCCACTCCTTGGGCGGTCAGGACCCGGGTGCGCTCGAAGCGGCGCTGGGTTTTGTCGAGGATGCCGCGTTGTTCTTCGACCCTGGCCCGGGCGGCGAGGACATTCGCTTCCTGGGAGGCGATTTGGGCGATGGCGGAACTTTCCTGCGCCCGGGTCTGGGCGACAATGGCGACGGCTTCGTATAATCCCGCCTCCAGGGTGCTGGTGTCCATGACCGCCAACAAGTCGCCCTGCTTGACATAATCCCCTTCGTCGACTTTTATTTCGCGGATGCGGCCGGCCCCTTTGGTCGACAGATCGATTTCGGTGGCTTCCAGGCGTCCGTTGCCGGAGATGAATTCCGGTCCAAAACCGGGTTTTTGCGTCGATTCCCATAGGGCGAAGGCCATAAGGGCGATGCCGGCGAGGAGAAGCCAGGAAAAGATTTTCTTAATGACTCGCATCGTTCACGCCTTTATAGGCAATAACGGTTTATCATTCTTTTAACACTTGTGTTTATTTTAACACAAAGGCGTAGTTTAGCAATAAATTGCCGGCAAATTTCCCGACAATTATTGAGAAAATCGAGCGGTCCAGCCGCTCGATTTTCCTGATACATGTTCGAAACCTTAACCGGAGACGGCAATTTCAACGCATATTAGCCAAAAACTTCGTCACCATTTCCCCGCTTTCCTCCGATACCGCCGCCAGCTTGCCGGCGATTTCCGCCGCGCCGGCCAGGTTCGCCAACTCCTGCCGCTTCGCCTCTCCGGCCCGCGCCTCTTCCCGCAGCCGCGCGACTTCGTCGTCGGAACGGACCACCTTCGGCGGGATGTTGTCGATATAGGCCAATTGATCGATCGCTTCGTCGGCGTCGATTTTGAGGCCGGCCGCGGGGAAGCGGCCGGCGATTTCCCCGGCCATCGCCAGGAAGTGGGTCATGCCGGACAGCCCCGCCTGCTTCTGCGCCTGCGCCAGCATCGAGGTGTAGTCGATGCGGAGCCCGCCGCCGGCGATTTCCGGCGGCGGCGGCGGAATCAGGCCGAAGTCCTCCGCCATGATCGTGAACACCCGTTCGAGAATCGGATCGAAAAGTTCGGCCTGAAAACGTTCCAGTACCGGCCCGAGGACCGCCGCCTTCTCCTCGACCAGATGCATGACTTCGGTGGCGGTCATCTGTCCCCGCCGCATTTGCACCATCAGGAACAGCGGATTGTAGAAGGTGGCCTGGATGCGTTCCTGGACGTCGATTATTTTCAGGCGGATGTTGGCGAAATCGAACAGGGGCCGCATCAGGGGGCGGAAGAGGTGTTGCGCTTCGGCAGCGTCGGCGCCGACAATCGCCCCCGGGCGGATTTCCCCCCGCGCCAGCCGGTCCTTCATCGAGTCGGACACGAGCCAGGCGGGGTCGGATATCCAGTTCACCGCGTTCACGTAGGCCCGCTCCTGCGTTTGCAGCTGTCGGATGTCGGCGAGGGCCATTTGCCCGGGACTGTAGCCGTAGACGTCGTCCCCGATAACCCCCCAGCGCACCGCCACGAACGGCTTCGACCGGTAACCCCGGCGCGCCACCGCCAGGTCGTCGCTGCCGTCCTCGAAGAAGTAGACGGACTCGTACTTCCATTCCTCGTGGCTGGAGCCGTCGAAAAAGCCCCAGGGCTGGACGGCTTGAATCAGGAAAAACGCCTGGTCGAAACGGTTGTCGGCGAGGGCCCGGGTCACGGGTTCGGGCAGGTTTTCGCGGCCGAAGGCTTCGGCGATTTGCGAGGCGGACATGGCCAGGCGGCGGTACACCGAGTTGATGCGGAGATCCGCCCCGTTGGCGAGGCGGTATTCCCCGCAGGTCAGGGTGCGGAACCTGACCACGCCGCCGCCGGGGTCCTTTTCCATCAGGGTCACGCCCTGGCCGTAGGCGAGCGCCTCGTAGTACAAATCCTGCACCGCCGCGTAGAAATTGGACTGGGCCAGGACCATCCGCTGCCGGTTCTGCACCAGGTGAATCCAGGCCCGCACCCGGGTGTGCTCCATCAGTTCCTCGTCGGGGTGGCTGAGTTCGAACCAGGGCCGCGAGGGGCTGGTGAGCCCGCCGTGCAGGCCCGAGGCGGCGGTGTGAATGGCGTTGTAGGTCACCGAATTATGCACGTTCTGGCCGCGGCGCACTTCCTGCCGGTCCCGGTGCGAGTGGAGAAAGCGGCCGCTCCACGGCAGGACGTATTCGTTCACCTCCCGCCATAGCGGCTTCCAGATTTCGGCCAGGCGATCCAATTCCCGCCAGCGCCGGCGGTACGGGGCCGCCGCCACCGGTTCGGGGACAGCCGGAGATTTTCCGTCGATATCGAATTCCATTTATTCATCCTCCCAACAAATTTTTCTTCGCCGTCGCGGCGAGGCCCGTGGCGCCGAGTCCCGAGGTGAAAACCTCCGGCGCCGTCTGCGCCCGCAGGACCGCCCGCTGCCGCTCCTTTTCCCTTTCCGCCTCCATCAGGGCGTTCGCCGCGGTTGTCCCGTCGTCCCTGTTCGTCACCGCCATGGCCGACACCGGCGCTTCCGGCGTGGCCGGCTTGGACGGAACCATGCTGGAATGCACGTCCGTCGCCAATTGAATCGTTCCCTGGTTCTTGCCCATCGAGCCCATCAACCCGAGCCCGAGCAGCGCTCCTCCCACTACCGCTCCCATAGTCAGTTCCTTTCCGAAGTTTTGCCGAATCGCCAGGCAAACCGCCGCCTGGCGATTCGGTAATAAATTAACCCCCGGGCTATGGCAAAATCGCCATGCAAACCGCCGACGGGGATTTCGTAAAAGTAAAAGCCCCTGAAACCCAGGCAAAAACGATTTTGGCAAAGTGGCGATTGGCGGTTTAATCGTCACTTGGTCAAACTTCAGTTCCTTTCCATCCAATCGTAAACATGGTATCCCGCCGTCGGCATGACCACCGTCGGCGTGTCCTTCCGATGAAAGACCGGCATGGCGAAAGTGAGGGCCAGGGCGTCCCCGAGATCCGGCGAGGCCATGCCGCGCTGGCGCATCGAATCCTTGGACTCGATTTGGATTTTCCCGGTCGCGGTCAGGAAATATTCCGGCGCCACCAAGTCGTCCCGCAAATCCGGATTCGCCTGTAAAAACGGTTCCTGCTCCAGCCATTCCCTCACCTTCCACCACATTTCGGCCCGGCGGTTCAGGAAGCGGTCCGGCTCCATGGGTGACTGCGAGAACGCCACCCCGACCACGGGATGCCGGGTCCGCTTCAACTGGTCCAACACCCCCGCCCCAACTCCAGTCTGGTCGATGAAAATCGCGTCCGGCTCCTGTTCAACCGCCCGCGCCGCCACCAACTCCGCCAACCGCACCGTATCCGCCCCCCGCACCACCGCCAGGACCCTGGCCGAGAGCCCCCGGCGCATGACGATGGCCGAACGGTCGGTCCCCAGCCAGGCCGGGTCGACCCCGAAAATGCAGGGGGCGACTTCGCGGTAGCCGGCCGGCGCTTTCCGTTCCATCGCCTTCTCCACCTGCTCCAGGGAAATCAGGTTGTAGACCCCCGATTTGGGAAATTCCCCCAGGACCCGCACCCGGTACATGTCCGAGTCCTCGCCGTATTCGCGGGCGATGTCCCGCGCGTATTCCGGCGCGACCAGGGGGGATTCCTGGCAGGAGAAGGCGAGGCGGGTCCAGTTGTCCCGGGCCAGGTGGAAGGCGGCGTGGAAGTAGCCGGACAGGCGGGTGGGGTTGCCGGTTAGGGCGACACGCGCGGACGGCGTCGACAGGGCTCCCCGGGCGACCTCGAACACGGCGTCGGCGACGCCGGCGGCTTCGTCGATGATGAAGAGGATTTCCGGCGCGTGGAAGCCCTGGAGGGCGTCGGGGTTTTCCGGCCGGGCGGTGCGGCCGACGATGAGGCCGCCGTTGTCCTTCACCTGGATGCGGTCGGACGTGACCTGGAAGCGGCTTTTCAGGTCCTCCGCCATGCCGCCAATCAGCCGGCGCATTTCCCGCCACAAGACGTCCTGCAGCTGGTGCGCCGTCGGGGCGGTGCAGGGGACCAGGGCGTCCTTGCGGCTGGACGCGAACCATAGGGCGGCGACGGCGAGGGCGGTGGATTTGCCGGTGCCGTGGCCGGAACGTACCGCCACCCGGGCGCCCGGGCTGGCGAGGGCGTCCAGAAATTCCTCTTGCTGTTGGGTGGGAACAAGCCCGAGTTGTTCCTTGGCGAAGCGGACCGGATGGTCGGGCGGATGCCGCGGCACGGTTTTCGCTTCGCTGTTGTCTGTCAGATGGTTGTTGTCTTGCACCTTTTTCCTCCGATGCCTGATCTGGAATATTTTCGGCCTGGACCGGGCGCGCTCCGGTTTTGCCGTATCTTGATCTGGTTTGTAGCGGAGTTCACGCGGAGGGGAGGGGAATTTTGGCAAAAGCGACCGGCAAAAAAATAAGCGCCGCGAACCATAGGCTCGCGGCGCTTCTCACATCGATGGGAAAATCAAACTTTGGCTAAACCCGCCTCAGAACCCAACCTCAACCCCGGCGTAAACCGTCTGCGTAGTGGTCTTGCCGGCCAGGTTTATGTTGTAACTGAGATTGAAGCCGAGCGTCGTCCCTCCCCCCATATCGGTAAGCGTCTTCAGGGCGGCGCTGATATCGGCCGAATCGCGGCTGGTCTTGCCGGAGGAAATCAGGAAGCTCCCCCCTTCGGGATTGTGGGAATAACGGCCAAACGTTTCGTACTGGCGATCCCCGTAATCATGCCGCCAAGCGACGCCAATGGTCGGAGTGAAGGCGGTCCCGTAAGTGTAGAAATCCTTCCCCAATTCCACGCCAAGACGCGTGTTGAAAGCGTCGGCCGACGGCCCGTCGACCACGGTCAGGGCCGAACTCGTTCCCCCTTCCGACATGCCGCTCTGGCCCAAATCGCCATAGCGAAGTTCGAAGTGCGGAATCAGGTTCACCCCGCCCAGCCGGAAAATTTGCTCCACCCCCAGGCCGAAGCCGAACAGGTTTTGGTTGAAGGAGGTGTTCGCCTCGTAACCCGCGCCGACCCCGCGGTTGTAACGGTTGTGGGCATAGTGGTAGCCGATGTCGGCGTAGAGCGAGAATTCGCGGTTCCGTTCAAACGGGGACAGCCTGGCCATCAAGCCCACATGGGCGTTGTCGCCGCGCAGGTGCTCGTCGGTCGCCCGCGAATTGGTGCGGGTGTGGGAGTAACCGGCATAGAACCCGGCCGTGGCCACCGCGCCCCAGTCGTAGTTCAAACCGACCAGAAAACCGTGCCGGGTCGACTTGTAGCCGGCGTAGCCGTCGTCCGCGGACTTGCTGCGGAAGTCCCCGATGTAGCCGCCCCAGAGCCGGAAGCCGTAGCCGTCGTAGAGACTGGCGCAGTCCATCAAGCGGGCCGAGGGGAAGGCGGAACTGGAATTGTAGTTGTAGTCTCCGCCGCCGGCGCCGACGCCGCCGCCGACCATCCCGCCCTGCACGCCCACGCCGCCGCCTTGCACTCCGGCCGAGTAACCGCCCTGGATGCCCATGCCGCCGGCTTGAATCCCGGCCTGGGCGCCCATGCCGCCAGTTTGGATGCCGCCGTTGTAGCCGCCCTGAACCGCGCCGGGCTGGATGACTCCCCCCTGAATGCCGGCGCCGGAGGGGTAGCCGGGGTCGTAGTAACGGCCGCCGGGGGCGGAATAGGTGCCGCCGCGCCGCATGAGATAACGATCCCGGCCGGCCTGGTATTGTTCGTTGTAAAGCTTGGCCCGGTGCGCCTGCTTAAGTCCCGTATAGACCGCGGTGGTGGCGACCCGGTCGGCCCCGTTGAACATGATGTCGACCTGTTCGGCGTAGAGGTTGGGGGTGACCATCAGCGGGTTTCCCAGCCAGTAGCCGATTTCGGTGTCGGTGATGTTGGAGCGGCCCCAGGCGGAATCGATGAGGTTCTGCAGGGGATACTGCGCCGACCTGGCGTTGGGGCCGGCGAACTGGAAGGGGCTGGTGAACTTGACGTTGGCGACCAGGCTGTTGTTGACGATGTCCAGGTCCCCGGTGGTATAGCGGTTGCCGCTGCTGTCGAAGTACAGGTACTGCTGCAGGGTGTTCAGGTTGGTGGCGCTGAGTCCCTTGGCGAGGGTGTAGGTGTAGTCGTAGCTGGCGACGCTGCGGGCGTAGCCGGTGGTGGTGACTTTGGTGTTCGGGTCGACGGTCATGCTGTCGGTGTCGGCGTTGGCGAAGTTGAACAGGGCGGAATTGGCGTCCCGCGAGAGGTCGAAGGTGATGCCGCTCACTCCCTGCAGGTTGACGTTGAAGGCGGTTTTGTGGGTGTTGGTGCCGTCGACGAGGTTTTTGTTATAGGCGACAAAGTTGTTCCCCAGGTACAGGGTGCCGGAGTTGACGTTCATATGGCTGGAACCGTTCGGCGTGGAGAACGAGTACTCGCCGTCCAGGTACAAGGCGCCGGTGCCGGCGTGGTCGGTGGTGGCGCCCTTGGCGAAGGTGAAGCCGTAGGCGGCGCTGGTGGCGGGGTCCTTCAGCATGTCGACCGTAAGGCCGTTCAGGAGCTTGTGGGTGCCGTTCCCGGTCAGGTAGAGGCCGGAGGTGCCGTTCGTGGAGTAGCCGGTGGCGCTGTTGTCCAGGCGGCCGAAGACGATGCCGTTTCTGGTGGTGCTGCCGTTGGCGGTGTTGCCTTCCACGGCAACGGTTTTGCCGGCGTCGGCGAACATGGTGATGCCGGAGGTGGTGCCTTGGGTGTCGGCGAAGATGGCGCTCCCTTCGGCGCGGCCGGCGCTGGCGTTGGTCGTGACCGAGTTGCCGGTGAGGGAGGTGTTGAGGAGGTCGAGCGCCCCCCCTTCCAGGAAAATGGCTCCGCCCAGGGCGTTGTAGGTGGAGGAGGCGTAGTTGCCGGTAATGCTGCTGTTCGCTATGGTGCTGTTCTCGTCGCCGCCGAAGTGGAAGGCGCCGCCGGCCGCCAGGACGTTGCCGTTGCCGTCCGCTTTGGCGTAGTTCCCCTGGACGGTGAGGTTCGCCAGGTTGTTTGTCTGGGTGCCGGTGCCGGCGTAGTCGAAGCTGGCGGCGCCGCCGAAGGCGGCGGCTTCGTAATAATTGGTAGCCAGGCTGCTGGTTGCGTGAACATAGTTATTCTTGAAAGTGACGCCGGAGACGCTGTTGTCCTTGGCGCTGGCGTAGAGGCCGCCGCCGGCAGCCTCGATGGCGCCGGCGTAGTCGCCGCTGCCGTTGTTGACTGTGGCGCTGTTCCCCGAGACGGTGCCGGAGGAATAGGTGAAGGATTTCCCGTACATCACCGCCGCGCCGCCGCCCAGGGCCTCGACCGCCTCGGTGTAACTGGAGACCTTGGTGAGGGAGAGCCGGTTGTCCGTCAGGTTGACGTTCGTGAAGGTGCTGTCGGCTGCGAAGGGGTTGTAGGGGGCGTTCGGGTCGGAGGCGGTGCCGCTGGTGAGGCCGTAGGCGTTGACTAGAATCCCCGCGCCTCTCAGATCGGTGGCGTGGCTGGCGCCGGAGAGGACGATGGAGTTCCCCGCGGCGTTGACGGTGGCGACGGAGATGCTGGTCGGGGCGTTGATGTTGTGGGAGCCGCCGTAGACGCCGTTGGAGCCGATGGTCAGGCCGGCGCCGCCGGCGACTTTCCCCATGACGTTCTGGTCTTCGGCGCGGATGTCCTGGTAGCCGTAGCTGCCGCCGGAGAGGACCAGGTTGGAGGCGGCGAGGTCGCCGTGGGCGTTCAGGAGCTTCAGGAGCATGGTGTTCCGGCCGTTCGCCGACAGGGTGCTTTTGGAGGAGATTCCCCCGATCGAAAGGTCGTCGAAGCCGTAATTCCTGCCGGTGCGGTAGTTCGTGGGGTCGGCGGCGCCGTCGAACACCCATGCTCCGGCCGGGGTGGCGCCGAGGGCGGTGTAGGAACTCTGGTTCAGGGTGATTTTGGCGACGGTGTCCGAATCCTGCGCGTCGTTCGTCACATAGAAATTGACGGCGCCGGCGGCCGCTTCTATGGTGGGAACGGTGTTGGACTGGTTGTCGACCGTGTAGGTGACGCCGGTGGTGGCCGCGTTGGCCGCGCCGAGGCAGGCCAGCATAATGGCGGCCAGAACCAGAAAGCCACGTTCAGGTCGTAGCGAATTTTTCTTCATGTTGAGCGCCCTTTCCAGTAATAGTCGCCGCATGGATTTTCTCCCATAAGTAGATCCCGTCATCTAAGTTTTCCTTTTGAAAATTCTCGCTAGAAATTGGAAAAAAGTTTAAGCGAAAAAATTACAATGGTCCCGAATTGGCACTAGAAGCCTTATCGACAGGCCGCCCGCGGGAAAATCAGCCAAAACGAAACGGAGAAAGCCGCCGGTTTTGCCGGCGGCTTCCGATAATCCTTTTTCAATTAATGGCGTAGCGGTAAAGCTTTTCTTTTTCTATGCCCGGCCGTTGTCCCATAATAAAACGCGGGGAAATTAAATTTTCTTCGGAAATATTTTCTTCTTCATTTTTTGCCGGGATCTTCAGGCGGCTGATCCTTGCCGTCCCGGTCCTTGGCGTCGAATTTCTTCAGGTGCCGCGCGATCCTTAAATATGACCAGTACACGCTCATCCCCAATCCCGCCAGGAGAAACACTATTCGCCCCGCTCCCCGGGTCGGGTGTCCCATTCCCGTCAACTGCCGGTCCACCCACATCCCGGCCAGGAAAAACGCCACAATCCCGAAGGCCATGGTTATCCCTAAACTGGAGAAAAGCTTCAATAATTCTCCCAATTCCTCCCGTTGGAAGCGTTCGTTCTTCCGCTCCTTCCGCCGCTTCTCCGGGTCGGACTCCCGCCGGCCGGCCGGTGCGGCGTCACCCTGCCGCCGGGGAGGGGGGAAATCCCGGTCGTCATCGTCACGGTCGAAATCGTCGCGGTCGAAGGGGTCGGACATGGTTTCCATTCCTGTCGAAAAATTGACTAAAAAATGCCGCCCGGCGAAGATTTTTTAAAAGAAATTCCGTTCGGCGGACAATTTCCCTGCGTGACGAGTATATTGCCAGGGCAGGCATCATGAAGCAAATGCGCATCGGAGGGCGAAACATGAACGCTTACGCGAACACCCCGAATCCCGCCGCCTCGGTTTCCGGCCGGCATCCCGGCCAGCCCGGGCTCCGTATCGCCGTCGTTTCCGGCGCCGAACCGGAAAATTGGCGCAGCATCTACCGGCGGCTTAACGGCAAGTCCCGCCTTCTGGCCTCATTTCTGCTTCGCTCCGCCGCCGCTCTCGCCACTTTCGCCGGCATGTTCGGCGTCGCCGGTCTGGTCGCTGCCGTCATTGTACATTTACTCCCCGATGTTTCGCCATATTATCTTGCCGCCTTTGTCGCCCTGCCGGCCCTTCTCTCCGGCGCCGCCTGCGGGCAAATTGGGGGGAACCTCTTCCTCCGCCTCTGGTACCGTCTCGACGACGCCAACCGCCGCGGCTTCGCCACCCGCCTGTCCCTCGCCCGTTCCCCGCAGGAATGGCCGGTGTGGATGAAACGCTGGCTCTTTACCGGGGATTGGCTAGGCACCCCCACTTACGATTTGCGTCTTCCCTATGTGCGGATTTTCGTCGAGGGTTCGGCCCCGGTGACCTGCCGGGAGGAGGACGCGCTGTGGCGGGAAATCCACCAGAACATTTCCGGCGACTCGTTGTGGGAAGCCGGCACCAATATCAGGGAAATCTCCTATCCCCGCCTTCTCCCCGATTGGGCCCACGAAGTCGAGAAGGGGGACGGCTACTCCGACCTGAAGGCGAAAATCGGCCCGGACGAGGCGTCCGCGTGGGTGCGCCACCTGTGGCGCAGGGCCTGCCGGCAATGGCCGGCCCTGGGGGCGCAGGATTATCCCGAACAGGCCCGGCGCGAATGCTTCGAAATGTATTCCCTGCCCCTGTCCGGCGGCAACCATGCGCTGGTGGTGGTGCTGCGGCCGACCACTTTCGTGCAGGAGCTGGATTTGTCGGCCAAGGAAACGACCGGAGCGGCGGCGTAGCCGCTGTTTGGCGAAGGGGGGCGGGTATGAAGTCGAGGCGTCACTGGTTGGCAAAGTCAGGCATAATTCTTTTTCTGGCCGCGAACCTGTTTATCAGCTTCGCGGCCGCGGCGTCGGCGGAGGAAGCGCCGGAGGAGGAACCCAGGGAATCACCCGAGGATATTTGGTATGTGGAAACGGGCGCGGCGGATTATCTGGTTCCCATAGATTTTTCCAGCCTCATCGCCGCCGGTACCTTGGCGGAAATCCGCGGTTTGGCCGACAATTATGTCGAAGAGCGCGAGGGCGGAAAAATTCTCGCCCGGGTCAAGGTCGGTACGGAGGATGAATGGCTCGCCCTCGTTACCCCCGAAATCCCCCCTTCCGCCAACACCTCCCGCTCCGGCGAGGCGACCGGCGGCTACCAGCCCCACCGCGACCTGCCGGAATCCATCGTCATGCGGGTGGGTTTTCGTTACAGCGTGCAGGAGGAAATAGTCGAGGCGATTTACGAGGAAGGCTACCGGCCGTGGAAGATGACGGTGCGCGAAGGCAAGAAACTCCGCATCTTTCCGATTGGCATGGACTTCCCCGACCCTGTCGACGCCCAGGAGGAATTGCAGGCGCGCCTCCGTTACGAGCATGACGGCGAAAGCGCCGCAGGGCAGGAAATCGTCGCCCTGATGCTGGATGAAACCACTTTCACCGCCGTCCGCGAGCACGAGAAACCGGCGCCGGCTCCCTGTTTTGTCCTGCGGGCCGGTACCGCCCCCTATCTGGAGGTCGAATATCTCCGCGACGGTTCGAAGGTTTTTCAGTCCTTTGTCTCCACCGCCATCGCTTTCGCCACTTCTTCGAAAAACAAATCCAGGCCGCTGTCGGCGAGGTAAATATTCTTGCCGCCCCGCAGGCCCACCGGGCCCTGGTTCACAATCACCACTTCGCCCCCCGCCGCGCCGGGAAGCCCGGCCGCCGGATGCACGGTCAGGCTGGATCCCAGGACCAGCATCAGGTCGCTCGCCGCCGCCAGCGCCAGCGACGCCTCCAAATGCCTGACGTTTTCGCCGAAGAAAACCACGTCCGGCTTAATCACCCCACCGCATTTGCCGCAGCAGGGAACTTCCATTTTTTCGAGCAGCTTCTCCACTTCGCTTCCGGCGTAAGCTTTCCGGCAGCGCCGGCAATGCGCCGTTTCGTAGTCGCCGTGAATAGGGTAGACCCGCTTCGATCCCGCTTTTTGGTGCAGGCCGTCGATATTTTGCGTGACAATGCCAATGTCCCGGCCTGCTCGTTCTAAATTCGCCAGGAAGCGGTGGGTGAGGGTCGGTTCTATGCTTTTCAACATCCCCAGGAAATCGCGGGTGAATTGATAGAACGGTTTGGGGTCCTGGTCGAAATGGCCTATTTCGAAAACCGTTTCCGGGTCATACCGCCGGGTTACGTACAATCCTTTCGGCCCGCGGAAGTCGGGCACCCCCGCCGCCGTCGACATGCCGGCCCCGGTCAGTACGGCGATCTTTTTCGCCCGCCGCAGTTTCTCCGCGCATGCCTTGGGACTGATGTCATTGAAGCCCATTTCCCTCCTCCTTGCCGGCCACCCATTTCACCAAATAATAGCCCGCCGCAAACAGCGCCAGCATCGGCAGCGCCAGAAGCATTTGCGTAAACGGGTCCGGCGGCGTCATCACCGCCGCCAAAATGACGATAATCAGCACCACGGCTTTCCACCACTCGCGAATGCCACTGGGAGTGATGAACCCGGCCCAGCCCAGGGCCAGCATCACCAAGGGCAGTTCGAAAGCTAGCCCGAACCCCGCCAGGCAGGTGATGACGAAATCGACATAGCCGGCGCCGGTGAAGGCGTTCTCCCAACCGTCCAGCGATTGGTTGAACGGCAGGAGGAACCCCAGGGCCAAGGGTAGGGCGATGAAATAGCATAACGCCACCCCGATGAAAAACAACAATCCGCCCGTACCCAGGGAAAGATAGAGAAGCCGTTTTTCCTTGCCGGTCAGGCCCGGCGCGACAAACCCCCATACCTGCCCCAATAGAATCGGGAGCGACAAAAACAGGGCGAAAGCGAAAGCGATCCGCATCGCCATCACCAAGCCGTCCGACGGTCCCAGGGCCTGGAATCTCAGTAGATTCGGCGCAGCGCGTTCCAAGGGCAGGGTGACGATTTTCCACAAGCTCTGGTACAGGAACATCCCCAGTACGAACAACGGCGCAAACACGGCGACGCCAATCAGCAGGCGCTTTTGCAATTCTTCCAGATGACTGCCGATTTCCCGCGAGGCCAGAAGGGCCAGGGAGTCCGGGTTCCCGGTTTTGCGTTTTGCCTTGGGCGGCGGGGGGGGCGGCGGATCTTCGGCCATGCCTTCGTGTTCGGGCCAGCGGGCGGGGTCGTCGGCCGCGGGCGGAGTCTCGGCCGGAGTCAGGCCGGCGAGTTCGGGATAGAGCGCTTCGGTGGGGTCGACGAATTCGATGTCGGAGGGATCGGTTGTGGGCATGATGGAGCTTTTTAATGGGAAGCGAACCAACCACCATTCGCTTCCCATCAAAGTTTCCCGTGTTCCTTCTTTTCTTGGCTATTTGTAATTGACCAGCTTTGCAAACGAGTCCGGCTTCAGGCTCGCCCCGCCCACCAGCGCGCCGTCCACATCCGCCTGGGCCATGATTTCCTTCACATTCTCCGGCTTCACCGAACCGCCGTACTGGATGCGGGTCGCTTCCGCTATGTCTTTGCCGAAAAGGTCGGCGAGAAGCTTCCTAATCACCGCGTGCACTTCCTGCGCCTGTTCCGGCGTGGCGGTCTTGCCGGTGCCAATCGCCCAGACCGGTTCGTAGGCGATGACGATATAAGCCATCTCCTTGGCGCTGAAACCGGCCAGGCCGTTCTTGACGTGATCCGTAACCACGGCGGTGGTTTTGCCGGCTTCGCGTTCGGCCAGCGTTTCGCCGCAGCAGAGGATGACGGTCAGGCCCTGGGCGATTGCCGCTTTGGCCTTTTTGTTGCAGGTCTCGTTCGTCTCGCCGAAGTATTGGCGGCGTTCGGAGTGGCCGATGATGACAAAATCGCAGCCGGCTTCCACCAGCATGCCGGGGGCGATTTCGCCGGTGAAGGCGCCTTCTTTTTCCCAATGGCAGTTTTCGCCGCCGATGCGGATTTTCGTGCCTTTGGCGGCGTCGGCCAAGGACTTCAAGGCGGTGGCGGGAGCGCCAATGCCGATTTCGACCTCTTGGGCGTTGGCGATGAGGGGAGTGAGTTCTTTCACGAAGCTTACCGCTTCGGCAACGGTTTTGTACATCTTCCAGTTGCCGCAGATGAAGGGGGTGCGCATGGGGGTCCTTTCGGGGGATTGGGGTGGATGACAGGTCGCACTTTTGCTGGACTTTTTGCGAAAATCGAGCCAACCGCCGCTAGATTTTCGCAAACCGTCCGCTTTTGGGTAATTATGGGGTATTGCCGGAAAAATGCAAATGGATACCCCCGCCCTCCCTGGAAAAGAAGAACGGAAATTGGCGCGCTCATTCCCCGGCACGCGCCTGCATCAGCTGTCCGGCCGCCTTCCAGCCGTCCAACGCCGAGGTCATTATCCCCCCGGCATAACCCGCGCCTTCGCCGGCGGGATAAACGCCGGAACCCCGGGCCGTCTCGCCGGACGGCTCCCGCACAATTCGCACCGGGCTGCTGGTACGCGTCTCGACGGCGTAAAGGACCGCTTCCTCCGCCTTGACCATCCGCAACCGCCGCAGCATTTCCGGAATCGCCTCCGCGAAAGTGACCCCGAGGTGGGGCGGCAGGAGCTCCCGCAAATTCGCCGCCCAGGCCCGTTCGACCGAACGGCGCCGGGGTAAAGCCCCGGCCCGACCGGCCAAAAAATCGGCGAGATTGCTGCAGGGAAGCGCGTATTCGCCTCCGGCCCGGCCAGCCAGATAAGCCTTCCCCTCCCAGTGCCGCTGCAAGGCCAGCCCGGCCAGCGGCTCCGCCACGCCGGCGGCGTATAGGGTGAAGTCGGCCGGCGTCACCGGGGAAAGAAACGCGGCATTTCCCCATTCGCCGGCGCGGGCGTGATAGCTCATCCCGTTCACCGCCAGACGCCCCGGTTCGGAAGCGCACGGCACCACCACTCCCCCCGGGCACATGCAGAAAGTGTAACACGAAGCCGCCCTGCCCTCCGGCGGCCGCGACAGGCGAAATGCCGCCGCCTGTCCCGCCAGCGGCCGGAAAGCGGGAGACCGCTGCGAGGCGTCGATGCCGGCCTGGGGCATCTCGACCCGGAGACCGATGGCGAAAGGCTTGGCCTGGAGGAGAAAATTCTCCGCGTGGAGCATCTCGTAAACATCGCGGGCGCTGTGCCCGGTGGCGAGGACGCAAGCGTCGACGTCAAGCCGCTCGCGGCTGTCGCCGCCGGCTAATTCCGCCCGGCGCACCTGTCCCGCTTCGAGGCATAGCCGGTCCAGCCGGGTTCGGTGGCGGAACTCCCCGCCCCAATTTTCGATTTCATGCAGCAGGTTCTGCACCACGTCCCCCAGGAGGTCGCTCCCCAGGTGCGGCTCGGCTTCGAGGAGAATTTCCTCCGGCGCCCCGGCCGCGACCAGGGCGGAAAGGATCTCCCGCAAAGCCGCCCGGTCCTTGTGCCGGGTGTTCAGTTTGCCGTCCGAAAACAAACCCGCCCCGCCCACTCCGTACAGGACATTCGCCTCGGGGTCCAATTTCCCCGTCCGCCAAAAATCCGCCACCGCCCGCCGCCGCCGATCCAACGGGTCGCCCCGTTCAATCAGGAGCGGCTTCCAGCCGGCCCGCGCCAGGCGTAGCGCCGCGAACAGTCCCGCCGGGCCGGCCCCCACCACCAGCGTCCGCCGCCGTCCGCCGTGGCCGCCTCCGCGGTCCGGGAGAACGTTTGCGGACGGCGGCGGCGCGGGGTCGGTGAGTTGCAGGGTCGGCTCCTTGCCGTCCGTTTCGACCACGATGTCGAGGGACTTGTTTTTCCGCACCAGCCGGCGGTGCCGGGTGGGCAGGGTCAGGCGGAGGTGATAGACGTGAATGGGGGCGCCGCGGCGTTTCCGCGCGTCCAGCGCGTGCCGGACCGGGTTGCAGGACAGTATGTCCTCAAGGGGGATGTCCAGCTTCCGCGCGGCGCGCAAGGCGAGCTGTTTGGGATTTTCCTGCCGGGGCGAGACGATTTGCCGCAGCAGGATTTGGAAGGTGCCGTCCATCTATTGACTGCCAGTGCTGAAAGGGTGGGTGGTTGGGGCGATGCCTTGCCGTCAGTGCGAGATCACCCGGAAATAGCGGAGCGCATCGACAATCCGGCTGTGGATCACCCCCTTGTCGGCGATTCTCCCGTCCTCCCCCCGGCAATCGACAATGCCGATTTCCCCGCTGCGGGCCTTGGCGAGGGCCAGGAATTCCTCCCTGACCCGCGTTTGCAAAGCTTCGCTCGCTTCATGGATGTCGGCCTTGCCCCGTAAATAAGCCCGATCCTCCCCCTGCCGCTCCCGGGCCAAATTATCCCGGGCGAAGTCGTGGGGCACGTCGAGATATAGGGTTATGCTCGGGCGGGGAATGCCGTGGAAGCCGTATTCGAGGCGTTCAATCCAGTCGGCGAGAGCCTTCCGTTCCGTTTCGGCGGCGATTTTTGCGCACTGGTAGGCGAGGTTCGAGAAGATATAGCGGTCGGCCAGGATGATGTGGCCGTCGGCCAAGAGCGTCTTGAGGCGGTCGGCCGCTTCCTTGCGGTCGAGGGCGTAAAGGAGGGACACGAGTTTGGGGTGGACTTGTCCCAGCGAACCGAAGTCGCCCCGCAGGAACTGGGCGATGAGGGGGCCGTAAGGCTGGACGTCGAGGCGCGGGAAATGGATGGTCGCGACCTTGGCGTTGGTCCGGCGGAAAAACGCCTCGAGAAGTTGGAGTTGCGACGATTTGCCGCTGCCGTCCCCGCCTTCGAGCGCTAAAAACAGACCGGGCATGGCGGTCGGCTCCTTTGCAAGGTGAAAAAACAAAATTGAAAAAAAAACGAATATCCTGCGGAATTCATTCAGCCGCTTGGAAAACGGGCCGATAATAAGTTTGTAGGGAAAAGAAAACGCCCGGGACCAAGTCAAGGAGACGGACGATGAAGAGACTCACTTTCCTGGTCAACCAAGGTGAAAACAACTGCTTCATGATTCACGGCCTCGATTGGGCAACTTATTTGGAAGGTTCGGACTGGCAGGAATTGACCCAAACGGTTCGCGCCAGCGTCGACCAAACTTTCCGCGATGAATCGCATCCGGCTTATCTCGACTTCAAATTTCCGGACGGTTCCATCATCTCCCTCTCCGCCTGACCTGGGCGGAACAACCTAGCCTCCTCTCCCAAACGCCGTCGCTTTCACTGGGGAAAGCGGCGGTGTTTGCTTTTATAGGCAGTTTCAGGCCGCTTTTTCCTGGTCCGCGGGCTGGCTGTTTTCCTCGTCGTCCAGGGGCGGCGGGGCGTTCCGGTCCGGCGCCGGTTTGGCGATTTTCCCGTCGATGGCGTCTTCCACGCTCTGTTCTATTTTGTCCTCGGCGGATTTCTCCGCTTCGGCTTTTTCCGCCGCGATCTCCTTTTTCGCCGGTTTCTTCAATTCCCCCATGTCGTACAATTCGTCGGTGACGATTTTCCCCGCCTCGTCCCATTCCTTCCATTCGCCGTGCGGTATGCCCATGGACATGTTGATTTCCTTGGCAATTTTCCCGTTGGGATGATACCAGGTTTGTTTGCCGTCCATGCGTTCGCCCCGGTAATTCAGGCTCATTTCCATTTTGCCGTCCGGGCCCCAGAAACTGCTGGAGCCGTTCAGGACGTCGTCCCGGTAATTTTCCTCGCCCTGGACTTTGCCGTTTTCGTGCCAGGTCTTGTGCACGCCCTGGCGTTTCCCCTGGTAAAAGGGGAGGCTGGACTGGATGGAGCCGTTTTCGTAATAAAAGTTCACCGGCCCCTCCTGTTCCCCGTCGACCCAGGGAGCCTCGACGGCGATTTTGCCGTCCGGGTACCAGGTTTTCTCCATGCCGTTCCGTTTACCGTTGGCGAAGGGGATTTCGGTGCGGGCTCCCCCTTCCTGGTGGACTTTCTGGATGCCGTCCAGGGCGCCCTCCTTATACTGTCCTTCGGAGAGGATCCCGCCGGCGGCGGTATAAGTAACGTAGGGGCCGTCTTTCCTGCCGTTCCGATAGTTATAGGTCGAGGCGAGGGCGCCGGCGCCGGTCCAATTTTTCCAGGGGCCGGAGTAGTTTCCCTTGGGTTCGAGGATGCCGTCCTTGGCGTGTTTGGCCTGGAAGGCGTAGAGGCGCGGGTCCCATTGGGGATTGCCGTAGTGGAGAAACAGGTAGACGGCCAGGGCGAGGGCGATTAGGCAAAGGACAAGCAACAGCAGGACCAGTTTCGAACGGCCGGTCTTGGGGGCGGATTGGTCGGCATGGGAATTGTTTTTAGTAAGATTTTCCGGCAATTTATTTCTCCTGTCAAGTTCGGTTGGTCGCTCCATTTTACGGTTTTCATTGCGGGATGCAACTTATAGGGTATATTGTCGGAAGGCCGACAGGGAAAGGGCAAACATGAATCCCGGCATGAACTCCAGACTGAAAACCCGCGTGGGCGCGGTGGAATTGGCGAATCCGATCATGCCCGCTTCCGGCACTTTCGGCAGTGGCGAGGAATACGGCGACTTCTACGATATCCGCCTGTTGGGAGCGTGCGTGACCAAGTCCGTGACGCTGGCCAGGACGGTGGGGAATCCGCCCCCAAGGGTGGCGGAGACGCCGGGGGGGATGTTGAACGCGATTGGCCTGCAGAACGAGGGGGTGGAGTATTTCCTGCGCGAGCTGTTGCCGGCGTTACGCCGGAAGGCGGCCAGGGTGGTGGTGAACGTGGCGGGGAAAAGCGAGGAGGATTACACCGGCTTGGTGGAGCGGTTGGCGGGGGTCGAGGAAATCGACGTTTTGGAAATCAACATTTCCTGCCCGAACGTCAAGGAGGGGGGGATAACCTTCGGTACCGATGCCGGCGTGGCGGCGCGTTTGGTTGGACAATTGCGCCGTTTGGCGGGCGACAAACCGATGTGGGTGAAGCTGACCCCGAACGTCACGGACATCCGCGAGATTGCCCGGGCGGCGGAAGGGGCGGGCGCCGACGCCCTGGTGGTGGCGAATACCTTCCTTGGCATGGCGGTGGATGTGGAGAAGCGGCGGCCGATTTTGTCGAACATAACCGGAGGGCTTAGCGGACCGGCGATTTATCCCCTGACCTTGCGTTTGCTGTGGCAGGTGCGGGGCGCCGTCAAGTGCCCGTTGGTGGCGGCGGGGGGGGTGAGCGACTTGAAGTCGCTCTTGGGTTATTTAATGACGGGAGCGGCGGCGGTGCAGGTGGGGGCGGCGAATTTTGCCGAGCCCGGGGTTTGTCCCCGCTTGATGCACGAGTTGGACGCTTGGCTGGAGGCGCACGGCGAGACGGTGGCGGGGATAATCGGGACGTTGCAGGCATGAACTTTCAATCCGCAAATTGCAAGAGCGACTTCGTCAGGTTTATCGTCCCGTCGCGGTGGAAGGACACGCCTTCCTTACGCAATAGGCGGCGTTGGTTGGCGGCGCCGCCGAAACAATAGCCCGGCGCCATTTCGCCCAGTTTGTTGACGACCCGGTGGCAGGGCAACGCCGCTTCGGCCGGCGCGGCGTGCATGGCGAAGCCTACCGTGCGTCCGGAATACCTCCCGCCCAGGCGTTTGGCGATTTGGCCGTAGGTCATGACTTTGCCGGCGGGGATCCCGGCGACTATGGCATAAACTTGCTGGAAAAAACCGCGCCGGTCATTATCCCTGTTTTCGCTTGGCGGCTGCTTCGCCTGACGCATGGCTTTTCTCCAGATGGGCGGTTCGGAAAACCGGTGCTAAACACGTGGAAAGCCTCATTCACGAACATCAGGCGGAATATTACCAGACTTTGCAGGAGGGGACAAGCCGGGCCGACTGCTCCTGCTTCATGGAATTCGTGCTGTCGATGATCCAGGAGGCCATTGCCACTTCCGTCACCCCCCAAGTCACCCCCCAAGTCACCCCCCAAGTCAAACAGCTGTTGCGGGTGGCGGGGGGGGAGATGGCGCGGGGGGAGTTGCAACGGGCAATCGGTCTGGCTGACCGTAAATCATTTCGGGAGCTGTATCTCGCGCCGGCGCTGGCAGGCGGCTTATTGGAAATGACCATTGCCGACAAGCCGAACAGTCGGGCGCAGAAATACCGTCTGACGGAACGGGGGCGGGCTCTGGCGGTGGAAATCGCGGGTAGCGCCGATTGAATGCCGCCCCCCCCCATGAAACACGGTTATACCGACGACTCCTTGAAAATGTGAATTTAACCACAGAGACACAAAGACCACAGAGAACCACAATTTTATTCGGTGACTACAAAAAATGCGGTTCTCTGTGTCCTTTGTGTCTCTGTGGTTAAATAAACTTTTCACAATCTCAGCCCGCCGCCAGTATAAAACTGGGGAAAAATTGTTTTTCTAGACCCGTCGCAACCCCCGAACCAACAGAATCACCAAACACGCCCCGGCCACCCCGGTCAAAATCCGCCCAAACAAACTGTAAGCCACCACCCCACATAACGAAAACAAATCGCGCCCCCCCCCGCGGGCACGCACCCCCCAGGGCATAGCCCCCCCCAGGCCGC
>JAVBTZ010000136.1:0-12405 GCA_031555915.1 Planctomycetota bacterium
CGATCCCGGCGCTGGCGCCGCCTTTCGCGGTGGTGGCGACGCTGTCGACGTGGGAGAGGAGGGCGGCGCTGGTGTGTCCCCCGTTCAAGCTGCGGAAGAACTGTTCGAAATGATCGCCCGCGCTGATTTTTTGACCGTCCTGGGTGGTGTCGATGAAGCGGAGTTCCAGGCCGGTCGCGCCTTCGCCACCGATGGCCGCGACGCCGGTAAGGATGCTTTGGCAGGCGATGAGCGCGGCGTTGACGCCGCCGGAGAAGCCTTTTTGCATATTCAGGCTGATGGAGCCGTCCATGCCCCGGGTCAGGGTTATGCCGTGGTCCCGGGAGAAGTTCAGGCCGGCGTTGACCAGGCCGATTCCGGTGACGAGGGAGGCGGAGGCGGAGCCGCCTTTTTTTCCGACCAGGCCGATTTGCACGCCGGGTTTCAGGGTGTCGACGAGGTTTTTCAGGGTGTCCTCGAATTCGGGGTTCATGGGAGCGGCGGGGCCGCCGGCGCGGTCTGGCCGGCGGGTGAAGACGGTTTGCAGCAGGGTGGCGCATTTTCGGGCGAAGGAGAGTTTGATTTCGGCTTCGCGTTGCAGGATGTTTGGCGGGTCGCCAAAGGCGGCAAGCTGCCGGTCGAGGAAGACATCCGCCATTTCCGGGCCGATTTCGAACTGATTTTTCAAGGCGGTCGTCAAGGCGTTCCGCGTTCCGCTATGGGGCGATTTGGCCTCGGCGACGAATTGACTGAAGGCGAGTTCTTTTTGGCCGGAAAAGGCGGCCAGGATTTGGATTGACGCCGCCCGGTCGAGGGCGCGGCAGGCTTGGCGATTTCGCAGGGACTGCAGGTTTTTCAGATTGCCGTCCAGCTCCCGGCGTTTGGCGTCGCCGGCGCGGAGCAGTTGGAACCGGCCGGCCTTGCTGTCGGTGGCGAGGTCGCGGAGATCTTCGTAGCGCCGCGCCATGGCACCGAGCAGCGCCAGGATTTCGTTCTTTTGGTCGATGCCCATGGCGGTTTCAGGAATGGGTGGAAAGGACCTCCGCATGGATTCCCCGCGCAGATTGCTGCGGGTGGCCTGGACGTAGAGGAGGGCGTCGATTTTTTCGCCCAGCTGGAAGTTTTCGAACAAGCCCCGCAGGGCGTCCAAGGCGCCCGCCAGGTCGGCGTCGCCGGAGGCGGGGTTGGCGAGGAGCTGCATGGCGTTCTGGAAAATTTCCAGGCCTGCCTGGTTTTCGCCGGCGTATTTGGCGCTTCTGCCGCTTTGCAGCGTGGCGAGGTCGAAGTTGCGCGGCAATTCCATGCCGACGAAAAGCCCCCGCACCGGTTTGAAATTATCCGTCCCGTTTCCTTCCAGCACCTGCCGCAAAGCCGCCAACTGTCCGACAAATTTGGCCGAGGGGAGCTTCCGGAACAACACCGCGCCGTCCGGGTTGACGAACCGGTCTCCCGCCGCCCTGCCCTCGCACATGGCCTGGAGGGCCCGGTGATAGCCATCGATCCGTTGTCCGTTGGGGGTTGCGGCCCGGGTTCTGGCGGCGTCGGACGCGGTCAACTGTTCTTCCACCAGGTCCCGCGCCTTGACGCCGAGGCGCTGGAGTTGGCGGTTGATGCTGCTTTTCATGCCGTGCACCGCCAGGCGTTTCATGCGTCCGGCGCTGTCGAGGGCGTTGGCGTCGGCCTGGTTTGCCTGGTAAAGGGTACGGAGTTCGGCGAGGGATTTTACCGCATTGCCGTAGGAATGCGGCAGGAGGTTGAGGAGGAGCTTCCGCTCCATGGCTTCCGCGCTCCATGCTTCCGGGCTCATCGAGAGCTTGCGGATGGCCTGGCGCATCTGGAAATTATCCTGCAGGTCGGACAGGGCGCCGGCGGCGAGGTTTTGCGCTCCGGCGATCAGGTCCAGGTTGGAAAAATTCGGATTATGGAGGGCGGAGAAATATTCCGGCGACAGGAATTCCTGGTTCACGCGGCCGGCGGGCGCTGGCCCGCCCAGGGTGGCGGTGAGGTAATTCCGATAATTGTCGATGGTATCCGGCAGCGGATTGCCGGCGCCGGCGGCGGTGGAGAGATGCTGGAAATAAGCGGCGCGAATCGCCAACAGGGCCGGCTTGGAACCGATGCCTGTCTCCGGGCTCTGAAGAGTCGCCTTGACCAGATCGTTCAGCCAGGCCGGAATGAGCGGGCTTCCTATCCCGTAGGCTGCGTGAAAGGCGCGGAAGCTTTCCTTGAAATTATGACTGAGGGTGATTTCCCCGCGCGCGGCCGGGCCGTCCAGGCCGGCTCCGGCGGCCAGGCGGAGTTTGGCCGCCAGCAGTTTGTCGCCAAGGTTGGGTAGGCCCAGGAACACGCCGTCCAATTTATCCATGGCCGCCCGCAGGCCGCCCGCTTCGCCCATGCTTTGCGGGGTGAGGGCGGTCAGGAGATCGGCGACTTTCCCGGGATAACCGGCGGCGATTTGCGCGGCGATGACGTCGCCAAGCTGGGGGTCGGACCAGAAGGCCAGGCACAACTGGTCGAAGGCGGCTTGCAAAGCGACCGGGTTCGCGGATCTCCCGATAACCTCGGCGATAGCCCCGGCCTTGGGGTGATCCGCCGCCATTTGCAGGAGGCAGGAATTTACGAACGCCGTGTCGAGGACGACCTCCCGGCCGTCGATCCGTAGTGTTGCGTTGGGGTCGCCGTCTTGCCGCAGGGCGGCGAAGCGGGATTGATCCCCGCTACTCAACACTCTTCGCGCCGCCGCGTCCAGAAGGCCGAGGCGGCTCTCCAGGGCCATAAGTTTGGGGTATAATTTGCTCCGGTCCGCCGGCTTGGTATTAGGGTCCAACAGTCCCCCCAGTTCGCTTAGGAGGGTTTTCCGTTCCCCCTCCAGCTTGCCGAGCGAATACTCCGACAGCCTATCGACCTGCCCTTGGAGGGTCTGCGCCTGGGTCTCGGTCAACAACAGGGACATCGCCCCGGCCAGCCGCCGCTTGTCCGCCACGCCGAGGTCCACCGGCGGCCGGTTGTTTTCCGGTATGGCCGGAGCGTTGGCGTCCAGCATTTTGCGAATTGGCTCCTGCAAACCGATCAGGCGGTCCGTGTCCAGGGCGGCGGTGAGTTTGGCGGCGAGGAGGAGGGCGTCGGCGGCGGTGAGTTCCCCCCCCGCCCGGAGAATTTCCTCCAACCGGGTCCGGTCGGCGTCGTTCAGGGTGAGGCTGTGGATTTTTTCCCGGGTCAGTTCGAGCGGGGTTCCGCTGCTTCGGTTGAGGGAGGTCTGGTCCAGAACGGTCAAGTCGCGGTTGAGGAGTAGCGCGTCCCCCAGGGTCGCATACACTGTCGCCTCGAAGGCGTCGGCCCGCGCCAGCATGTCGCGGAGCAGATCGCCAGCCGGGCGGTTCCCGCCCACTTCGAGGACGGCCCGGTCGATTTCCCCCCGAACGGCGAACAGTTGGTTCACCGCGGCTTCGAGGTGCTGCCGGAGCGTCCCCTCCTCCCGCTTTAATTTCAGCACGCCGATACTGCCGTGATCGCCTGCCGCCACCGCGCGTTGGATATCCGCGTCCAGGCCGGCGATTTTTGTCCTAATCAGGTCATACCGCTCCGTCGCGTCGCCGAGCCGATCTTGGAGGAACTGCTCACGGAAAGCCGCCGCCCAATCTTTAATGGGAGCCGCGAGGTCGTTGGCGAATCCGTCCGCCGTAATCCCCGCGGCAATCAAATCGGCCTCGGAAGGCAGGTCCGCCACGGCGGACTCCAGTTGGGCCAGGAATTGAACCTGTTCCGCCAGGGATTTACGGGGCAGGTTCACGGCTTCGGCCCGCAGGTCGAGGATCGCCGCCAGGCTTTTAAGGGAGCCTCCCACCTGTCGGGCGGCGGCGTCGCCGTTCAGGAGATCCGGCGTCAGCCGTTCGCTGGCTTCCGTCACCTGCCGGCGGACAGGGGCCGACGGCGCGGAAAAAGGCGCGGCGCCCGGGCCGCCCGTTTCCGACTTAAACAAGTCGCCCAGCGCCTTCACCGTGTCCGCCAGCGCCTGGCGTCCCAGGGTTAACGCTTGCTGTCCCGGGGTTATCCCGGCGGCGGCCTGAGGTCCGGCCGCCCCCGCCTGCTGTAAGGGGTTTTGCCCATGCAGGAAGACCCTCGCCACTATTCGTGCCATCAGGGGAGCCGCTCCGCCGCGCGGTCCGACTCCGCCCACCGCATTTGGCCCCATCCCTCCGGGTATATTTCCGACGTTCATGACGTGCTCCTGTCATATCACGGGAGTGCTTTATTAAGCCTGAACCCAGCCCTGCTTGAATTTAATCGGCTCCGCCGTCACTGCCGCCGGCGGGTCGTCGTTGCCGGCGACCGGTTCCCGCGCCAGTTCCTCAAGGTAGCCCCGCAAGTGTTCCGCCAGCGCATCCGCCTGGTTCGCGAAAGACGCAAACGCGGCGGCGAAAGCGGCGGCGTCGGTTTGGTCGCTGTCGATTTCCGTCTGCGCCACCACTTCGTTGTCGTGGACGGCCAGGCGGGCGTTCTGGAGAAACCCGGGCTGATTAAGTTCCAAAACCCGAATCAGGTAAGGCCGCGCCAAGGCGTCCTCGATGGGTGCGGCGCCAAGAAAGGCATAGAGGACCAGGTTGTCCCCGTCCGTCAGTTCCAGCCCCACCGGCGTCCTGTCGCCCCTGGGAAATTCGGCGCCGTCGCCGGCCAACAGCCGGTCCAATTGGTCCGCGTCAAGCTTCCCTTCAAGCATTTTCGCCACTTTATCCCTGCTGGCCATTTGCGTCTCCTTCAAAAAGTCCACTGGTATATATAGACCATCCGGATAAATCTTGCGCATTCAATTCAGAACGAAAACCTTGTCGCTACATTATTCCGAACCACGGCCCAAATGTCATTCCGAACGGTAGTGAGGAATCCGGCTGCGAGAATGGCTGAGTATAAGCCGCCCCCATTTGGAAGCGCTGGAGAGGTATAAACGAGCCGAATGTAAAGCGTTTTTACTCGGCGGATAGCGACCGCTGGCTTCCTCGCTACCGCTCGGAATGACAATCACTCTGTTTTCTTTACCAGGCAGCGACAGGGTTCCCGTCTTGGATTTGCAGTGCGCAAGAGTTCTCTGGACGGTCTATATATACGCAACACACCATGGTTAAATCATCCGACGCGGCGGCCGTTCCGACATGCCCGCGGACGCCTTCACGCACCGCCTGCAAGGTAGCCTCCGGTCCGGCGCCGGCGGTGCCTGACAGCGTTTCCCGCATTGCCGCGGCGCCCCAGCGCTTTTTGTCCCTGTCCATCGCCTCGGTCACGCCGTCCGTGTACAGGAACAAGGCATCCCCAGGCTGAAGCGTAAGCTGGCCTGACGCGAACTCCGCCTCCTCGAAAAAGCCGCAGACCAAACCAGCCTCCCCGTCCAGTTCCGTCAAGCCGTTCCGTCCCCGCACCACCGGCGGATTATGCCCGGCGCTGGCATACTCCACCCGGCCGTCCCGCAAATCCAGGTACGCCACAAACAGGGTGACAAAGAGGCCCTGGGGATTGTTGGCGGCCAGGTTGACGTTCACATGGCGCATCAGGACGGCGGGACTTCCGGTCTCGCTGGCGCCGGCGCGAATCAACACCATCGCCATCGCCATAAAGAGGGCCGCCGGGACTCCCTTCCCCGATACGTCCCCGATGACCAGGCACAGCCGGTTTTCATCCAGGAGAAAATAATCGTACAAGTCCCCCCCCACTTCCAAAGCCGGTTCAAGACAACCCGCCACGGCAAACCTCCCCCGCCCCGCCAAATCATTAAGCGGGGGCGGCAGCATCCCGGCCTGGATTTCCCGCGCGCCATGCAGTTCCCCCGCCAGCCGCTCCCTGGCCCCGGCCGTGTCCACCAGCTCGCGGACGCGTTTACGCAAGGATGCGTCCATAAACATGAACGCCTGCGCCAGCTCCTCCACCTCCCCGCCCATGTGTCCCGACGCCAGCGCCCGCATGCGTTTCTCGCGCCCGGGATCGGGGAGGCCCAGGAAATCCGTCCCCGGCGTCTCGCGGGCCAGCCCCGCCAGATCGGCCAGGGGCGCCATGACCTTACCCGCCAGCCAGTGAATGAGCGCCAGCAGGAGCCCGGTCAGGAAAAAGGTGGTTAGAATCGGATACCACACCCGCCGCCACAACGGTGCCGTCAGCTCGCCCGGAAACATCACGCACACCACCAGCCACTCGAAAGAGGGCATGAATTCCGCCAGGAATAAGGCCCGGCGCCGCCCCCCCGGCGTTTCGATGTCGGCTTCGAGCGCGCGTTCAACCTTGTCCGCATGGCTGGCGTAAGCGCGGATGTCTTCCCCCAGCGGCCTGCCGCTGTCCGGATTGACCTCTGCCAACAGCGGTTCGATATCCCACGGACCCGTGACCATCAAGCCGCCGTCGGTTCCGACGACGAAAATGAAACCGGTCTCGCCAATGCGATAGCTCTTGGTGTTCTCGCGTATCCGTTCGACAAAAGCCCGCTGATTCGCGGCGAAAGCCCGGTCCCTTTCTACCGACTCCACCCAGATGCTGGCCAGAAGCCGTCGTTCTGGGAGGTAAAAGCAATGTCCGATATAACCCTTCCCCTCCTTGCCCCCTTTGGCCGTTTCCACCTGCAAGTTCCCCGCGCCCCCTTTTTGCCTCAGTTCCCGCAAGGCCGGTTCCAACCTCTTTCCCTCGCGGTCGCTTAGTTCCGTCGGGTTGGTTTTTAACCCGCCCCGCTGCACGACCGGGCGGAAGTTCTCGTCCTGCAGCCACAAGGAAAGCTGTGAGTCCAGGTAAATACTCTCGGCCAAAGCGACAAAATCATCCCTGCTCTCCAGGCTCCGAATCTGATTTTCCAGGAAAACGCTGTAGCGCAAGGCCATCCGATCGTTAAGGGCGTTCATGCTGTCCAGGTCGAAGCGGCGTTCCCGCAGGTTCATGGCCAGGGTTTGCAGGAGGACGCGGTTATCATCCTGCATATTGGCGATAATGGAACTGCCGACTCCGTGAATGGCCATGTAGGTGGTGGCGAGGGACAACAGCCCCATCCCGAGCGCCAGCATAAAAGCTATTTTCGCCCTGGTGCTGAATTGAAAACGGCGGGGGCGGTCCGGCTTGGCGGCGTTCATGGCCGTCCCTCCTCTGTCGTTTCCGCCGCGTCGAGAAGCCATTCACCCCGGTTGCGGCCTTCTTCGCGGCGATAACTGAAGCCGGAAAAACGTTCGAACAAAAGCTGCAAACCGAGGCCGCCGATCGACCGTTCCTCCGCCGTCGCCTTCAGGTCCGGCCCTGCCGCCGTGGAAGGGTCGAAGGGCGTGCCATTGTCGGAAAAGGTAAGGTAAAGTTCCCCCCCCTCCCCGCACTCGATTCGCCCTTCCGCCGTCACCGACACCTCTCCGGCGGGTATGCCGTATTTCGCGGAATTGGTCAATAGTTCCTCCAGCCACATTCTCACGCTGTAGAGGCCGGTCTTGCCGATCCCGTTCGCGGCGAGAAAGGCCCGGGCCTGTTCCCACAAATTCGCCGCCGCCGCCGCCGCCTCTTCCGCGTTTTTCAGGCTGACAGTGAAGGTGAAAACCCGATGCGAGACATTACGTTTCGCCCGGTCCGGCATGGCGAACCTCCCCTACGGCAAAGCCGCCGCAACCGTCGCGAACTCCCCGGCCAGCCTGAACATTCCGCTCGTCGCCAGGATGTCCCGGGTGTCTCCCTTCGCGCCGGCGAGACATAGTACGCCCTTGCGGCCGCGCAGCTCCTTAATCGCCCCCAAAAACACCCGAAGCCCGGCGCTGGCGACATAATCCACCCCTGAAAGATCCAGGATAAGCCGCAGCACGGCGGCATCCCTGGACAACGGTTCCACCGCCGCCGCGAAGTCCTGGGCGGAGGCGGCGTCAATGTCCCCCTGGACAATCAGGACGGCGACGCCGGCGGCGGGTCGGTCGGAGGTACAGGTCAACGCCATGCGAAGCTCCTTAAATCAGGTAGGGGGAAACCGCCTCCGACAGGTGGCGGAGCGGAACGCCGCAGGCCTTTACGCATCGCCTCGGCTTCGTCCAGCAGCGCGCCGGCGGCCTTTTCGAGATCGGTTTCGGAATCGGACCTTAAAACGCTGAACAAGACGGCGTCACCCGTTTCATTCAGGGTCACCCCGCAGTCAGGCGAACCGGCGAGGCGGGCGAAGCGGAGGCGGAGGATCTCGCGGGCGCTACGGTCGCGGGCGGCTGCATCGGCCGGGGGCACGGCCCGGGACACCTCCGCCCACAGGACGCAGCCCTCCCCGCCCGGCAGCTCCCGCACCGCCAGGCGTAAAGCGTCCGCCAATTCGAATACGGCGTCGCCGTTGGCGTCCTGTTCGGGAGACGGAGTGTCCAGGGCCTGGGCGAGCCGGTCAAGCGTTTCCTGATATAAACTCACGCTGCGCCTTTCTTGTCTCTGAATGCATCGGCCGGAAATTTGGGAGTTATTTTACATATTCTGGTAGACGGCTTTGCTGATTTCGTTATTGGATTCGTTCACGGACTTGATCACGTCCATGACGCTTTGGATAAGGCTGTTGAAGGATTCTTGCACCTCGGCCGCTTCGCTTTCTTCGGATGCGGCCTGGGTGGACTGGGCCTCGTGCTCCTTGCCGACCGCCTGATCCCCCGAAGCGGCCAGGTCGCCCGAAGAACTGATGATCTGCCCGAGACCGCCGGCGGCGGAATTGAGCCCCTGCATGAAACCAATCTTCAACTGGACATTCGCCTGGACGGCGTCGAGTTTGCCCTTGGCCAGGCTGTATTGCTCTCTAAGGCCCGGGAGTTCCGCTTCGGCGTCGCCGATCATTTGGTCGAGCGCGTCCGCATCCATTTTGTCGGCGTTTTTGATGGTATTGGCGCGGGCGGCGCGGTCCACCTTGTCCTGCCCGCCGAAGACGCGGCCTTCGCGGTCGTTCAGCTTGAGGGAATTTTTCTGCGCTTCGTCGAATCTTGTTCGGGCGGTCTCGACATTCTTCTCCAGCTGGGCGATTTTCTCCTCGCCCATCTCGGTTGTCGCTTCGGTCTTGGCGGCGTCGCCGGCGTCAGCTTCGGCTTTTCCAGTGTCGGCGGCATCCCCTTCGGTTTTCGTTTCAGCCTTGCCTGCGTCGCCCGCGTCCCCTTCGGTTTTGGCCGCCTCGCCCGCTTCCCCTTCGGTTTTGACGGCACCGGCGGCGTCGGCCTCCGCTTCGCCCGCGGCCTTTACTTCCGCTTCGGCCGCGTCCGTTTCCGCCGCCTTGGCTTTGGCCGGGTCGGCGTCAGGGGCGTCCTGCGCCGGCGCCGTTTTCGCCGCATCCGGGCCGTCGGGCACGTCCGGGCCGCCGGGCGCGTCCGGCGTTTCGGCCGGTTTCGGGGTTCTTGCCGCCTTGGCGTTGTCAAGCTCCAACTGCGCCGACTGCAAATCCTTGGCCGAATGGCCCAATTCCACATCCGCTTCGGCGGTACGCAATTTGGCGTAAGCCTGGTTCGAAGCGGTCATCGGCTGGGCGACTTCCTTCAGTTGCCGCGAACCCTGCACCGAAGACGCCATCCCCATGCCGATCGTCACCGCCCCCGCCACCACCGAGGTCACCAGACTCTTCACCGCCCCCGAGCGGATTTTGTCCGCCGCCTGGTAGGACTGATCCATCGCGATGTCCCGTTCGGCGTGGCGGATTTCCTTGTTCGCTTCCCTGAGTTCCATTGCGGTCTGGTAGAGGACTTTCATCACCGCGTTCAGGTTGAGTGGTTCCGACGCTTTCCTTGAAGCCGCCTGGTTTCCCGAAGCGCCGAGGTAATCCTGTACCGGCGGTTCCGCCGCCGGATTCGCCAGGTCGCCGGTGTCGCCGCCGACTCCGCCGGCCTGTCCCGCCGCCGTGGCGGAGGTGACATTCGCGCCGGTGAAGAGTTTGCCCGTTTTTCCCGTTACATCTGTCGCCGGCATTCCGCCGACATACTGGGAACCGCCGGTATTGCCGACTCCGCCCACGCTCATGATGCGCTCCTTTCGCTGCCGGGTAGTTCCCGTCACATGCCCATGTTTTGGAAAATGGCCTGATTGGACGATTTGATTTCATTCAGGATGGAACTGGCCGATTGCACGCCGCTGTTGAGGGTCTCCAGCAATTGCTGCAGGCGTTCCGCTTCCTCGTTAAGCATCGACTGGAGTTGTTCCAGGGCGGCGCGGGTGTCGGCGGTGTCGGCCTGGATCATGGCGGACTTGTAGTCGTAGGCCGCGCCGGCCACGCCCGAGGCTCCTTGTCCCACCTGGGCGACGCTGGCGGCGACCTGGGAACCGGCGCCGACCACTTTGAGGACCGAGGTCACCTGGCTGGAGATGAGGGTTACGCTGGAGGCGGCGGTGGCGCCGAAGGACAATACGGCGCAAGCGACGCTGGCGGCGATCATGGCGACGGAGAAGGTGGCGCTGACGAAGCTTTTGGCCTGTTCTTCGTCGAGGACCCCTCCTTTGACCAAGCCGGTTAAAACCGCGCCGAGGACCGGAAAGGCGGCCATCATGACGGCGGGATTTTCGGCCACGAAGGAAACGATTTTTTCCATCGCCCCCGTTTCCTGGAGTGCCATGGTCGTCACCGAGAGGGCGGCAACCACCAGGGCGGGGGCGGCCGCGCCTCCGGTGAGGGCGGTGGCGACGGCGGCGCCGATGAGCCCGAGGGCGGCCCCGATCCAGCCGAAGATTTTACCGGCCAGGCCGCTGGCGGCGGAGCTGCGGAGGTTTTCGATGTTTTCCTGGAGTTGTTGGGCCCGTTCGGTGTGAATCGCCTCCAGTTCCACCGCGTCGGCTTCGACTTTTTCCACCGAGGCGCCGATTTGGAGTTCGCTGACCTGCATGCTCATGGCGGTAACCAGCATCATGATGTTCGACCAATCCGCCACTTCTTTTTTTGCCGCCGGCAGCACCGGGTCGGCGAGGCTTTCCCCTACGGCGTATTGGTCCTGGAGGGTCGCTACCGTTTCCTCCCCGGCGATGCCGGCCAGGACGTTCCATTGGGCGGGGGTCATCGCTTCCATGGCGGGGAGCGAGGCGAGGTTGGTTTGTTGGAGGAATTGGTTTTGTTGGGTGGTGGAGATGGAATTCCAGCCGCTGGTGGCGTCCATCACTTGCCCTCCTTATTTTTTTGGACGCGTTCCCGGGCCAGTTTCAACATGGCCTGGACCTGGGCCTGGAGTTTGGGCTGGTTTTTGCCGCAGACCATTTCCGCCCCTTCCAGGGCGCTCACGGCTTCGGACCACAGGGCCATTTGCATCAGGCAGTAACCCGCCTGGGCTTGCGGCCGGGGGTCGTGGCAGTTCAGGAGGGTTGCCACCATGTAGGCTTCGATGGCTTTCTGCCAGTCGCTTTTTTTCTGGTAGGCGACCCCTAGGGCGTAGCTCCAGCGGGGGTCGGTGTGGTCGTAGAGGCAGAGGAAGCGGAGGAGGGGAATCGCCTTGTCGTATTTTCCCGAGGACATGAAGCTGTGGGCGACGGTGTAGAGCCCTTCGAAATCGGAGGCGCCCATTTTCAGGCTTTCGCCGATGGTGCCGCCGCGCGCCAGGTTGAGGGTTATCGCCTCGACCACTTCGCCCAGCCGTTTTTCCTCTTCCCTTACCATTGCATTGGTCTCCGGCATGATTTCCCTTTCGTTCTGGAATTTGGGCAAACGGCTTCTTAGAGGTTTCTCAGGACCGACGACACGGATTCGTTGTTGCTGTTGAGGACTTGGGTGGCCATTTCGAAGGCGTTGTTGCGTTTGTTCATCAGGTTTTGCAGTTCGATATTGTCCATTTGCGAATCGTTGTTCAGCATGTCGATTTGCGAACTGATGGAGTCGATGTTGGCGGCCCAGGCTTCGGATTGGACGTCGGGGTCGTCGTTGCTGTCCACGTCGACCCAGGTGATGCCGAATTCCTCCGCCCAACCGTTTTCGCCCTGGATGGGTTTGGTTACGCCGTTGATGGTGATCATCTGGTCGTCGTTGACGCCGCCGGTGCCATCGGCGGAAGGGGCGCCGTCGTCCAGGCCTTCGGACTGGTAGACCCGGCACTGGGACATGAATTCGGTCAGGGTGGCGATTTCGTCGTTGCGTTGCTGCATTTCTTCGAGTTTGACGGCGATTTGTTGATCCAGGTTTTCCACCGTCGCCAGGTTGACCATCATGCACAAGGTGCCCAAGTCGACTTCGGTTGAGTTGCCGTTGGCGTCGGTGATGGTGAACATGCCGTTCGAGGCGGTGACGGTGGTGCTGTTGATGGATGACATGGCCAACTCCTTAATATTGGACAGATAAACTCATATACTCGTCACGTATTGAATTTGTGAAAACGCTTCTCAACTTTGTTACATAATTCCGCACCCTGTCTCCCCGCATTCCCCCCCGCCCGGGAGTGCGGCGGGTGGGACCGCTGGGGGCGCCCCAACGCGGGGGGGGGGGGGGGGGGGGGGGGGGGGGGGGGGGGGGGG
>JAVBTZ010000160.1:0-11569 GCA_031555915.1 Planctomycetota bacterium
CGCGCGCCCCCCCCCCACCCCCACCCACCCACATCCTCCCCCTCGCGCTCAGTCGCGACTCTCCCCTCCGCGCGCCCCCCCCCCCCCCCCCCCCCACCCCCCGTGTTAATTCGTAATGCTTGGGAGCTTCGCCCGCTTTGAATTCGATACGTGCAAAGCCGCCCGGCCGCAAAGTACGCAACGCTCCTTTGCTCAAAAAGGAAGGGCCGCGTAACTAGTTTCTGATGGGTTTTTACCGAATGATGAAACTGCATTTCATTTTACGCGGCCCATAAACCGCGTTTCATAACCGCTTAACCGCTAACCGCGCACCGCAACCACCTTATTGACTTTTGGATCAACCGCATCCACGGGGGGCTCGGTTCTGTCTGGTTAGACAGAAGCAGTTGCGCCCCCCCGGCCCCCGCAACCAGCGTGGCGCTGGACCCAATCGGCGCAAAGCGGAAACGATACGCTATTCCTTACATCACTAGCCGACACCCGCAGGCGAGGACGCAAACCATGAAAGCACGCAAACCCCGCACCAGCGGCGCAGAACGAGCCTTCCAAATCATCGAAGGACTGGTCGAACTCGGCGAACCCGCCACCGCCTACCAAATCGCCAAACGCCTCGCCGCCCCACTCTCCACCATCTACGAAACCATCGCCCTCCTCGAACGCCTGGAAGTCCTCCAACGCCGCGACAACGAAGGACGCTTCTACCTGGGACCACGACTCCACTTCTACGGCCTGGCCTACTCCCGCGGCCTCGAAACAGACGAAGTCTTCCGCCGCGAAGCCGAAACCCTGAGCCGCATCAGCGGCGAAAACGTGCAAATCTGCGTGCGGGACGGCGACTACATGGTGGTGTCCGTAATGGCCGACGGCGCGGACCAGTTCCACATCTCCTCCCGCCCCGGTTCACGCACCCCCTTCAACTGGACCGCATCCGGCCGCCTCCTCATCGGGGCGCTGCCCCCAAAAGAACGGGCCGCCATCTTCGCCCGGGCCGTGCCCTCACCCACCGGCCGGGCCGTGACCGACCCCGCCGCCCTGGAGAAAGTCTGCCGCGAAGCCTGGCGGCGCGGCTATTGCGCGCAAATCGCCGAATCCGACTTCGCCGTCGCCTGCATCGCCGCACCCATTCTGGATTCCTCCGGCGCCTGCGTCGCCACCGTAAGCCTGGTGGTGCCGGAAAAAACCGCCAAGGAACGCGACCGCGAACTGGCCAAACTGGCCATGGCCTCGGCCGGGAACATCGAAACGCAGCTCGGCTGGCGCCAAGTCGGGAGTTCGCCCAAAAAAGCCTCTGGCATTTGACGTGACCATGCAAACGCGCCGCTGGCGCAACATGACGAGGGGTTGACATCTTTATAATAGGAGAAACAACATGGCAAGAATCGCGGCGTATCTCACGCTCTTGGCGGCACTGTTTTTGTTCACGGCCGGACTGACCGGCAACGGCTCCGCCGCCGAAGGGAAAACCGGCGGCGCCATCAACGTCGCCACCATCGGCGAACCACCCACCCTCGACCCGACCGTCAGCACCGCCGACCTGGTTGGCATGATCACCCAACATTATTACGAAACGCTGTACACCTTCGGTGCGGGCTATCCGGTGCGGCCCCTCCTGGCCGTGGATATGCCCGACATTTCGCCGGACGGAAAAACCTATACCATAGCGCTCCGCCCGGGAGTGAAATTCCACAACGGCAAGGAAATGGATTCCACCGACGTCGTGGCCTCCTTGAAGCGCTATTTCACCGTCGCCTCCCGGGGAAAGGGAGTCGCGAATCTGGTGGAGGAGATCGCCAATCCCGATACCTACACCGTGGTCATCAAACTGAAAACCCCGCACACCCCCCTTATCGCCCTGTTGGCCATGAATAATTCGGCCGCGATCATCGTGCCGGCCGATGAGGCCGAGAAGGATTTGGCCGGCAACATCGGCACCGGCCCCTACAAATTCGCCGAACGCCAACCCGACCGTTTCATCCGCCTGGTCCGTAACCCCGACTACTCCTCCCGCGCCGACGCCCCCGACCTCTACGCCGGCGGCCGCATCGCCTATTTGGATGAAATCCGCTTCGTCCCCGTTCCCAGCGCCAACACCCGCATCGAAGGCGCCCTGGCCGGCCAGTACCAATACGCCGAACAAATTCCCGTCGAAAGCCGCGACCGCCTCCTGGGAAGCGACAAGGTCCAACCCGATCCAGTCAAGCCCTTCGGCTGGCCCATCATCTTCCTGAATACCAAGGAAGGACTGATGACGGACGTGCGCCTCCGCCGCGCCGTTCAGACCTGCCTGTCGGAAGAGGACATGCTGGCGGCCGCCTTCGGCGACCCCGAATACTACGCCCTCGACGGGGCGCTTTATCCCGAGGGCTTCTTCTATCACACCAAGCGGGGCGTGGAAAGCTACAATCAGTACGATCCCGCCCGGGCCAAGTCCATGCTGAAAGACGCCGGCTATGCCAACCAGCCGGTGCGCATCCTCACTTCGCAGCAGTATGAATTCCATTTCAAACTGGCCCAGGTCATGGCCGAAAATCTGCGCGAAGCCGGCTTCGCCGTGGACATGCAAGTGGTGGACTGGGCGACCCTCACCCAACGCCGGAACGACCCGAAATTGTGGGACGTCTACTTCACCCACAGCCCCTTCATCGCCGAACCGTCCCTGAACAATATTTTTAACGACGCCTACCCGGGCTGGTGGGTCGACGCGGAAAAGGACCGGATCGCCAAAGCCTTCAACTCCGAGAGGGATCTCAAGAAGCGGGTGGAAATTCTCGGCGACTTCCAGGCGCTGATTTTCCGCGACGTCCCGATGATAAAAGTCGGCGACTTCAACCTGCTGGGCGCCAAAGCCAAAAACCTGAAAAACTTCATCCCCTCCTCCTGGCCGCATTTCTGGAACGTGTGGGTGGAATGACCACCAGTAAGGAGGCAGAAGTTGGTTAGTTTTATTTAACCACAGAGACACAAAGGACACAGAGAACCAAAACCACCAACCACTTTTTATATCAGATATTATTAAATTTTTCGGCTTTGGTTCTCTGTGTCCTCTGTGCTCTCCGTATCCTCGGGGTTAAATGCGTTTTCATCCTGAATCGCGGGGCCGTTCATGAAAAGTTACCTGCTGAAACGCTTCGTCGGCATGCTGGTGGTGATGTTTCTGGTCGCCACCGTCACCTTCGTCATCGTCAGGGTCATCCCTGGCGATCCGGCCGCGTTGATGCTGGGGCCGGAGGCGACCGCCGCCGATGTGGAGGCCTTACGCGGCAAACTCGGCCTCGACCGATCCATCGCTTCGCAGTACTGGACCTTTCTGGCCGACCTCGCGCACGGCGACCTCGGCTCCTCCATTTTTCTGAATCAGCCGGTATTGTCCATCCTGGCCGCCCGGGCCGAACCCACCATTTTTCTGACCCTGATCGCCATTGTCATCGCCATTCTTATCGGCGTTCCCAGCGGCATCGTCTCCGCCTATAAGCGGGGGAAAGTGTCCGACCAGGCGGTGATGTCGGTCGCGATGGCTCTCGCCAGCGCCCCCAGCTTTTGGCTTGGACTCGCCTGCATCCAGTTCTTCGCCGTGCGGCTTGGCTGGTTTCCCGCCTCGGGTTACGGCGACCCCGGCGCCGGTTTTGGGGAGCGGCTGCGGCACCTTGTCCTGCCGGGCCTCGTTCTCGGGCTGGTGAACTCCGCCCTCATCACCCGCTTCACCCGCACCACCATGCTGGACATTCTCGAAGACGACTACATCCGCACCGCCCGCGCCAAGGGCCTCGGCGAATGGCCGGTAATCATGTCCCACGCCTTCAAGAACGCGCTCATCCCCATCCTAACCGTGGTCGGGCTCACCCTGGCGCTCCTCCTCGGCGGCGCGGTGGTGACCGAGAACGTCTTCAACATCCCCGGGGTCGGCAACCTGGTGGTGTCGTCGGTCCTGCGCCGCGACTACCCGGTAATCGCCGGTTCCCTGCTGGTTATCGCCGGGGTGTATGTGCTGGTCAACCTGGCGGTGGACATTCTCTATTTGCTGGTCGACCCGCGTGTAAAATATTGATTCCGCCAAGGAGCGCCCCCCGATGTCCGACCGACCGCACGATTCCACCTCCCTCGCCGGCAAAGCCTGGACCATCGTGCACCGCCGCAAGACGGTGGCGCTGGGAGTGGGAATTCTACTCGTTCTCGCCTTCCTGGCGGTTTTTGCCGAATACCTTTCCCCCTACCGGCCCACCGCCATGCGGGTCTCGCAACGCCTCCGCCCGCCGTCGGCGGCGAACTGGTTCGGCACCGACGAATACGGCCGCGACCTCTTCACCCGCGTGATTTACGGCGGACGCACCAGCCTCTTGATTGGCGCCCTTACGGTGGCGTTCTCCTGCTTCTTCGGGACCATCCTCGGGATCGTCGGCGGCTACTTCCGCCGGGTCGACATGATCGTCAACCGCGTCATCGACGCCATGATGGCCTTCCCCGATATCCTCCTGGCGATCACCTTGATTTCCGTATTACGTCCTTCCGCCTCCAGCGTGGTCCTGGCTTTGGGAATCGTCTACACGCCCAGGGTCGCCCGGGTCGCCCGCGCCTCGACCCTGGTAGTGCGGGAACTCGCCTACGTCGACGCGGCGCGGGTGATGGGCGTTTCGACCTGGCGGATTCTCGTCGTTCATATTCTACGGAACATCACCTCGCCCCTGATTGTGCAAGCCACCTTCATTTACGCCTACGCCATTTTGGCCGAAGCCGGGCTGTCGTTTTTGGGGGCGGGGGTGTCCCCCGAAATTCCCACCTGGGGCGGCATCATCAGCGCCGGCCAGCAGTACATTGGGAAAGCCCCCTGGATAATGTGGTTCCCGGGCCTGTTCATCGCCCTGTCGGTGTTTTCGCTGCAACTCTCCGGGGACGCCCTTAGGGACCTTCTCGACCCCCGCCTGAGAAAGGAGACCGCGTGAAAACCTTTCCCGGCGGCCCGCTGCCGGACGACATCCTGCTTGAAGTGCGGAACCTAACCACCGTCTTCGCCAGCGGCGGCCGCGAATTCAAGGCGGTGGACGGCGTGTCCTTCCAGGTACGGCGGGGAGAGACCCTGGCGATCGTCGGCGAGTCCGGGTCCGGCAAATCGGTGACCAGCCTGTCGGCGATGCGCCTCATCCCCGACCCGCCCGGCCGCATCGTCGGAGGCGAGATTCGCTTTCGGAACCGCAGGGGTGAGGCGGTGGATTTGCTGCAAGTGCCGCGCGGGGAAATGCGCCGCATTCGCGGCGGCGAAATCGCCATGATTTTTCAGGAGCCGATGACTTCCCTCAATCCGCTCTTTCGCGTGGGCAGGCAAATCGCCGAAGCCGTCCGTCTCCATTCCGGCGCCGACCGGCGGGAGGCCATGAATCGGGCCGAGGAAATGCTTAGGCTGGTGGACATTCCCGATCCCGGAACCCGCCTTATGGACTTCCCCCACCAAATGTCCGGCGGCATGCGCCAGCGGGTGATGATTGCCATGGCCCTGTCCTGCCGGCCGTCCCTGGTCATCGCCGACGAACCCACCACCGCCCTGGACGTTACCATCCAGGCCCAAATTCTCGACCTGATGCGTTCCCTGCAGCGGGAAATCGGCATGAGCATTCTGTTCATCACCCACAACCTTGGGGTGGTGGCGGAGATGGCGAACCGGGTGGCGGTCATGTACGCGGGGCGGATTTTGGAAACGGGAAGCGTGGCCGACATCTTCTCGCGGCCGCGCCACCCCTACACCAAGGGCCTGATGGACTGCATTCCCGGGAGCGGGGTGGTTTTGGGCGCGGGCGCGGCGCGGCGGCTTTATTCGATTCCCGGCCAAATGCCCAGCGCTTCGGCTTTGCCCGCGGGCTGTGTATTTTCCCGGCGTTGTCACCTCGCACGCCAGGAGTGCGATCAGGCCGAGCCGCCTCTCATCGACCTTGGTGAAGAGCATAGTTCGCGGTGTTGGCGTTGGGGTGAGATGTGAGGAGAAGCGCATGACAGCCAAGCAAGACACCGCACCCCTGGTGACCATAAGCAACCTGCAGAAGCATTTCCCGATCGGCGGATCCTTTTCCGGGGGCGGCGGACGGGTGGTCCGGGCCGTGGACGACGTGTCCCTGGCCGTGCCGGAGAGAGGCATCGTCGGTTTGGTCGGCGAGTCGGGATCGGGGAAAACCACGGTGGGGCGGATGCTGGTCAAGTTAATCGAACCGACCGGCGGCGCCATTTTCTACCGGGGCGCCGAGGTCGGGAGCCTTGCCGGCGCGGCGCTTCAGGGTTACCGCCAGCGGGTCCAGATGATTTTTCAGGATCCCTACTCCAGCCTGAACCCGCGCCTGCGGGTCGAGGCCATTGTCGGGGAGGCGCTCATTGCGGCGGGAATTGGCCCCGCGGCGTTGCGGCGGGACCGGGTGGTGGAGCGGCTGGAAATGGTCGGGCTGAGTTCCGCGCACCTCCGGCGTTTTCCGCATGAATTTTCGGGGGGACAGCGGCAGCGCATCGGCATAGCCCGCGCTTTGGCGGCCGAGCCGGAGTTCATCGTCGCCGACGAACCGGTGTCGGCCCTGGACGTCTCGGTCCAGGCGCAGGTTCTTAACCTGCTTCTGGAACTTCAGGAAAAACTCGGTCTGACCCTGCTCTTCATCACCCACGATTTGGCGGTTATGCAGTTTCTTTGCGACGAATTGGCGGTGATGTATCTGGGCCGGATTATGGAAAAGGGGCCGACGGCCGCAATTTGCGAGCATCCCCTTCACCCCTATTCCCACGCCCTGCTTTCGGCTTCGCCCTCCGCCCGCCCGGGCGCGGCGTCGCGGCGCGTCATTCTCAAGGGGGATATTCCCAGTCCGATCAATTTGCCTTCCGGTTGTGTTTTCCGCACCCGATGCCCCTGGGCGGTTTCGGAATGTGCGGAAGTGGTTCCGCCGTTGGCGGAGAAAACGCCGGGGCGGTTCAGCGCCTGCCTAAGGGATGCGGCCGCTCACTTCAATCCACCGGAAAATTCATGAACGCCCATAGGAGGAAGCGTTCGCTTCTTTTACCCCTGCATACGTCCATGCCTTTCAAACGCGCTGCTGGCGCATCATGACGAGGGGTTGTCATCTTTCACAGGAGAAAACATGCACCCCGAAGAAAAGCTCAAACAACTCGGCCTGTCCCTACCCGCCGTCGCCGTCCCCATCGCCAATTTCGTCAATTATCGCCTGGTGGGGGACATGCTGTATTTGTCCGGACAAGGACCCAGGCAGGCGGACAACTCTTTGGCGAAAGGAAAACTCGGCCGCGAAGTGACGCCGGAAGAGGGCTACCTCCACGCGCGCCAAGTGGGTCTGAACCTGCTCGCCGTAGCCAAGGATGCGTTGGGGGACCTGGACCGGGTGGAAATGGTGGTGAAGCTGCTGGGGATGGTCAATGCCGTAGCGGAATTCGCCGAGCACCCCAAGGTCATCAACGGCTGTTCCGATCTGATGGTCGCGGTCTTCGGCCCCGAACGCGGCGCCCACGCCCGTTCCGCCGTCGGCTTCTCCTCCTTGCCCAATAACATCAGCGTGGAAATCGAGGCGATTTTCAAGGTGCGGATCTAAGGAGCCGCGCCGGGTGATTCGCAAGCAAAAAGCGGGAGGCCGAACGGCCTCCCGCAAAACATGCTTACACACTGTTCACTGCGTCAGTCGCCCGGCTCGCCATCGCCCTCGACCGTCCGCCCCTCCTGGCGCATTTTCTTTTTCAGAGGCCCAATCGCCTCGCGAACCTCCTCCTCCACCTCGCCCCCCAGTTCCCGCAGACCCCGCTTGATCGCCTTCCCTTCGGGAACCTGCTCAATCACCCGCACCGCCGCCGCCAACGCCTTCTTCACCCCGTCCGCGTCCCGGCGCACCTTGAACCAATCCCACGCCAAAACCGCCAGAACCACCGCCGCCGCCAGCGCGAACACCAGCACCACCCACGGATAGCGGCTGAACAACACCCCTGTCGCCGTAGTCGCCAAACCCATCGTCAGCATAAACACCCCCTGGCGCCTCAGCGCCAAAACCATCAAGACACTCCCCAAAACCAGGAACCCGATTCCCACCGTGAAGAAGAGCCGCAATGGGGCGAGAATTTCGGTCAAAGCCTCCGTCGCCGCCACGCTCCCGCCCAGTTCCACCGCTTTCCCGACTATCGTGCCGCCGGGATAATTCACCGCCTTGCGGCAGCCGGACAACCACACGGACGCGAGACCACAAGCCGCCGCCGCCATAACCAGGCGAAGGCAGGGGCGGTTCTTCCCTTCCGCCTTAACGTCCCCCATGCTTCGCTCCACCGTCCGGTTCCGGTTCCGTCCTGGCGTCCGGTTCGGTTTTTTCGGTGTTTACTTTTTCCGGCGCCACAAACACCGGCCCCGGCACCAGCCACGTTCCCGGCAGCACCCGCACCTGCCCCGGGTCCGTCTCGCCGCCGTCCGCATAATACACCCGCGCCGTCACCGTCGCCTCTTCCTCCAGCCGCCCCACCCGGCCGGCGTCGTCGCCGATTTTTTCCGACGCCTCCCCGGCCTTGGCGGGAACCGGGCAGACGGTCTTATTTCCGCCGGATTCTTTCAGCCCCGCCTTTTTCTTGCCGCAGCCTCCCAACGCCAACGTCAAAGCAACCCCAAAAACAAAACAGGTAAGCAGCGCCGACAACAAGACATTTCTCAGCATAAAGCCTCCTATGGAAAACCGCTCATGGCATGCGCGGTCCGCTTTGCAGTACATTCCAAACAAAATTCGCCAGCATGCTGATTACCGACACCAAACCGGCAATCAGCCATTTCTTCACCGTGCCGATCCGCTCATGGCACAAGACCAGGTTTTCCTCGACGTGCCCGATGCGGTTGTTCTGCGCGGCGCAACGGGGGAAACCAGCGCCGTAGGCGGCCCGGGTGAAGGACTCCGAGAGGTTGTCAATCTTCACTCCCAACTGCTTGATTTCCGCATAAAGGGTGCGGGAGTCGTCGTCGCTCACGGCGCGTTCCTCCCATTCGGGCGGCAGATGCCGCAGGGCTTGGCGGCGGGGTTGGCCTGGCAAATTTTTTCCCGGGTCAGCCATTCCCCCGCCATATGCCGGAAGCGGCAGGCGGCGGTGTGGTAGGTGCCGCGTTTGGTAAGGAGGAAACGCTCCTCCGCCCCTTCGAGACAAACGAGGTCGGAAAATTCCGCCAGCAACGGATTTTTCACCGCTGCCGTGGCTGTACCGGACGCCGCAGCGGCGGGCTCCGCCTTTGCATTCCCCCTGTCGCCGGCGGGGCTTTCAGGTTCCGGCGCCGTCACGCTCCAGCCTTCCGGCAGCGGTCCCAATACGGTGATGACTTCACGCACGCCCTTGACAAAACCTTCTTCGCCCCGATGGTCCTCGACATAATCCCAACCGTCGCGGGCCGCGTTCACCACCGGCCAAAAACCCTGTCGCTTCTCCGGTTCGGAACGAAGCGCGTTGGCCGGCGGCAAAGCGCCGGGATTGGCCGGGGCACTTTCCGTGTACGCGCCTGTTTCGGAAAAATAATGATTGTTCATTTCACACTCCCAAATAAATGGCCGGGGTAAAACCCGCGCCAGTCAGCATGCTGAAATATTCCCCCGCCCCCGACTGCAGATTCGGCAGACTCACCGTGGAACCGGTGACCGTCACTCCCCAATCCCGTTTCAGGTTGGCGGATAAGCCCAATAACGCCTTCCCCTGTTTCGTCGCCAGAAGATAGCGGTCGCCGTTACAGGCGTACCAGCCCCCGGGCAGCTCATCGGCGCGAAAAGAAAACGGCCGGATGTCCCCGGGCGTCGGCTTGGTCGACGCCTCCGGGTTCACCGCCTCGTAATCCGGCGGCGCGCCGCCGAGTTCCTCCAGGTCGTCCTGCAACTGTTGGGCGATCATGGTGAGTTTGTCCGCCACCGTCTCGACGGCGGTCGGCGAGTACGGCCCCAGATTATGAAAGAAGATCTCCTGGGTGATCGGCACCAGACGCCTGATGATCAGGCTCTCGTGGTCGGCGAGCGTTTTCTCCAGTAGAATCAATTCGCCGTTCGCGTCGGAAATGCGGTTTACGCAAAAGTCCAGACCGGCAAGCATTGTCCGGCAGGCTCCCGAGTCCTCTTTGATATGGGCCCGAATGTGGCTGGATTCCAAAAAGGGGAAGGGAATCGGGAAAACGGTCTGGCCGCCGGAGCCAACGTAGGTGACGGAACTAACAGTGGTGTCAAGCATGTCGCGTCCTCAATATGCCTTCTATTTAAACATTGCGGTCAATTTCGTGCCCGCTCCCAGCACCGCCTGCAACCCCGAACCGCCGGAGGAACCGCTGGCCCGCGCGTTGTTCGCCTCCTGGTTGAGAAGCGCCGCGTCGTACTTGAGTCCCCAGCTTTCCAAATTCGCCTCGTACTCGATTTTCTGCCGTTCGTATTCGCTCCACGCCGCCTTGTCCGCCGCCACTTCAACCGCCGAACCGTCGTTCACCTTCACGCCGGACGCCGCGTAGGAAACCGTGGTTTTGGCAATGTCCTTCCGGCCCTTGGCCAAGTGTTCGGCCATATTCAATTCGCCGATCTTCAGCGCTTCGTCCGCCTCCAATTCTTTTCTGAGGGCCTGCGCTTCGAGATTGTCCGCCGCCAGTTCCGCCTCGAATTTGGCGGCCTCGGCCGACTGCCTGCTTTGATACGCGCCCATAGTTATCGAGGCGGCGCTGAAGACCGGGTTCAGTGCTCCCATTTTTTTTCCTTTCCTGCCTTTTCGTGCCTGTGAATCACCACCCGCATCAACCTGCCTCCCTCGCGGGTTCCTGCCGCCGCCGGCCAAGCCGTAAAACCGAGGCGCCGGACAAACCGCAAACCCGTCTCGTACCAGTCGGGAATACGCTGCTCCAAATAGGCCGCACCGGTAACCGCGAACGCGCGCGCCACCCCCCACCGGGCCACCCGTAAAACAGCTCGGGGACAGCGCTCCAGCCCCTCCCCACCCAACATCCAGACCACCGCCCCGCCGGTTATGGGGCTGGCCGCCTCCACCCCCATCATGAACAAAGGAGCGCCTCCGTTCGCAGCGTCGGGCGTATAAGCATACGCTTCCATTGACGCCGCCAAAGAGGAAGCGAGCGCTTCGCCCGGCGCGTAAACCCCGCAGGCGAGAATCTCCCGCCGATGTTCCCCCTTCAGCTTGGCGAGAAGACGGCCGGCCAGTTCCGGCGTGGCGACCACGACATGCCTAGGCAGGTTGTCCACAGCTGGCCTCCGCGACAATAGTCAGAATGGTGAAGGGCGTGGGCGTTTCCGAAATGAACCTGAGGCGGGTGGTGCGGGCGCCGGGCGGGGTGGAAAAGGTGACGTTCTTTTCCCCGGTGAACAGGCGAATCGGTTGGCCGAGATGTTCGTTCGTACGAAATTTCATTTCCGCCAAGGCTCCGTCCGAATGACTGTACAGGCATTCGCGGCTGTTGAGAAAACGCACCGCCGCCGAGACCACGAAGCGGCTACGATTCCTTATGGTGTCGGAGTCGTCCGGTTCGAGTTCGAGCGTGACCAGTTCCGCCTTGTACGGCAGCCCCGCGTGGATGACCGCGGCGGTGAAGCCGTCCGGAAAA
>JAVBTZ010000093.1:0-4303 GCA_031555915.1 Planctomycetota bacterium
TTCTTCCTTCATTTTGCGGTATTCGGGGTTCATGGGGTCTCCGATTGGCGATGGTTGCGGTTGCCCCCGTGTCAAATTCCAGGGACGCGGGAATGTTTCATGATACGTCGCGAAGACGGCAATGCAAGGGTAATGAGGAGAGGCGGCAAAAAGGCGATCGGTGCGGGACCGATCGCCTGAAGAACACCTCGCGGGAGCTGCCGAACCGCTGCTACTTCCTCACCCCCACCGTCAAGAGTAAATTCGCATAAACCCGCTGTTCACCCGAGGCAATCACCAGGGCGGTATCGGGGCCGGATGCCTCGTCGTAAAATTGGAAACGCCCGAACGCCTTGAACGGCACCGCCGCGCCGATCAGCCGCTGATATTCCTGGATGATCTCCGGCATGCTCCCGTCGTCCGGGGTCATGTAGGCGGCGGCTTCGATAGGCAGGGTGGCGGCCAGCGCCTTCACGATGTCGGCGCCGCCGATCAGCCCCGGTATAAAGTTCAAAAAAACCCGCCGGGCCAGGGGATTCGCCTTGGTCGTGACCGGATAATTGCCGTCCCCAATTAGAATCCGCGCCCCGTGGCCCGTTTCCGCCAGAGCTCTCAGCAGGGCGGGATGAATGATGTCAGTCTTCAACATGGCCTGATCTCCCGTTAAAACTTCAAGAGCCGCTTCGCCGTCGCTTCGCCGCCGTTCAAGAGATGCACCAGCGGTTCCGGCCGGTCCACCCCCTCGACAAAACTCGGCCGCGCCGCCCAGGGCGTACCCGACTGCACATGGGCCAAATCCATCCAGTATTGCAAAGTCGCCGGCTTGAGGCCCCAAATCATGTGCAGGTGATTGGCCGGGGCGTAATGCTTGTACTCGACCATCGACGCGTACTTCGGCACCACCCAGGTGTGCGGCCAGTCGTAGGCCGAGGTCTTCCGCACCGCTTCGGAAAGTTCGTGCGGCATGGCGGTGGTGACGGCTTCGTCCCAAATCAGGGTGAAGTCGCCCGAGAGCGCGGAATAGGCCATCCGGCCGGCAATCCCTTCGATGCCGCCCGGGGTGACGAAGGTGACCGAGTTGCCGCCGCCGGGGAAGTAATCCGGGTCGGCGAGGGGCATGGAAACGTTGGCCATGGCTTCGGCCGGCTTGGCGCCGGGGAGGGCGGCCCAATCGAAGGAAGCGGCGCCGGAATTGTTGCCGTCGACAAAACCCTTGTTCGCCCACAGGTCGCTCGGGCCCGGCTTCACGCCCAGCTGCTCGGCCATGGCCTTGATTTCGGCCGGCTCCCAAACTTTCCGGAAATCCATGAAGAGGGGCGGATTCCCCCCCGACAGCCAGGTGAAATAGAGCATGGTCAAAAGGGCCTGGCAGTCGGATTCGGTGGCGTAGGGGAGGGGCGCCTTGTGGCCGTTGTGGTCGAAGGTGGAGTTGAAGAGGGACTCCATGACGTCGGCGACCGGCCGGGGCAGGAGGCGGGGGTCGGAGCCCCATTCCAATTGGCTCATGAAGCCGCCGCCGACGGCGTTCAGGTCGGCCATGACGTCGCGGACAATCAGGTACATGGCCAGGCTCTGGTTGAAGAGTTCGCCCTGTTCCTTGGTTTGGAGGATGAGGCGTTTCCCGACCATTTTGTCAATCCAGGCGCGGAGTTCCTTCAGTTCCTCCTCCTTGTAGGATTTTTTCGTGAGGGAGTCGGCCAGGTATTTCATGTCGAGGCGGGTGATTTCCAGGCCGAAGGTGCGGCGGACCGGGATGATGTGGGCGAGGGCCGTTTCCATCCCCATCGAATCGTGCCCGAACACCACGACCCGGCGGCCCTTGAGGCCGACGTGGGCCAGGGCGGCCTGACACCATTCGTTGAGGGCGTCGGCGGTGGCCTTGGTCATTTTCGGGTCGTCCCCGCTATCGGGCCAGGAGCCGACGTTCAGGTGGACCATGCGGCCGGATTGGGCGAAGGCGCCGACGACGGCCTGGGCGAAGACCACGCCGGGGAGGGTCGCGGAATTGCCGCAGGTGACGTTCAGGGGAATTTCCCTGGGGAAATGGGCCATGAAGGACATGAGGGAGGGCTGGGGGAAACACCAGGCGTCGGGGACGCAGACCAGGATGTCGACGCCGGCGTCCAGGAGCTGGCGGGCGGCGATGTCGGCGGTTTTTTCCTCCTTGACCAGGGTGGTCGTGTAGACCACCTCGGGGGATACTCCGCCGGGGAGCTTCACCGCCTTGGCGATGGTCTCCGCCGTCATCTTGACGATGTTTTTGCCCCGCACCCAGAACGTTTCCTTGACCCGCGGGTCATGGGTGGCGAACACGCCGATGACCGGCACTTTCGCTTTGAGTTTGTCGCTCTCGCCAAGGTTTTTGGGACTTTTCATAGCTTCTCCTTAATTCGCTTTTAGGTATGGGCACTTCGGTGACCCGCGCGAAATATACTCTCCGCGTATACAAAATTGGCATTGCCCGCCGGAATAAGGTATAACTGAAGTTTTGCAAAGTGGCGATTAAACCGCTAATCGCCACTTTGTAAAAATCATTTTTGCCTGAATTTCAAAGGTTTTTAATTTTACAAAATCGCCATTCAGCGGTTTGAATGGTGATATTGCAAAAGACCAAGTATAATATACATCCATTACCCCAATTTTACCATTCTCATTACACGAACATTTATCTTCCTCACCGGCCGCATGGCCGCCCTGCACCTTCTGGAAAAAGGTTTCAACAACCTGGCCTATCTCGGCGTGGACGAGGCCACCTGGTCGGAACAACGCCGCCAGGGCATGGAGGAGGTCCTGAAGGAACAGGACCGCCCCGGCCTCCTGCTGTTTACTGTCGCCAATTCCTGGCAGCGCCGCCTGCATCACCTTACCGGGATGTCCCGTTGGTTGAAAAAATTGCCCCTGCCCTGCGGAATAATGGCCGCGAACGACCTGCTCGGTTACCGCGTCACCCTCGCCGACGTCGCCGCCGCCTTCCCCCTATCCCGGCGGGCCCTGGAAAAACGTTTCCGGCATTATCGCGGCAAAACCCTGCATCAGGAAATCACCGACACCCGGCTTAACCTGGCCCGCCGCCTCCTGGCCTCCGGCCACAGTCCCGCCGCCGCCAGCCGCGGCAGCGGCTACCGCACCCTGCAGCATTTTTACCACGCCTTCAAGGATCGTTTCGGCATGACTCCGCTGGAATTCCGGAAAGAAAAGCGGTGATTTTGGGGGAACTCCGCGCAGTCCCGCATTGACAGAAGGGATGCTTTCAACGTAAACTTATTTTAAGTGGCCTAAGTCATTCCTGCCTGGAAGGATCATTTACATGTTCAAGCGCCCGTCCAACCCAACGACCGCCATCGCCCTATTCGCCGTGATTTTGGTCATGCTGTTTGCGCCGATCCTCCCAGCCCGCGCCGGCGAACCGCCCACGGTCCGTTTCGGCGTCTGCCTCTCCCTCACCGGCCCCTACGCCGCCAGCGGCAAAAAATATCTGGCCGGCATCAAAATGCGCCTGGATTACCACAACCAAAATCTCGCTAAAAACGACCCCCGCGCCTTCAAATTGGATATGGTCGTCCGGGACGACAAGTCCGACGCCGCCACCTCCGCCGCCGTCACCCGGGAGCTGGCGGAAAAATCCGGCGTACCCGCCATCATCGGCTCCCTGTCCACCAACCAGATGCTGGCCATGCGCGAAGTCGCCCGCGAATTTCAGATCCCCCTGATTTCCCCCTCCGCCACCAGCCCGAAAATCGGCCGCGACCGCGACTGGGCCTTCCGCCTCCTTTTCGACGACAATTTTCAAGGCGTCGCCCTCGCCCGCTATCTGGTCGAAGAGGAAAAGGTGAAAACCGCCGCCGCCCTGATTTCCGACGTCCTCGCCTATTCCGCCTCGATGTTCGCGGCCTTCAAAGCCGAATTTGAAAAACTGGGGGGCAAGGTGGTCGTGGAAGAGCACTATAAATGGGTCGTCGACGAAGACACGGCCTATGATTTCCAACCCCACCTGCGTAAAATCGCCGCCGCCAAACCCGACATCGTCCTCCTGCCCCTGAACTCGGCCGACATCGCCGCCATCGTCTACCGGTCCACGCAAATGGAACTGGGCCTGCGCTTCTGCGGCGGCGACACCTGGCAGCACGAGAACATCCTGCTGTCCGGCGGGCATGACCTGGAGGGGGCGTGTTTCGTCAGCGCCATCGACTTCAACCTCGACACCGCGGACATGCACCTGTTCCTGCAACTGTTCGACCACTCGAACGACCCCGATCTGCAACTGATGAGCGTGCTGGGTTACGACGCCCTGTCCCTCCTGATCGAAGCCCTCAAGAGCGGCCGG
>JAVBTZ010000207.1:0-22717 GCA_031555915.1 Planctomycetota bacterium
CCGGCATGCGCTGGAAAAGCACCGGAGCCGCTGCAGTAATCGCCTTAAGAGCATTGGAAATGACAAAGGGAAGATGGGAACAATTTTGGCAGAAAATTGTACAGTTTGGCGTAAATTAAACAGCATTGTGGGAGAGCACCCCCTCAGTTCTGCGACGGCGTGGCGCGCTGGTTCAAGGATGGGGCGTTGATTGCCGGGCAGGACATGTCACGATTGTTTATCGAGTGGCAGCCGCCGGTCAAGCAGATGGTTAACCCGAGACTTGAATCCGAAGTTAATGAAAATTCGGTCAGGATGGGTTCCTGCACGCAGTTTGAAATTATCCGTTCCCATGGTAAGGATCCGATTCGCTTCCTGAAAGACCGCAAGCGCGAACTGGATATCATGGATGCAATGGGGTTGGTGTTCACCACTGACCCGAGAAAAATTAGTGGGGCTGGGCAGATGCAGGATGGGACTGGTGGCAAGAAAGCCGCCAGTAGCAATTCCGACGAAAATGGCGACGACGGGACTGAAAATTCCGAAGAAAAATAAAATATTTTCGCATCTTATGTATTTTATATCCCTGGGCGCTGTGAAGTGCCCGGGAATTTTTTGTCAAAAAAGTATGTCACCCTTGGGCTGTTCGTCGGTAAAGCGATCTATAGGAGATTATTTCTTTCGGAGACGGCAATGCCCGAGCAAACCATGCAACTTTCGCTGCTGAATTTCCGCGCCGGCCTGGAGCCGTCGACCTTCAATCCCGACAAACGGACGGTCGAAGTGACCTGGACCACCGGGGCGCGGGGGAAACGGCAAACATTCGGCGGCACCTTCTTCGAAGAACTCGCCATCGAACCTGAAAACATCAAGCTGGACCGGCTGGTCGGCGCCCCGGTTTTGGACCAGCACAACAGTTTTAGCGTTCGCGATGCAATCGGCGTGGTCGAATCGGCGCACCCGGTCCGCTCCTCTAACGGGAAAACCAAGGAATGGAGGGCGACCATCCGCTTTTCCTCGCAAGCCGAAGATGTCCTGAACCAGGTGCGTGAAGGAATCATCCGTAATATTTCGGTGGGTTATCTGGTCCACCGTTACGAAGAACTTGAGGAGCGGCAGGACAAATTGCCCATTTACCGCGCCGTCGATTGGGAACCGGTGGAACTTTCCTTTGTCAGCATTCCCTTTGACGCCAAAGCTTCGGTCCGCGCCGATGACCTGAAAACCAACTGTACCATCATCCCCTTTAACAGGAGTCTCGCAATGTCCGAACCTGTCGAATCCGCCCCCGCTACCGCGCTGACGCCCGAACCGGCCGCGCCTGTCACCCGCCAGGCGGAACCGACACCCGCGCCGCGTAACGACTCGGCCTCCACAGTTGACCGCGCCGCCATCGAAGCGGAAGTACGCGCCCGCACCATTGCCAATCTTGACGCCGTTCGCCAGGCGGCACAAGTGATGGGATATGCCGGCGAAGACGTCGCCCGGTTCGAACGGATGCTGGTCGAAAACAAAACGGTCGATGCGGTGCGCGAAGCGATGATTTCCGAAGCCGCCCGGCGGCAGCCGAAAGTCGACAACACTTCGGCCAAGGTCACGGTCGGGACAAATCTGCAAGTGGACGGGGTGGAGCGTGGCATTTCCGAGGTTCTTCTTGCCCGCGCCATTCCCGCCAGCTACTCCGATAAGCTTACCGACGCCGGCAGGCGCTTCCAACGCGATTCAGTTCTCCGCATGGCCGAACGGCTTCTGGAGGTCCACGGCGTAAACACCGACGGCATGAGCAAGCAGAACGTCATGCGCGAGGCTTGCTGCTTCCGGTCCGGATCGCATTCCACGTCGGATTTCTTCTGGCTGTTTGAAAGCGCGGTGGATCGGGTCTTGAAAGACGAATTCAATAAAGTCCGCCTGACCTATTTGCCCCTGGCCCGGAACGTTGAACTGCCTGATTTCCGCCCCAGCAGCTACGTGGTGGTCGGCGACAACTTCACCCTCAAGGAACAGAAGGAAAACGAGGAAATCACCTACGGCACCTTCACGACGGACGGACGGTCCTTCAGCCTTAGCACCTTCTCGCGGGGCATCGTGTGGTCGCGCCAAATGATGATTAACGATGACCTTTCCGTACTGTCCCGCTTGCCGGCCATGGTGACCCGCGCCGGGGATAAGCTTCGGGCAAAAATGGTCTGGGGCATGATTCTTGGTGACGGCCTCAAGATTGGCGGCAACGGCGTCATCATGTCGGACGGGAATCCCCTGTTCGCGCCGATTCACGGCAACCTTGCCGCAGCGGGTGGCGCCATCAACAAGCAGACGGTCGCAGCCGCGCGAAAGGCCATCCGCAAGCAGAAGGCTTTCGGCGGCGAAACGGAGGACGACACCCTCGACCTGGAGCCGCGTTACCTAATCGTTGGCCCTGAGAAGGAACAGGAGGCGAACGAGTTCCTGGCCGCGAATTTCGTCGCTGTCAACCAGGCCGACGCCGCGGCCATTAACCTCACTCGCAGCCTTACCCTCATTGTCGAAAACCGCATGACTGATAATGCCTGGTTCATCGCTTCACCGGACATCGACGGCATCATCACCGCTACCCTGCAGGGCCAGCAGGGTATGTACCTGGATACCGACCAGGACTTCGAAACGGACGGCTTCAAGCTGAAGGGCCGGATGGAATTTGGCGTACATATGGCCCGTTGGGAAGGCTGGTACAAGAACCCCGGCGAGTAAACGGCAAAGCCGTATCGGTGCGGTAATTCTAACAATCACCCCATGAGGATTAGCGATGAAAAATTACGTGCAGCAGGGCGACCGGATGCGGCTTTTCTGCGCTGACAGCGTCAAGTCGGGCGAATTGGTCGTGGTCAATGGCTTGGTTGGCGTCGCCTGCAACGACTACGACATCGAAGACGGCGACGGTGCGGTCTGCGCCATGAGTGGTATTTTTGACGGCATTCCGAAGGCGACCGAAGCCTGGGAACAGGGTCAACCGCTGTACTACGACGCCGCCAACAAACAGGTCGTCTTGGCCGAATCCGGCCCGCTGGTTGGTCACGCCGCCGACGTCACGACTGCCGATTCCGCCACCGGTGCGGTACGGCTGAAAGGCTAGGCGATGTCCTTCAATGACGCCTTGGACCTCATGACCAGCATTTGCATTGATGTATTTGCCGAGGACGGAGACTTCCTGTACGAATCCCCCGGGATTTCTAAAACCGTTCAGGCTGTATTCGATCAGAATCACCAGATGGTCACGGTACGGGACGGCGCCGAAGTTTCCAGCTTCCACCCGGTCGTCAAGGTGCATGCCAAGGATTTCGACCAACCGATTCAGGAAGACGACGTATTTACCCAACTCAGTACCGGCAAACGCTACCTGGTCAAGGATGTTCAGCCCGACAGCGGTTACGCCATTCTGGTCATCCTGCATTCGGAGGAGTAAATGGATCCGCTGCATGCCTTACTTGGCGTCATGAAAGAAGTCCTGCGGCAGGCCATCCCCAAGGTCGAAGGCCGGGTCTTCTTGCGCCGGTCCACCCCGTCAGCCATCAAGGGAGTCCCGTTCATTTACGTCTCGCTTGGCCCGGAAACGGTCGAGGTGCAGGACCAGGCGCCGCTTCTCGCGCACCGCAGCCGGACGATAAGCATTACCCCGGTAGTGAGGGGCGACACGGAAGAATCCTATGAAGCGGCTTTAGTCTTGCGGGAGCAAATCCTTGCTATCATGCGGGAGATTCAATTCCTGCCCGACAGCGACCCGGACGTGCCGCTCCTTATTGACCAAATTCTGCCCGCCGGCGAATCGGAATTGGACATCATCGACGTCGGCGACAAGAACTATACCGGCCTCAGCATAACCTATGAAGTCGAGTACACGACCGAGGAAGGTTCGGTCGGGGATTCTGGCCCAGGCGTTCCCAATTGCAATGTCGTGAGCCTGCTTCAGCGTGTCGTCACCAAATGGAAGGCCAAACACCATACAGATGAAGAACGGCATTTTCTTGAAATTTTAGGAGAAACGGATGGGCAAGATACAGATTCGGAAGACCCCGAAGCGGCGGGTCAGGAACCCTGATACCGGCGAGGAGTTGGCCGTCGATAAGGTGTATTTGGTCGAGGATTCCATCTTCTGGCGCCGCCGGCTGCAAAGCCGCGATGTAACGCTGGCGGCCGAGAAGGAGAAAACGCCGTCGCCCGCGCATAAGCCGGAACCGGCCAAGAAGGAGGCGGTTAAAGACGGCGGCGAGGTCAGGGGCGATATCGAAGGGGCGAAAGAACCATCATCGATCCCGGCAACCGCACTCGCCCCCGAGCCCGAGCCAAATGACAAAGACACTCAACCCGCTGCAAAGCCGGAACCAGTCAAAAAGACTTCCGCCAAGGTGTAAAAAAATCCAGTCTGGCCCTACAGGATAAACGCTATGCCCCCCATCTCCTTCAACAGCACCCCGAACAATATCCGCGTCCCCTTCTTCGCCGCCGAATTTGATTCGTCAAGGGCGATTCGCGGGGCACAATCCCAGCCCTACAAAGCCCTGGCGCTGGGGCAAAAGCTCGAAGGCGGCCAGGCGAAGATTGGCAAGCCGATTCGCGTCAGCAACAAATTCGAGGCGGAAACGCTGTTCGGCGTGTCCTCGATGCTGGCGGAAATTATCGACTACTATCGCCGGGTTGACAACCTGACCGAGTTGTGGGCCATCGCCCTGCCGGACGCCCCTGCCGGGGCCAAAGCGAAGGCAACCATCACGGTTGAGGGTTCGGCCGCTGTGTCCGGCACACTTTATATCTACGTCGCTGGGAACCGTCTTACCGCCGCCGTCAATGCCGGCGACGATGCTTCCGCCCTCCACGACCTTATTGCCGAGACCGTCAACAATAGCCCGGATACGCCGGTCTCTGCGACGGTGGATAGCGGCGCGGTTGTGCTGGAAGCCAAGCATCCCGGCGAGGCGTTCAATGGCCTTGATGTTCGGTTCAACTATTACACCGGGGAAGCCTTCCCAACAGGCGTTAGCATCACCGCCACACCCTTCACCGGCGGCGCCGTCAACCCGGATGTCTCCGACGCAATCGCGGCAGTCGCCGGCGAACAGTTCACCGCCTTCATCAACCCTTACACCGATGACCATAGCCTCCGCGTCATCATCGAGGACCTGCGGCGACGCTGGGGGCCGATGGTAATGCAAGAAGGCTGGCTCTTCTCCGCCATTCGCGGGACGCATGGGGAATTGGGTGAATTCGGCGGAAAACGGAACAGTCTGCACGAATGCATCATCCACGCCCACGGCATTCCCGAATCGCCCTGGTGCGTCGCGGCGTCAGTCGCGGCCAATGCCCTCTATTACGGCAATATCGACCCGGCCCGACCCTTCCAAACGCTGGTGCTGACCGGTATCCACGCGCCGGCGGTCGAGGATCGTTTCTCGGAATTTCCCGAAAACAACCAGCTTCTTTACGACGGCATCAGCACCTTTACCGCTGACACCGACGACACGGTCCGGATCGGCCGGCTCATCACCACCTACAAGCGGAACGAACGGGGCGCCGACGACACCGCTTACTTGGACCTCAACACCGGCCTCACCCTCGCCTATCTTCGCTGGGACTGGCGAAACCACATGATGCAGAAGTTCCCCCGGCATAAGCTTGGCGACGACGGTATTCGGCTTCGGAACCGCCAGTCCATCGTCACCCCGCTTATGGCCAAGGCGGAATGCATCGTCAAGGCGCGGGATTGGGAGGACCGGGGCCTCATTGAGAACGTCGACCTGTTCAAAGAGGAATTGGTCGTGGAACGGAACGCTTCCGACCCGAACCGTCTCGACTTCTTGCTGAACCCCGACCTTATCAATCAGTTCATCGTCGGGGCGGCGCAGATTCAGTTTTATTTATAAATCATCCCAATAACGTCAAAGGATGCACCTATGTCAATCCACGCCAAGAGAGTGGCGGGGACCATCTCCTGCATGGTCAATGGGGAAGAGGTCACCGCTCGTGGCAGTTTCGAATATCGGCTTTCCGGCATCCAAAACGAAGCCATCCCCAACGGAAACGGCACCGTGGCCATTGGCGGCAAATACGTCGAAGGCTACATCAAGGGAGAAATTTCCAATTATCAAACCACCGACCATAAATGGCTGAAAGACTTTGAGGGCGGCACCATCCAGTTGCTTTTGGCAACCGGTAAAGTCGTCGTCGCGCGGGACGCGTTCCAAGTCGATGAGTCGGTTGGCAACGTCGAACAGGGGTCGTTCCCGGTTCAATTCAGTTCCGATGATGTGGAGGAGGTTCGCTAATGCGGCATGACGAAGACGAGGAACAGGATGAGGAGAAGAGACCGGACATCTACGATAACCCGGATTGCACTTGGAACGACGACGGTTCGGTGACGCTCCAGTTGCATTACCCCTTTGAATGGGGGAAGCACGAAACGATAAGCGAACTCCGCATCCGCCGGCCGAAACTCAAGGATATGAAAGTCGCCAAAAACAGCGGCGATGATGGCGGCGGGCGCATTCTCGCCAGACTGTGCGGAAGAAAAGAGGCGGAACTTGACGACCTGGACATTTACGACCTGACTGTCGCGTCGGACATCATCGAGGATTTTACCAAGCGTTCCAGGGCGAATGCCGGCACTGGCGACAATGGTTCGGAACGTTAGCCCGATTCTTTCATTTCCAGCCGGCGGCGTTGTGGGACATGGACGCGGAGGAACTCCAATTCTGGATTGACCGGGCGATTGAGCAGGACGAGGCCGAGACGAGAGCGATGGAACGATGAGTAGAACCTTCGAAATCAAAACCGTCATCGCACTCAATGACAAGCTTTCCGCTCCGCTGGAAAAAGTCAATTCCGGCATGAAGAAAGCTTTTAAGCCGTTCCGCGAACTGTACAATCTTTCGGCCAAACTTTCAAAAGAACTGGGTATCCCCAAAGTCGGCAAAGCCTGGGGAAACGTCAGCAAATCGATTGGCAAGGTCGGTTCCGAAATTAAGAGCCTTGGAACGCAAATTTCCGTAATGGCTGGCGTGGCGTCGGCGGCGATTATGGGGATCGCCTGGAAAACGGCGAACATTGGCGACGCCGCCGCCAAAAATGCCGCGAAAATCGGCATTTCCACCAAAGCCTGGACCGAGCTTGAGTACGCCGGGGAAATGTCCGGGGTCAATTCCGACGCCATGCGCGGCAGTATGACCAGGCTCAACAAAACCATTTTCGACGCCGCCGCCGGCAACAAACAGGCGCAATACTGGTTCAAAGCCGCCGGGGTCTCAATCAAGGACCAAAACGGCAAGCTTCGTTCCGCCGACGATATTCTTGGGGACGTGGCCAAGAAGTTCGCCGACCCGAATTTCACCAGCGGTCCCAAGCGGGCGGCGCTTGCCATGGGGTTGTTTGGCAAGAGTGGCGCTGAATTGATTCCACTCCTCAATTCCGGTAAAGACGGCATTGACGAAATGCGACGCGAGGCGGAAGAACTCGGCATCACCTTCACCGACCTTGAGGGGAAGCAAGCCGAAGCATTCGGCGACTCGATGACCCGGGTCCAGAAGGCAATTACCGGGGTCATTGTCACAATCGGAAAACAGTTACTGCCGACCTTGACCGAGTGGGCCGATTACCTGAAGGGTCTGATTGTCGCGCATCGTGAGCTTGTCGGCACCAAGGTTAAGGAATGGCTGGAATTATTTAAGAAGAATCTTCCGGCGATTCAGGAACGCCTGAAAAAGCTCTGGGACGAAGTCTCGAAATTTGCCAAGAAAATTGACGACCTGGTTGTCAGCTTCGGGGGATGGGGCGAGATTCTTCCCAAGATTGGTATCGCCTTAGCCGCTTTGAAATTCGTGCCGCTTATTAGTGCCGTGGCTGGATTAGCGAAGAACGTCATCCTGCTTGGCTCCGCCTTTTCAGGCGTTTTGATTCGTAGCCTCACGTTAGTAGGGGTTGGGCTAAAAAGCTTGGTCGTGTTCCTGGTGGCAAACCCGATTGTCCTGGCTGTCGCCGCCATCGCGGGTGCGGCTTACCTGATTTACCGGAATTGGAACAAAATCGGCCCCTGGTTCGGAAAACTGTGGACCGGCATAAAGAAAATCTTTTGGTCGGCAATAGACGGGATAATCAGTGTCCTTTCCGCATTCGGCAAGGCGTTGTATACCGTCGGCGCAACGATTATAAGTGGCTTGTGGGAAGGGCTTAAAGCCGGCGCCAACGTCATATCCGGCTGGTTCAAGACAGCCTGGAACTGGTGGGGTGACGTCTTCACTTCCATCGGCCAGACCCTTTACGGCGCGGGCGCGGCGGTTTTGTCGGCGTTATGGAATGGGGTCAAGAAGGACTATGCCGCCGGGGTTGCCTGGTTCAAGGGTGCTTGGCGTTGGCTAGCCGAGGTCTTTATTCCGATTGGGCAAAAGCTCTACAACGTCGGCACGGACATAATCACGGAGCTCTGGGCCGGGATTAAAGTTATTGCGTCAACGCTGCAGGGCTGGTTCTCAACTGCTTGGAATTTCCTGAAAGACACCTTTGCCAGCATCGGCGAAGCCTTATATGGGGTTGGCGCAGCGGTACTCCGCCGATTGTGGGATGGGCTGACACGAGTGGCGGCGGAGGTTAAATCCTGGTTCGCCGGCGCATGGGAGTTTTTGAAAGATACCTTTATCCCGGTCGGAGAGAAGCTTTACGACATCGGCTCTTCCCTTCTGAATTCCCTTTGGGATGGCATGAAGGCGGCATATACGGCGGTCAGCGATTGGTTCTCCGGGCTGTTTTCCAGTCTTGCCGAAGCCCTCCTGCCCGACTTAGCGACGTCGGCCACCAGGGTAACAGATGCGTTTGATACCAGTTTTCTCGGTGGATTAATTGCCTTGGCTAAAGAATTAAATCCGGTGCTTTGGATTGCCAAGGCGTTGGACTCGGTGGTTGAGTACGTTTTCGGGGTAAAGCTTTCAGACGCTGGCGCCGCCGTCATCAATTCCCTGTGGGATGGCCTGAAAAACGGATGGGCAAAGGTCAAAGAATGGTTCGACAAGGCGCTCGACTCCCTGATTGGATTCTTGCCGGATTGGGGTAAGAAGGCGCTGGGATTCAAGGTTGAAGTGCCTGCGCCGGAAATGCAGAAAATCGATGTCCCGCAGCCGGAAGCGGTAAACTTAGCGGTAAATCAACCTGAGATACCCGGCATCGAAATCCCTCAGCCTGAATTGCCGTCATTGTTCAGTTCCATAAACTCCCTGGTGGATTTGGGCAAAAAAGCATTGGGTATTAAGGCGGACGTTGCTGTTCCGGAAATACCTGAATTAAAAATCCGCCCACCAGAGATGCCAGCATTGATGACCCCGCAAGTTGCTATGCCAGACCCGACGATTGCCGCTCCAACACTGGAATTAGCGCCTCCGGCCATTGGCATTCTGGACAGTATCGGCGCCGGCCTGGATAACGTCGGTTCCGGTCTAAAAAGCACCTGGTCGGCAATCGGTAATTTTGCCTCAGAGTTGTGGGGGTCAAAACCGCAACCGCTAGAGCCCGGCGAGCGGCCGGCCAATCCGGGTACGGAAGGGCAACCTGAACCGCAAAGCCAGGCCCTGGCCCTGGTGCAAAGTCGAGCCAAGCGGGAACAGCACACCATGACTGGGCATGTGGCGGTTGATTTCAACAATGCCCCGCCGGGTGCCAAGTTCCGTCACGACGAGAATACCAGCGTCAAGGTACAGCGTAACAATGAATCTTTTAGTGACTTCATGCTTCGCGGGCCTAACCATTTGGGGACATCATGAGCGTGCCTAAATGGGAAAAAGCCAGATTCCGGGGTGTAGAATTCCACGTCCAGTCGGAAGGGCAATCCGGCGGTCGGTGTGGACCTACCCACGAGTTCCCAGGCAAGGATGAATCTTACCCCGAGGACACCGGTTCGAAAGCCCGCGTCTACACCATAGACGGTTACATCGCCCGGAGGCCGGGACAGGACGGGGTTATCGACACCCGGAATGCCCTGATTGCCGCTTTGGACAAGCCTGGCCCTGGTGAGTTGGAACATCCCAATTACGGTATCCTGCAGGTGCAGGTCAGGAGCTGGGATGCGCAGGCCAGTAAAGAACGCATTGGCTATATCGCGGTCAACATGGTCTTTGATCTGGCCCACCGTGAGAAATACCCGGTCGCGCAAAGCAATCCCGCCGGCGGCATGGCCGTCGCCGCCGGTAACGCGCACCGCCAGGCTCTGGAAAACTTCGCGGGCAACTTCGTTCTTGATGGCATGCCGGATTACCTCCGGGAAAAGGCGGTGGAAGCATTTGCAGCGGTGGCGAGCGGGTACGAACGAATCGCCCGCATTTCCGGTACGTCGGCCGCTGTCGGCAACTTGACGAACGACCTGAACAGCCTGGCGAAGGAGTTTCAAAACCTGACCGACGCCGCCGCGATGGGAACGCAGCTTATCGCCATTCCCCAAGCCATCGCCGCCAGCTTCGAAGAACCATGGAAGAACCTCCGTAACAGCGACGGAACTTTCCGGGGAACATCCACCATGCGCGGCGGCGGGCCGATTTCCCCCGATGCGGTCGCGGTGTTGGTACGAGCTTTCAATTATGGGCCGGACACGGTTGTCCCGACCTACGCCACCGCCAGCCGGCATCAGCAAGCCGCGAACGAAGCCGCGATTGTCAATCTGACCCGGCAGTCGGCGATGATCGAGGCGGCGCGGCTGGCGCCGTTTGTGGATTGGCGGACCCGACAAGAGGCGGAAGGCGCCCGCGACCTGATTGCCGAAGCGCTTGACTCACAATGCGTAATAACCGCTTCTGACCCGCTTTACCAGGCGCTTTACGACCTGCGTTCTTTGGTTCTGAAAACAGTTCCGCCAGAAGGCGGGCGTTTGCCGTCCCTGGTTGAATACACCCCGGATTACACCCTGCCGGCGCTGGTCTTGTCTTACCGGCTGTACGGGACGATTGCGAAGGCGGATGAACTGCAAATCGTGAACAGCTTGCGTCATCCCGGGTTCATTCAGGGAGCCGAAAAGCTTCTTATTCTGGCCGAGGCCGCTCATGCCTGACGATGTGACCCTATCCATCAACGGGACCGACTACGCCGGCTGGAAGGGCGTGACAGTCACGCGCTCCATCGATTCGGTGTGCGGGTCGTTTGAACTGAATGTTTCCGACCGGTGGCCGAATCAGAATATCCCGCGCGCTATTCGCGAAGGTGACGAATGCCAGGTGTTTCTTGGGAACGATGTTGTGATTACCGGGTTTGTGGACGGCGTTTCGCCAGCAATTACCAAGGACACCCACAGTCTGGCGGTAAGGGGCCGTGACAAAACCTGTGACCTGGTGGACTGTTCCGCCGAGATAGATTTGTATGAGCTGGTTGACGAAGATTTGGCCGGCATCGCTGGGATGGTATGTGAAAAGTTTGGCATTGAATTGAAGGTTCAGACCGGAGTTGGAGAACCATTTGTACGTTTCTCAATTCAACCTGGCGACAGCGCTTTTTCGATTATCGAGAGGGCCGCAAGACAAAGAGGCGTCAGCTGTACGACAGATGGCAACGGTGCTCTGGTATTGACTGCGCGCGGCGAATTTAAACCCGCCGGCGACCGCTTGGAGGAAGGCGTAAACCTCCTGGCTGCGACGGCCGACTACGATTGGACGAGCCGCCACCAAACTTACAGGGTTCTCGGGCAAATGCCGTCCTTCCATGATGGCGCCGACGATCCAATGGCGGATATGCTCGGCCAAGCTCGCGACGCCAATGTTATGCGTTATCGCCCGCTCATTCTGACTTGCGAAATCTGGACCGACGCGGAAAGCGCCGAGAAACGGGCAAAATGCGAATGTGCTTGGCGGGCCGGTAAATCGTTGCGAGTAAATGTCCAGGTGATGGGATGGCGGCAATCCAACGGCATGTTGTGGGAACCAGGCTACACCGTCCACCTTATTTCACCGTCGCTATACCAAGACGATGTGGAGCTTGTCATCAGCACCGTCCGCTATTCGATAAGCGACAGTTCCGGGCAAATTGCTGAATTGGAAATGACCCGCCCCGACGCTTATCTCGATAACGGCGAAGGCGAAGTTGAGAAAGATCCGTTCAATGACTGAATCCATGCTGGCGCGGCTTATCCGCCCACTTCGCCAACGCATTGCCCTGATGCTTCGCCGGGCGGTGATTGCCGCCGTGATTGATGAAAACCCTGTCCAGGTCATGAAACTGGACTTGTTTCACGGCGAGACGCGGGAAGGAATCGAACGCATCCAGGAGTACGGCTTCAACTCCGTTCCTCCTGAAGGAGGTCAGGTGTTGGTGGCGTTCTTGGATGGTGAATGCGGCCACGGGGTAGTAGTGGGGACCGACGACCGACGTTATCGCCCACGTAAAAGCGACCCCGGCGACACGATGCTTTACACCGACCGGGACAAGGACGACGAACACCGCATCTACCTTGGCTCCAAAGAGCGCTTCATTCACATCCGGGGGAACGACATCACCATCCACGTCGACAATGCCGCCAAGGTGCAGTGTAAAACAGCCCTGGTGGAAGCCGAAGACAGCGTGACCGTGAATGCCGGTGGAAACGTCGACGTTACCTGCCAGGCCGCAACTGTCAAGGCGAATAACGACATCACCCTGGACCCGAGTGGGAAGACCCTGGTCAAGTCCGACCTGGAATGCACCGGTAATATCCGCTGTTACGGGGACATCACCGACTTGACCCACGGGAGCGGCCTCAGCATGTCACGGATGCGGGCAATTTACAATAGTCACAACCACAAAGAAAACAACGAAGGCGGGCCGGGACCGACCGACTCACCGTTGCAGAAAATGTGATCATGGCGAAATACCTGTTTGTCCCCAGCAATAAATCTCAGGCGCTACCGGGTCTCAGCTTTGAGAACCAGCTTGAAACCTTTCTTGAGGAAGTGTCTGAAACGGCAGTATGGGACAAGATTAAGGGTCGTCCCGGCAACGTCACCGACAAGCAGGACGGCTTGATGACGGCGGCGGATAAACAGGATTTGGTCACGGTTAAGGAGGCGGTGAAGGAAGCGGCAGAACGCCTAGATACGTTCAGCGTCACCAATACCGCCGGCGCTCCCGAATGGTTGCCGGCGCCGTCCGGCTACCAGCGGAGCTCCGAGGGTTGGCGGGCGTCTCCAACCTGCTTATTCCCACCGGCGTATCTTTCGGTTTTCCTGGCCGGGAAACGCTTCTATTGCCAGAATCACCCGCCGATTTCCTTGAGCAATTCCGCCAACTGGTCGCCGCCGGATTGTTCCGTAAATGCAACCCGAGTGGGAAACGACATCTTTATTCACGCGGCGGTAAGTGACGCCGGGCTTTGTACGGTCAAGCTGTCGGCTCATCCCGACAAACCCGCCGGCGTGTCGGACAGCCTTCTCATTGGTGGCTGTCACTGTCTTTGCGTCAATGTGGGCTCACTCGACGGCCATGCCCTTTCCGGCCTTAAAGGTGGGGAAATACTCCCCCTCAGCGTGTGGGATTTGTGGCACCGTCCGGCGGCTGTACCTGGCGGCATGATCTACGACCCGCGCCTCTTGAAGTGGGTGGACATTTACCTAGCGGGCGCCGGCGGCGTCAGTGAATTTGCCGGAACGGTAGACCAAGACGGCGCCTTAAATTACCGCCTCGCCAGCCTTGCCAGGCAGTCGAAACACCTCTTGACCGAAGAAGAAAACGCCATTGCTCTGAGCGGCGGCAGCGGCAAAACCTTATCCCTGCCCGCCACCGCCGGAGGACATAGCGACAGCGCCGGACGCCGGGTGATTTCCCATACCGGGCTTGAGGACCAGGGCGAATACCGCGGCGCTTCTCCCCCGTTCTGGAGGTGAGACCATGAACGATTTTCGCGCCTCCCGTGACATCCGTACCGAAGCGAATATCCGCGAGATGGCCGACCTCGCCCTCCTGACTGACGTCAAGGAATTCGCCGACGCCGAAATCGCCTGGAACGTCACCCATGGGGCGATGTCCATTCGGGACGACGACATCGCCATGGACGCCAGCCTGGAGACGGCAGTTATCATCTCCCTATTCACTGACGCCCGCGCCGGCGACGACGACGAACTCCCCGCCGGCGAAAAGAACCCGCGCGGCTGGTGGGGGGACGACTTGAACGACATCCCCGGCGACATTACCGGTTCCAAACTGTGGCTCCTGTGCCGCGAGAAACAGCAAACCCGGGTGGTTAAGCGGGCCGAAGAATATGCCCGGGTCGCGTTGGCCTGGCTGGTTGAAGACGGCCTTGCTTCAAAGGTGGTGGTGGAAGGTTCCATCCCCCGCGCCGGCTGGCTGGGATTGTCGATCACCATCCACCGGCCCTCCCGCAAAGAGGCCAATTACAAATATCATTACAACTGGCAAGAGCAGGAATACCGCCGCGCCTCGTGAGGTGTCCATGCCATTTTACCGCCCTACCCTTCAGGAAATCGCCAACGGCATCTTCACCGACGTGGTCGGGCGCTTGAAGCTGAAGGCGGCAGTGTTGCGCCGGTCGTTGGCCGGGGTGATTTCGCGCGCGCTCGCCGGCGCGGTGCATGGTCTGTATGGGTACATCACCTGGCTCTCTAAACAAATCTTCGTCCACCAATGCGACGACGAATACCTAGACCACCACGGGGCTGAACGTGGTATCGGCAGAAAGCCCGCCAATACCGCCAGGGGTTTTGTAAACGCCAGAGGGACGACTGGCCTGACCCTGAAAGCTGGAACCAAGCTCCGTTTCGGAAATGACCGTTCGCGGCTTTATTATGTCAGGTCGGACGTGGATTTCGTTGGCGGCGTCGCGACGCCGTTAGTCTACGCCGTCACTCCGGGCGAAGTCAGCAACCTGCAGGCGGGCGCGGTCCTGTACCTGATAACCCCAATTTCCGGCATTCAATCCGCCATGACGGTGGGGGACGCCGGTATTATCGGCGGCGCCGACCCCGAGGAAAACGACCTCTATCGGGAACGCATCCTCGACAAAATTCGCAACCCTCCCCACGGCGGCAACGCAAATGATTATGTGCAATGGGCGCTGGAAGTACCTGGCATAGAACGTGCCTGGCCGCTTCCGAACATCGCCGGCTTGGGAACGGTCGGGGTGATGGTGGCGCGGGGAATCGACGCCGAGGACCCTCGCCCCGACGCCGAACTGGTGGCGATGGTCAAGGCGCACATTGAAGAGCAGCGCCCGGTGACTGCGGAAGTTTATATCATCGTCCCCGAACTGGTGCCGCTGAACGCTGTGGTTTACATTTCGCCAAACACTCAGGCGATTCGGGACGCGGTCCTGGCGGAAATGCAAGACTTCCTGATTCGCGACGGACAACCGGATTCGTATCTGCGCCTGTCCCGCATTTCCGAAACCATTTCCGGCGCCGCCGGCGAACACCATCACGAACTGGCCGTACCGGTCGCGGATATTTACATCGGCAAGACCGAGTTGCCGGTCCTGGGCAAATTCATCTTTGAAGATTTCGACCAGCCGGGAACACCGTGATGGGACATTCGGAAAAGGACTACTCCGACCAGTTGCGCCGGCTCATGCCGCAAGGCCGGGCCTGGACTTTCCATCCCGAGGGGGTGATGTTGCGGCTTCTGCGGGGCTTGGCCGGCGTCCTCGCCCGGGTGGAAGCTCGGGCGCATGACGTGACGGACAAGGAGCAGTTCCCCTCGAAAACCGAAGAACTCCTCTCCGATTGGGAAACGGAACTTGGGCTTCCGGACGAATGCGGCACGGCGGCGGAAACGTTCGAACAACGGCGTTACGACGTGGTGGCGAAGTATAACGAGACCGGGGGGCAGAGCCGGGCCTATTTCGTGGCACTGGGACGGTGGCTGGGGCTGGAACTGACGGTGGACGAATGCAAGCCGTTTCGGGTGGAAGAGAACACGGTCGGACAAGCGCTGCAGGACAATTCCTGGCTGTTTGTCTGGCGGATTCGCTATTTGCCGACGCGGATGGCGGAATTCAAGGTCGGCCAGGACACGGTGAATACACCCCTCAGATGTTGGCCAATTAACGAGATGCTCGAATGCTATTTCAACAAGCGGAAACCCGCGCACACACATCTCATTGTCGCCTACCGCGACCCCGACAATCCCGATCCGGACGATGATTATTTGCTGATTCGCTAAGCGGTTTTCTTGGAGGTGAATTTCTCATGTTTCACAACGACCACGCAACGTCAGTCCCAACCATGCCGGCGCCAAAGACGGTGGTGAGTGAGGCTGAGACCTTCGCTACGATTGGTAACGCGGCCACCGGCCTGCCGGCGACCACCCTGACGGCGGATTGGGTGAACACGGTTCAGAATGAACTTCTGAACGTCGTCAGGGCCGGCAAACTCACGCCCTCGAAGACGAACAACACCCAACTTCTGCAGGGGATTCGCAACCTCATCAACGCGGCGATTGACGGGCTGGAAGGCGGGGAGGAGTACGTCCCCAACACCCGGAAAATCACCACTAGCGCGCCGTTGCAAGGGGGCGGGGATCTAACCGCCGACCGGAACCTAACCATTGCCAAGGCCACCACCACCGACTATGGCGTCGTGGCTTTGGCGACGGTCGCGGAAGCGAAGGCAGGAGGGAACACCGAAAAGGCGGTCACGCCTGCCGGTCTTTCGGCGGCGTTGGCCGGCTTGACCCCTTCCGGCGGCGGACCCACTTCATCCGGCGATTTCTTTCCCGGGATGATCGTCCCGTTTAAAGGCTCGTTCTCCGGCAACTATCCAATCAATTCCCGCACCGGCACGGCAGATACTTCCTGGGCGCTGTGCAATGGCTCGAACGGAACGCCGAACCTGGTGGGAAGCTTTATTCTCGGGGGAACCTCCTACGGCTCGACCGGCGGGAGCAGCACCCACAGCCATACCGCTTCGTCGTCGTCGACCGGCAACGCCAGCGGGGGGAGCGTCGGAGCCACCACCTTAACCGCCTCGCAAATGCCGAGCCACGGGCATACCTATAACCAGGGCGAGCTTAATATGGAGAAGGGCGACGGCCGGGCGGGCAGTGAATATATTTGGTGGTCGCGAACGGCGTCCAAAACCTCAACTACTGCCGCGGTTGGTTCAGGAGGCTCCCACACCCACTCCCTGTCAAACCTGAGCGTGTCCGTCACCACCAATACGACGGTCAACAGCGCCTCCAATCTGCCGCCGTATTACACCCTAGCCTACATCATGAAGATTAACTGAGGATAGATTATGAACGATTTCACCCATGTCGTCGTGATTCCCGAGGACCGCGTCATCATGGTTGACGGAGAAGCGATTCAGTTTGATTTCCCCAAGCCGGACGGCATCCGCGCCATTCAATGGCATGAAGATGCGGAACATTCGCATGTCGAATTGGCGAACTACGAAAATGCGCCGGCGGACGTGAACGTTGTTGCCGAGTATGTCGAACGGTTCCGGCAAGAAAAGCTCCGCCGGCAACAGGAAGAAGAAGCTAGAAATTTGCCGGAAGATCCGCGTGTCGTGCGGATGCGGGAAATCAAGGAGGAACTACGCCGGAACGATCTGGCCTGGATCCGCCCCGCCCGGGCGAAGGAAGCCGGCAGCGCCGACGCGAACGACCTCGCCTTGTTGACGATTCTGGAAGAAATAGCCATAGACCTCCGCGCCGAACTCACCCTCCTCACGGAAGAACTGGCGGCGGAAGCAATAGGACAAGAAGGGGCGGCTCATGCCTGACCTTTCCGCCCTCGCCCCGCTACCGGAACCCTTCGACCCGGATTCACGGGAAGCTTCGGCCGCGACCTGGCGAATCGAGGGGGAACAGGGGGTGTTCGAGCACGTGCAGGAAGAGCCGGCGGAGGAGTGGGCGATACGTCATGCCCTGGGCGTTCGCTTCCCGCAGGTGCGGGTCGTCGACGCCTCCGGCACCCGGGTTATCCCCCAAATTGAATACCTCACTGCCGACGCCTTGAAGCTTATATTTCGCGCCCCCCGCGTTGGGGTGGCTTACGTTTCCCTCTGAGAGGAGTAATTGTTATGCCCGCACTACCGTTTGAAGTACAGCTTGATTTGCGCGTTCCCGCCACCGCGCCGACCCATGCGGTCCGAAAAGAAGAATTCGACAAGGCGTTGGAAGGACTGTACTGGAACTCGGTCCTCGCCATTGCGCCTGAAAACATTGCCGGCTCCATGTCCGAGGACGGCAAGCTCCTGACCGGCTCCGCCAACGGCATCCTGCCCTCGCAGGACGGCGTGACCTTGGCGGTCGGCGACCGGGTGCTTCTGGCCTTCCAGACCGACAAGTCCGAAAACGGCATTTATGAGGTCGTGGCGCTTGGCGACACCGAGACCCCGTATATGCTTAAGCGCGCCGCCGAAGCCGACCTGGGCACCGAATTCCGGCCGAATAAATCGGTCTACATCCAGCCGGACGGCACCCGCTACGGCGGGCAGACCTGGAAGCAGGTCACCGGCAGCGCCATCACTATCGGCACCACCAACATCGAGTTCGCGCAAGACCTCGATACCAACAAGGTGCTCACCTACAAGGGAACCTTTACCGCCGACGGTTCCGCCACCGAATTCCCCGTCCAGCACGACCTTGGCACCAAACACGTCAAGGTTGAAATCCACGGCGAGGACGGCAATGTGTGCATGTTCGGTTACCGGGTGACCGACCTCAACACCATCGTCATCACCGCCGGCCGCGTCATCGAAGCCGACACCGAATTCCAGGTGACGGTCATGGGCCAGCCGGACTGAATCTAAGCTTTGGCCGTAAATGCTGGCTCTGATGAATTATCCTTGGGGTCGCGGCGAAGACGCTCGCGGCCCCGGGGACTCCACGCATCTTTTGCATAGGAAACCATTCCCATGCCTATTGAAGTAGAAGATAAAATATTTCTGTGTTCGGACCCGACGGAAGCAAGCGAGCCGGCGACGAAGCGTTATGCCGACGTCCTGGGCGTGTTCCCCTGCGGCGCCACCCTGGTCAATAACGAACTCGCCCTTGCGGTAGTCCCGCCGGCGGTTCTGCCGGACGGGGCGTCGGGGATTATCGAAGTGACTTTCGTTTCCCCTGGCGTTTTCGCCGCCGGTACGCAACTGCGGCTGGGCGAAATGATTTTCCTGCCGTATGGAACCGACGGGGAAATCCTCGCCGACGGCGCTTGGGGGGACAACGTGGCGGTCCGCTTATCCCTGGACACCGCCAGCGGGCGGGCCTTCTTCACCCGGTCCGGCGCGGGGTACGGCGGAGGCGACTTGGCTTTTAAGACTTTCGAGATTGTGACGGACGGCGTCTCGGCCACCTACGACGTCGAGCATAACTTCCGCACCACTGAAATCGCGGCCTGGCTGTTTAGGGCCGACACCGGGGAACGGGTGGAATGGGTGTGGAGCGTCAAAAACGAAAACGTGGTCCGGTTTGAAGCTGACGTTACTTATCCCGCCGGCATGGTGCTTCAGGCCCGGATTCTCGCCGGATGCGGCGGCGGGGCGGTGGAGCGGGTCACCATCGCCCAACTCCAGGCGCTTCTTGACGCCAAGGCCGACGCCGAAGAAATGGCCACCCGACTCCAAAACAAGGCGGACGCCAACCACAACCACGCAGGTATGCTAACCGATTCCGCTTTACTTCTCGCGCTGCAAGGACTGGCGACCGAAGCGGAAATCACCGCGGCGGTCGAGGCGATAAACAACAGCCTGGTCGCGATGGAAGAGGCGGTTGCCAAGAAGGCGGACGCGACGGCGCTGGCCGGCAAGGTTGATTCCAACGACTCGCGGCTCTCCAACGCCCGGACGCCGACCGCGCACGCGGCGTCCCACGCCAGCGGCGGGATGGATGCGGTAACCCCGTCGGCGATTGGCGCGGCCACGGCGGGAGCGGCGTTTGTCGATTGCACCGCCACCTATGCCGGCGGGGTGTTTACCCTGACGCCGAAAGGCGCCTTGCCGTCGCCCCTACCCGAAATCACCGCGCTCCGCTTTACTTCGCCGGTTGCCTACTCGGTCGGCGACAGCGTGAAGCTGAACAGCACCACCTATCCAATCCAACCGGTTGGCACGACTGCTCTCGCGGCTGGGGCGTTTGTCGCGGGGAGTCCCGTGGATTTGGCTCTGAAAGGCGGTGGCTGTTTTTTTAAGCAAGGCGGGGGTGGGGAATGTGGGGGAAATGGGGGACGTGGGGGCGGCGACTCCGGCTGGCTGATTTGGACTGGGGATAATCCGCCGCCGGCGGGGGCGGTGGGGTTGAACCTGCCAAATGCGGTGACGTCTTCCAGGATCGTTATTGATGCGGAGGCGTATATTGCAACAGGGAAGAACTATGGCACCTCATGGGAAAATGGGCATTCCATGACAAAGCAGAGGGCGTATTTAGCTTCCGCACTTCGTCCGGACAATGCAATCTTAGCTCTAGGAGGGTATGGGCTTAACACTACTGAATCAAGCGCCGATGGAACCAGCAGTTTTGTCGCTGGCCCAACCATGACCGCTCAAAGAACGTATCCTGCTGCCTCTCTTCGCGGCGACAATGCAGTTATGGTGCTGGGAGGTTCTAACAGCCCAACAACTACTGAATCAAGCGCCGATGGAACCAGCAGTTTTGTCGCTGGCCCAACCATGACCGCTAATAGGGGTTACTTAGCCGGCTCTCTTCGCGCCGACGGTGCGGTTATGGCGATAGGAGGGGGGAGCGGCAATCCCATTAACACCACTGAATCAAGTGCGAAAGGCACCAGCAGCTTCGTCGCTGGTCCTGCCATGACCGCTCAAAGATTCAAATTGGCAGCAACTCGGCGAATAGATAATGCTATTCTGGCCTTGGGGGGGATCGGATCTGGATGGACCTATCTTAATTCCACTGAATCAAGTGCTAATGGCATCAACAGTTTTGTCGCTGGACTAGTAATGACCACCCAAAGAGAAAGCCTTGCTGCTTGTCTTCGTGCCGACAACGCAGTTATGGCACTGGCAGGCGCTAGCAGTGCCAGTCAAAAACTTAATTCGACTGAATCAAGTGCCGACGGTACTGGCAGTTTTGTCATTAGATCTACCATGACTACCCAAAGAGCAGGTCTTGCCGCAGCTATTCGTGTCGACAACGCAGTTATGGCGTTGGGAGGTACTAATAGCACCGGTGATCTCGCGACGACCGAAAGTTCAAAAACCCTCCCCGCCGACTCCATCTACCCCGAATCCACTCTTGTCATCAAACCCACCGGTACATCCAACCGCTGCAAAATCTACGAGTCCGGTGATGACTACGAATACCAATACATCGGCACCGTCTACCAAACCCAAGGCGGTAAAGACATCGAACAATCTTTCACCATCCTAAATTAGGAGTTTTCTAATGCCCAAACCCACCTCCGAACAAATGCAGTCCATGACCCTCGCCGAAATCCAAGAAGCCTACGGCGAGTCCCCGGCCTTCGCCGACACCAAGGTCTACGAACCTAAGTTTTTCTTCGACTGGCTCGATGGCGTTCTCGCCGGCGAAGACGGACGCTCGAAAGAACGCGACATCTGGAACCTGTCCGACCTCATCAAGCACACCCGTACCATCGAGGACATCCGGAAGTATTACGACGCGAAGGACTCCGAAACGCAAACCTGGCTGGTGGATCTCCGCGACCATCTCCATGCCCACGACACCGCCCACGCCGCCGGCCGCCCCTGTTCCTGCGCCGCGCATGAGGATGTCCCGTACCTGGGCGTTCTCTTCGGGAACGGCAAAGTCTGGTCCACGGTCAGCCCGGCCAACTACCCGCAAGACCTCATCGACCGTCCCGTCGAGGACAGCAAGGAATGGGCGCAGTACGCCGCCGAAGCCTTCGCGAAACGCCAGTACATCGCCCGCGCCGAAGCCGAGGAAGCCAAGGCCAAGGAAGAGGAACGCGCCCAACTCCAAGAGCAGGCGAACCGGGCGATGATTGCTTGGGCGGCGAAAATGGAAGCGATGGAAGCGGCGGGGTAGGAGCTATTACCTGAATAGTTCAGAATGACTGGCGAGTCGGCGTAAATGAAGCTCTCCCGGAACCTTGGTGTAAATCAACAACAGATCAGGGTTGACGTGGCAATCCCACGACGGCTTCCATTCGCCTTTGAGGGGGTGATTCTTCAGGTGAGGTGGGAGCGGGGTATCGGCGCGGAGCATATCGATGACCTTTTGCAACTCGCCCTGGGTGCATAACCCCGCTTCATGCGCCCGCCTCACATCGCGTTTGAACTGGCTCGTCTTAAAAAGATCCCTTATTTTTCGTTCCATATTTTCTCCAGCTCGTCGTCCGCCATCGGCTCAACCTCAGCCAGCAAAGCGCGACGCGTCGTGGCATTCGGAACGTGGGGCAGATCTTTTGCCCGGACTGCCTGGGTAATGAGCATCCGCACCCCGTCACTAGTGGACAGCCCATGACGCTTAAACAGCCTGACCGCCTTGTCCTTCGTCTTGGCATCGATCCGCACCTGGATTACCGCCTGTTCCGCTTCCACCGGCTTCTTTACCGCCCGCCGCTTCTTCGGAGCCGTTTTCGTCATCGTCGTCATGATGATCCTCCTGTTCCCGGGCATTATAGCAAATCACCGAAAGGAACGAAACTCATATGCGAAAACCCTTCCTTCTCACCGCCCTAGCCGCACTACTTCTCCCCACCCTCATGTTCGTCGGCAACGTGTCCGGTGTCATGGCGGCGGATTTCCTCAAGCCCGGCGAAACGCTGGTGCCAATCCCGAAAGCGTACCTTCCAACCGCGTCGGCGGCAACTGCGCCAATAGCC
>JAVBTZ010000125.1:0-31322 GCA_031555915.1 Planctomycetota bacterium
GCTGCATTTGTTTACGGTTCGCATACGATTTGCCCTCGCTTGCGTTCTAAAATTACTGTCATTCCGAACGGAGGGCGCGTCCCCGAAGGGAGCGCCCGTAGAGAGGAATCAACCTTCCGTACGGCGATTTAACCACCCGCAGGCTGATTCCCCTCTTCGTTCGCACACTGAGCGGCTCACTTCACCCGGAATGACAATGATTTTAGAATGCAAGCGCAGGCAAAGGATTATCCTTATTTCAGCGCCATTCGAGCATGTCCCCATAGTTCTCACGCTTACATAATTTACAACTGTAGCACTAGTGCCCCGTAAAGTCTAAATTTACGTGGCACTAGAGCAGTTCGTCCAGCTTGGTCCACCTGCCCCCGTTTTTCGAGGAAAGCAGCGCCGCCTCCACCACCAGCATGCCCCGTAGACCGTCCTCGTGATCGGGGAAGTCCATGGGGATTTCCGCCCGCGGTTTGCCGCTTTCCAGCGCGACCATGGCCGCGAAGGCGTTGGCGTAAATGTTGGCGAAAGCCTCGATCATGCCCTCGGGATGGAAAGCGGCCAGACGGTTGTTGATGGGCGCGGCGGCGGCGGGGCTGGAGGCCGCGACGTAGGATGCCCCCCGCTCCCAGATTTCCACCGGCTTGTCCGGCTGGCGGAGGACGAGGCGCTCGCAGTCGCCGTGCCGCCACTCCACGCCGGCCTTGTCGCCGTAGACGCGGAAGCGCACGTCGTTCCCATCGCCGGTCGCCACCTGGCTGGCGGATATGACGCCCCGGGCGCCGTTGCTCCAACGCGCCAGCATGTTGACGTCGTCGTCGTTACGCCGACCCTCGACCACCGTCCCGACGTCCGCCGCCACTTCGGTAATCTTCAGGCCGGTCACCGTCTCGGTAAGGTTCGCGGCGTGGGTGCCGATGTCCGCCAGGCAGCCGGCGCCGGAACGGGCGGGATCGGTGCGCCACCCCGCCTGGCGGTTGCCGGCATCGTCCTCGAACCTCCGGTACAGCCAGCCCTGGGGATATTCAGCCATGATCTTGCGAATGCGGCCCAACCGGCCGCTCTTCACCAGGTCACGGGCCAGTTTCACCATGGGATAGCCGGTGTAGGTATGGGTCAGGGCGAGAATTTTGCCGCTTTTGCCGACGGCGGCGTGCAGTTTTTTGGCCTCGGCGAGATTGATCGTCATCGGCTTGTCCAGCACCACATGGAATCCGGCCTCGAGGGCGGCCAGGGACTGCTCGAGATGCAGGTGATTGGGGGTGACAATGGACACCAGGTCGATGCGTCGTTCCGGAGGCAGGGCTTTTTCCGCGGCAAGCATTTCTTGCCAGTTGCCGTAGACGCGGGCCGGATCCAGGAAAAGCTCCGCCCCTTGTTGCCGGGAGCGCTCCCGGTCGCTGGAAAAAGCGCCCGCGACCAGCTCGGCCCGGCTGTCGAGCTGGGCGGCTTGGCGGTGCGTACGCCCGATGAGGGCGCCTGGGCCGCCGCCGATCATCGCCATCCTTAATTTGCGTTTTGCAATGTCTGTCGTCGACATGTCATTCTCCAAGATCGTTAGTGCAGTTCCCCAACCGGCGGTTCACCGGATTGGACGGCCCTCAGCGGTTGAAGCTCTTCAACAGTTCCCGGGCGTTGGCGGCGTCGCAGACCTCTCCGCCGACCTTGATCCAGGGTTCGACTTTCTTGCCGTTAAGCACGTCGACCGCCGCCCGCACCGCCACTCCGCCCTGATCGAAGGGGGCCTGGTTCATGGAGGCGAACAGGACGCCGGCGACGATGGCTTCCAAACCTTCCTTGGCGCCGTCGAAACCGGTGACCATGACGCCCTCGACCCCCGCGTCGCGAATGGCCTGGATGGAGCCAAGCGCCATCTCGTCGTTCAGGGCCAGGACGGCGTCGATGTCGGAATCGGTCTGGAGGATGTTCTCCATGACGTTCATGGCCTCGGCCCGCTGGAACATGCCGGGCTGGGAGACCAGAAGCTTGACGTTGGGGTATTTGGCGATGATTTCCGTGAAGCCGCGCACCCGGTCCTGGCTGGTCTGTCCGGCGGGATTGCCTTCGATGATGACGACGTTCCCCTTGCCGCCGATTTTGTCCATCATGTACTGGGCCAGGGTCTTGGCGGCCTCGTAGTTGTCGACGCCGATAAAGGTTTCGATCTTGCCGCCCGCCGCCTTGGAGTTGGTGGTGATAACGGGTATCCCCGCGGCGTTGGCCTTCTCGATGGCCGGGATGATGCCCTGAGAATCGATGGGCGCAATGCAGATGGCGTCGACACCCTTTTGCACCGCGTCCTCGACCTGACGGACCTGCTCCTCCAGGTTCTGGGTTTGCAGCGGGGCATAGGGGATGACCTCGCAGCCGAGTTCCTTGGCCACGTCGCGGGCGCCCGTTTCCACATAGCGCCAGAAGGGCGTGGTCGAATCCTTGACCATCAGGGCGATCTTATACTGCCCGGCCTCGGCTGCACCGGCCAGGAAAACCAAACCCAACAGCAACGCGATGATTCTCTTCATTTCGCTTCCTCCATTAGTGGGGAAAAGACGTTCCGCCGCACGCCGATAGGGGGGCCGGCATGCCGTTCACATCAGGCTGTACTGGAGAATAATTCCCGCCGCGGCGTCAACCGACCGCGTCCGGGATCAGTATTCGGACCGAACCGCCTTGCGGTCTAGCAGGACGGCGACGATGATGGCGACGCCGGTCACCAGGTTCTGGTATTGCGTGGGGATGCGCAGCAGGTTCATGCCATTCATGATGATGGTGAGAATGAGGGCTCCCAGGACGGTCCCGAACACGCTGCCGCTGCCGCCCTTGAAGGAGACGCCGCCGATGGCCGCGGCGACGATGGCGTTGAGGGCGAAGGCTTCGCCAATGACCGCCTCGGCCGCATTCAGGCGCGAGATGTAGACCAGCCCGGCCAAGGCGGCCAGGAAGCCGCTCATGGCATAGGCGAAAATGGTGGTGCGCGGGATGGAAATGCCGGAATAACGGGCCGAACTGCGATTGGCCCCGACCAGGTAAATCCTCCGGCCGGTCGTGGTTTTATTGAGCAGCAAAGCGATCAGCGGCAGCACCAGGGCCACCAGCGCCACCGGGGCGGGAATGCCCAGGATGTCCCCTTTGCCGAGGAAAAGGAAATTGGGGGCGAAATTGTTGTAGATGATGCCGCTCATGTAGAGGTAGGCAAAGCCCCGGGCGATCTGCTGCATGCCGAAGGTCACCAGGAACGGCGGCAGGCGGAGATAAGCCACCGCCGCCCCGTTCAGGGCGCCAATCCCGGCGCCGAGACCCAGGGCCAGGGCCACGCCCAGAATCATGTCCGGCCAGTCCCCGCTTAGGAAGAAGCGCGCCGCCAGGACCGAAGTCAGCGCCAGCACCGACCCCACCGACAGATCGATCCCGGCGATCAGCATGGTAAAGGTGAGGCCAATGGCCAGCATGATGTTGAGCGAGGCCTGATTCAGGACGTTTAAGAGGTTGCGGGCAACGAAGAACCGCGGGCTGGCCCAGGAAAGGATGATGACGATGAGAAGCAACGCCAGCAGGCGGGAAAAGCGGTCGAAATGGCTGCTTTTCATCAGTTGCCCCTCCTGCTCACCGTGTCGAAGGTGACCACGCCGACGATAATCAGGCCGAGCACGATCATCTGCAACGATACCGGCAGCCCCGCCATGTTCAGGCCGTTCCGAAGAATGCTGATGATTAGGGCCCCGGTCAGGGTCAGCCACACCGATCCCCTGCCTCCGGTCATCGACGCCCCGCCGACCACGGCGGCGGCGATGCCGTAAAATTCGTAGCCGTCGCCCTGACCCGGGTTCGCCGCCCCCAGCCGCGAAGCCAGCATTATGCCGGCCACGGCGGCCAGGAGACCGGTCAGGACAAAGGTCTGGAACTTGATCTTGCGGACGTTGATGCCGCTCAGGTGGGCGGCCGCCTCGTTGCCGCCGATGGCGTAGATGTAGGTCCCCAACCGCCGCTTACGCAGCAGCAGGTCGAAAATAACATAGAGGACCAGGGTGAGAAGGGCGGTGTAGGGGAGGTACCAGAGGCTCCCCCCGCCCAGCCAGCGGAAGGAGGGAAGGTTGGCCGATATGGTGCGGCTGCTCGACACCACCAAGGCCAGACTCTTCGCGACATTCATCGTGCCGAGGGTGATGATGAAGGGGGCGACGTTATGGCTGGATATGAGGAGGCCGTTCAGAACGCCGATGCCGAGTCCCGCCGCCAGCCCGGCCAGGCAGGCCGGCGCCATTCCCCAATCCTGAAGCCGGACCAGATAGGCGACGACCACTCCGGAGAAGCTCATGGTCGCGCCCAGCGACAGGTCGACGCCCCGGGTGATGATGGCCAGGAGCGAGGCGATGGCGATCACCGCCAGAATCGTCGACTGTTCGACAATGTTCATGAGGTTGCCGAAGGACAGGAAGGTGTTCCGCTCGAACGGATTCCTGTCGCACACCAGCGAGAAAAACGCCAAGAGCGCCAGGATGGCGTAAATCGTGCCGGGCACCGATGCGATACTCCCCGACAGACGCATCGGCGTTTCGTTCTTCGCGACCGTCCGCATCAGCCTTCTTCCCTCCCCATCGCGTAGCCGATGACCTCCTCCTGGGTGACTCCCTCGCCGGGGAGTTCCTTGACCATCCGGCCTTCCCGCATCACGTAAATGCGGTCGGACATGGCCAGCACCTCCAGTAAGTCGGAGGAAATCATCATGATGCCGACCCCCTGGGCGGCCAGGCCGTCGATCAGGTGGTGGATCTCCTGCTTGGCGCCCACGTCGATGCCCCGGGTCGGTTCATCGAAAATCAAAAAATCCGAATGGGTGCACAACCACTTGGCCAAAACCACCTTTTGCTGATTGCCGCCGGACAGGTTTTGCGCCAGCATGTCCATGTTCCCGGTGTTGAGGCGCAAATCCGCGCAGTACCTGGCGGACACGCTCCTTTCCACCCGGCTGTCGATGATGCCGGATTTGAACAATTGGGCCAGGGAAGCCTGGGTGACGTTCTTGCCGATGGGAATCAGCAGGGCCAGGCCGTCCTCCTTGCGGTTCTCGGGAATGAAGCCCATGCGGAGCCGGATACTCCCGGAGGGGCTGGGCTTATGCACCTCCCGGCCGAGCAGCCGCACCGAACCGGACTCGATGGGATCAATCCCGTAAATGGCGCGGGCCAATTCGGTGCGGCCGGAGCCGACCAGGCCGGCCAGGCCGACGATTTCGCCGCGCTTTACCTTCATGCTCACCCCGCTCAGCTTCTTGTTGGTCAGGCCCGATACCGAAAGCGCCTCCTCGGGCCGCGAGGTGTTCATCTTGCGAACCCGCTCCTTGCTTAGTTCCCGCCCGACCATCAGGGCGATCAGCTCGTCCAGGGTGATGTCGCCCACCTGGTGGCTGCCGACGCTTTTGCCGTCCCGCAGCACCGTGACCCGGTCGCCGATCTGCTTGATCTCCTGCAGGCGGTGCGAAATGTAGATGATGGAAACGCCCTGGGCCTGGAGATTGCGGATGGTCTTGAACAACTGCTCGATCTCGCGATCGCTCAGGGTGGCGGTGGGCTCGTCCATGATCAGTATTTCCGCGTCCACCGACAGGGCTTTGGCCACCTCCACCAATTGTTGATGCGCCACCCCCAGCGAACTTATCGGGGCGTCGACATCGATATCGACCTGCAGGAAGTCCAGAATCCTCTTCGCCGTCGCCCGCATCTCCGTCCGGTCGATGAAGCCGCCGTTACGGAGCGGCTCCCGGCCGATGCAGATGTTTTGGGCGACGCTGAGATTGGGCATCAGGTTGAATTCCTGATAGATGATCGCGATGTGGCGGTCCTGGGCCTGGCGGGGATTGGCGAACTCGACCGTCTCCCCCAGGTAGACGATCTTGCCGCCGTCCGGCTTGTGCACCCCGGCCAGCACCTTCATCAGGGTGGATTTCCCCGCCCCGTTTTCACCCAGCAGAATGTGGACCTCGCCCTTCCGCAGATCGAAGGAAACGTTGTCCAAAGCCTTGACGCCAGGGAAAACTTTGCTGATCGAATCGAGGGTGAGTATGATCTCGGACAACCTGTCTTCCTCTTACCAAGACGTTTCGGGGATTACCCGTGCCAGCCGGAAAATGAATGACATGCATCCCCCGCACCAGCCGACCATTGCGTCGGCAGGGTGAATGCGCCGCGATTTCGCTCTTATGCTTCGCTGTTCAGGATTCGAAAGAGAAGGACGGTTTCGCTACCCGAGGACCAATACCCCGGGACGCTCCACCTCGACTCCGTTGATCACGGCTTTTTCCTTGGGGAACGAGATCGGCACGGTGATGAACACCGGCCCCTCCTCGGTCACGATGAAGCCGTCCTCGGTCTTCGCCCCGGTGATGGAGGGGTTGTAGCAGTAGCATTGATTCTTCCGGACCTGGCCGTGGCAGTCTTCGGTGATCAGATAGTAGCCGTTGGTGTAACCCTGCGGCCCACCCTGATGGTGGTTCTTCCACATGTCCGGCCAGCCCTTCTCGGCGTAGAGCTTTTTGGCCAGGAGATAGGCGTCGAGGTCGTCGGCGCCGATGGTGGTGGCGGCGGCCATCCGGTTCTCGATGTCCAGGGTGTCCTGGTACTTCTTGACGAACTCGGCGTCCGGCTTGCCGAAATTGACGAAGCGGGTGGTCTTGGTGACCAGGCCCTTGTAGCGGCCGTTGCAGGAGATCATAACCCGCTTTTTCAGCTTGTTCTTGCTGGGGCCGCAGTGGCGATAGCGGAGAATGCGCTCGTCGCCGGCCACCAGGAACAATACCGGTTCGATCTCGTGCTTCCACAGGGCGGCGGCGATGCGGCCGGCGATGTCGATCTCCATGTCGCCAGGCTTGAGCGTGGCCAGGAACTCCTCAAGCGCCTTGGAGAAGGTGCGGCCAAGATAGAGATAACGGGCTATTTCGTTGTCTAGGAGGCTGTACTGACAGGCGGCGATCAGGGCATTGCCGTCCTGGGTGCCTGGCAGGCCGTTGTCGGAGGCGACCTTGCCGCCCTTGGCGATCTCCTTCAGGTTCTCGGCCAAGCGGCTTTCGTACCAGGGCCAGCAGATCACCTTGAAGCCCAGCTTCTCGACCTCTTCCTCCTCACGGAAGCGGGCGTCCTCGATGTTGTTCAGGAGCATATACAGCCCGCCGTCGCGGGTGACGACGGCGGTGGCGACGCCGTTCTCGCTGAACCGCGTGATAACGTTGTCGCCGCCGGCGGTGATCCAGGCGAAGTTATTGCTCTTGGTGATGGCGACGGCGGACAAGCCATTCTTTTCCATAACGCCCTGGAGACGCGTAACCTTGGTCTTGATCTCGGCGGCACGACCGGCAACAGACAGATCCTGCTCATAGCTCTTCATGGGTAAGCCCCTGTTTATACAAAGGAAACGAACTGCCGTTCATCCATCCCGACGCTACAGCCCGGCGTACTCGGCCAACAGCTTTTTCATCACCTCGCTGCTTCCGGCCAGCTTCGGCTCAAGCTCGAAGCCGACGATGCGGTCGTAGCCGGTGGCTGCCAGCGCCTTGAGGATGTTGTAATAATTCAATTCGCCGGTGCCCGGTTCGAAGCGGCCCGGGACGTCGGCCAGGTGGAAGTGGCCGAAATACTGGTGGAAAGCGCGGATGTTGGCGATGAGGTTGCCTTCCATGATCTGCATGTGGTAGGCGTCATAGAGGAGGCGGATATTGGGGCTGCCGACCTTGTCCAGAAGCGCTGCCGCCGGGGCGGTGTGGCAGAGGGAATACCCGGCGTGATCCACGGTGGTGTTCAAGGGCTCAATGACCGCCGTCACCCCGGCCTTCTCCACGAGGGGGGCGATTTTCTTCAGCATGCCGATGCTGTTCGCCTCCTTTTCCGCGTCGCCGATCGGCTTGTCCATGGGCTTTACCGTGCGGTCCTCTTGGAGGATGTCGCTCATCAGGAACATGTTCATGGCCCCGAGTTCCTTGGCCACCTCGATTCCTTTCTTCACCCCGTCCAGATAAAGCGCGTGATCGTTCGCGTCCACCATGCGGCCGGCCGAGTTGCCCTGGAACGCCGCCAGCCTGAGACCGTTGTCCGCCAGTGCCTTCTTGATGGCGGGAATGTCCTTGTTGTCCCAATTCCAGAACTCGACGTACAGAAATCCGTCCGCCTTGGCCTTGGCGAAGCGTTGCATGAAGGGCAGGTCGGTGTGAATCATTTCGATGCAACAGGAAAACTTCATGGCGACTTCCTCCCATACTAAAACGTTTTAGTTATGCCCGATTCGCCAACCGCCGATTACAATGTCATAATATTTCCTGGCCGAAGGCAATAATGTCCTGTAACGTTGCTGTTGTCGTGGGGGTATTGTTGCGTAGAGGGATGCAAGCATAGGGGATAGATAATACGCGCCGACGCCGGTGGTCGGGATAGGTGCACGAAACGCTTGAAAATCCAGGGAATTTGGGAATGCGCCCGCTACCGCAACCGGGACCGGCCGCTCCCCTTCTATTTGAAAAATAACACATGTAGCCGGGGTTTGTCAAGTCCGTCCACGCAGATTTTCTGCATTTCGCATATTTTTCCAGTCCGTTTCGATCCGCCGCACCGTAAAGTGGTTAAGAGGCATATATTTGGAAGAGAGCATTGACATGGGAAAATAAATCGATATTTTCTTCGCTATGAATCGTTTTAATAAAAAAAACAACGGCAACCCCCGCCCCACCATCAAGGATGTGGCCGAGCTCGCCCATGTGTCGCCCGCCACCGTCTCAATGGTTCTCAACAACCGCCCGGAAAGCATCTCCCAGGCCACCCGCGAGGCGGTGCTTAAAGCGGTGGCCGAACTGAACTATCGGCCCAACCAGCTCGCCCGGGGCCTGGTAACCAGGAAGACCGGCACCATCGCCCTGATCATCCCCGACAACACGAACCTGTTTTTCGGCGCCGTCTCCAATGCGGTGGAGCGCGCCGCCAGCGCCGCCGGCTACAGCGTCATCGTCGCCAATAGCAACAACAGTGTCGACATGAACACCCACTATCTGCAAATGTTCGCGGATCGCCTCACCGACGGCATCCTCGTAACCCAGAGCGAATTCCCCGACCCCCTGGATACCAGACGCTGGCAGCGCATGGCCAGGGATCTCCACGTCCCCATCGTCCTGATGGATCGCGCTCCCCTGGATTCGTCGTTCGACTATGTGGGGATGGATCAGTTCGAATGCGGCTACCTTGCCACCAAACACCTCCTGGACTTCGGGCACCGGGCCATAGGCTGCATCACCGGACCGCTGTGCCTGGGAATTCTCTCCGAGCGTCTGGAGGGATACCGCTACGCCCTGGAGGAGGCGGGGATCGGCTACGACCAGGCGCTGGTCAACGAGGGGGAGCTGCAGCTTTCCAGCGGGGTGAATTCGCTTTCCTGCCTGCTGGGTAAGAATGTCAGCGCCATCTTCGCCTTCAACGACATGATCGCCTACGGCATCTACAAGGAAATCCGCAACTACAACCTGCGCATCCCCGAGGACATTTCGGTGGTCGGAGTCGACGATTTGGTCTTTTCCGACATCATCCAGCCGCCCCTGACCACGGTTGTCCAGCCCATCGACGGCATGGCCGCCGCCGCCGTTGCCAGGCTGGCCGAATTGATCCGGGAACCGGCCTCCCCCAAGCTTCCGCCGCAGGTGCACAAGCCGATTTTGAAAGTCAGGGGAAGCACGCGGAGAATCAAGAGGTGAGTTTGGCGAAAAGTTGGTCGTGAACGGCATCGTTCACGATTGCTTGAGACTCAACGGGAATTAGGGTTTACCCCCCCAGTAGCCTTCGAACACCTTGGCCGCTTCATCTTCCAACAGCGGACCCACAACCTCGACCTGGTGCCGTTGGTCAACCCCAAAGACTTGCCGGCAGGGGAGGTTGATGGTGTGGTTGCCCGGCTTCTTCTCGACAAATTCAACCAGCCGGTTTCTGGGAAGGCCGTAAACCACCCGACCAATCCCCGACCAATAAATGGCGCCGGCGCACATAGGGCATGGTTCGGTGTTGCTGTAAAGGGTGCAGGCGGCCATTTCTTCCTGGGTAAGGATATGGAAGGCCATGGCTGAAGCCAGAAGTTCGGCGTGTTGTATCGGGTCGCCGTGAGGGGGGCGGGTGTTGTTGAAAACTTTGGAAGTAATGGTTCCGTTGGCGTCGACAACCATGGCGGCAAAAGGAAGACGGCCGTCAACCCGCGCCTCCTCGGCGAGACGGAAAACTGTGCGAAGCATTTCCACATCGCCCGGGCGCGTGGAGCCGGTAGGGGAAGAGGACATCGTCATGATAGGGATACCTTTCTAAAGGATTATTTATGAAGGAGTTTTTCATCGTTTGAGATTGATCTTGTCAACTCACGGCCCGGGAGGCCTTGGGTCTTCCGCCTTTCATCTAACCCACATATATATTATACGCCGAAGAGCTCATGGCAAACCTCGGCATCAACGCTGTGGAGGTGACGAAGAGCGTCTACGATCACGTCATCTACGACAGTAATACTGTAGAGCGCCCCTTCGCGGTCGCTCTGGACGACCCGGAGGTGAAGCTGTTTTTCAAGATTCCCGACCGCTTCAAGATTGCCCCCCCCCCATCGGCACCTACAATCCCGACTGGGCAATCCTTCTGGAGCGGGATGGTAATCCTACAACGCTACTTTTACGGGAACCACTTCCGTAAAAGTAGCATGAGTATAGGGTTAGACAATAAATCCGGCGCTGGCGGTAAAGAACGAAGGTCACCGCAACTGGTTATTCATGCTAGCGTTGTAGAGGTAAGCAACAGCTCTATCTGGTACTGGAAACCAAGGGCAGTGACAGTTTGCTTGACCTGCGGCTCAAAGAGAGCCTGAAAATGCTTTCGGGGCGAGGAGCAGCACCTTCGCGAACATCTGCCCTCAACTTGATACGTCTTGCCCCAACCCCAATCAGCGTTTGGTTTTACTTGTGGTTTTGTGCATCAATTCAATAGGTTGGGAATGGAATGAAATCACCATCTGAAAATAGCCAATCCAGTAACGCCATAGGCATTGCCGCATTAGCCGAAACAGAACCCGAATCTGAGGATCTGAACACGGACAACGTCACCGCCGTCAGCCGCCACCATCCTGCCTTGGGCATAAAAGACCTCCTTCGCTATGTTGGGCCAGGTCTTCTGGTGACCGTCGGTTTTATCGACCCCGGGAACTGGGCTTCCAACATCGCCGCCGGCGCCGAATACGGCTACGCCCTCCTGTGGATGGTCACCCTTTCCACCCTCATCCTCATCTTTCTTCAGCATAACGCCGCCCACCTCGGTATCACCACCGGCTTGTGCCTATCGGAGTCGCTTACCAAGTTTGCGCCGCGTGGCTTGTCCCGGTTCGTGCTGGTAACCGCCATGTTGGCGTCCATCGCCACTTCGCTCGCCGAAATTCTTGGCATTGCCATCGCCTTGGGGATGCTTTTCGGCATTCCCATTTGGCTAGGATCCACACTGGGGACTCTGGCCGCGGCCTTCCTTCTTCTCACCAATTCCTACAACCGTTTGGAAAAGATAATCATCGGCTTCGTTTCCCTTATCGGGCTCTCCTTCCTTTACGAACTTTGTCGGGTGCAGATATCGTGGTCTCAGGCCGCCGCCGGCTGGGTGACTCCGTCCTTTCCGCATGGCTCCATGCCCATCATCATGAGCGTTCTGGGGGCGGTGGTGATGCCGCATAACTTGTTCCTGCACTCCGAAGTCATCCAAAGCCAGAAAATAGCCGAAGCTGAAATCGAACATCGCCTGAAGGGCGAATGGCTGGATACCCTCTTGTCGATGGGCATAGGTTGGGCCATCAACAGCGCCATGATCCTGCTGGCCGCCGCCACTTTTTTCGGTACCGGCACGAAAGTGGAGGAGTTGGAGCAGGCGCAATCGATGCTCACGCCCCTGGTCGGTCCGGCGGCGGCGGTGATCTTCGCTCTGGCGCTTCTGGCCAGCGGTCTCGCCTCCACCATCACTTCCGGCGTGGCGGCCGGAGTCATCAGCGCCGGCATGGTCTCGGAGCCTTATGACATCCGCGACTCGCATTCCCGTTGGGGCGTGTTGTTGAGCTTTGGCGTCGCGCTTGCGATCATCCAGTTTCTCCCCAGCGCTTTTGACGGCCTGGTATATTCGCAGATGTGCCTCTCGGTGCAGCTTCCGGTCACCATGATTGCCCTTATTCTTCTGACCGGCTCACGGCGGGTGATGGGACTGCATGTCAATTCACTCCGGGACAAAATTATTCTCTGGACCCTCACCACGGTGGTGGTGATCCTGAACCTAATGCTGATAAGTGGAGTTTGACCATAGGGCCTCATAAAGTCTAAATATTCGGATATAAGTGTTTTAGTTTAATTCTTGCGTCGGCAGTGGTAAATTGCCAGTCTACTTTATTTATGAGGATCTGCCGCAACACTTTTTGTATTTCTTACCGCTTCCGCATGGGCAAGGCTGGTTCGGCTTGGTCTTGGGTTGGGCATTGACGATTGTCCCGGCAGGAACTATAAAGTCGCGGCTCTTGGTCTTCTGAGCGGCAAGGCGTTGGGCGCGCATTTTCTCGATATATTCCCGAGCCGCATCTCTCGTCTCCCACTTCTCATGTTCCTTACGGGCGGACTCGGTGAAGCAATACCAATTCCGCAGTTCGTCGGCGACATGCCCGATAAGCCCTTTCTGTTCCTGGCGGGCGTTTTTAAGAATGTGCTCACGTCCCTTGGCAATATTGGTCTCTTCGAAATCCCAGGACGAAATCGTAGGGTCAATCCACTCCTTTGCGAACGCTTCCTTGATTCGAGGATAGAATTCATCGAACCCGAAATCGATACAGCATCGCACCCAAGCATACCAAACCCAACCGTCTTTGCTGTTTGCTTGGTGGGCCAGGACGTTATTGTATACATGTTCAAGATATGACCGCATGGATTCGGGTTGCACCACACCTTCCAGATATAGGGAGATAAACGCTTCCATGGCGTTACCGCGCACAGAGTCGGCATAGGAGCTATTTTCCACAAAGGGCTTTAAGGCTTCGGGATTGGAATAGGCCCAGGAGGCAAACAGGCGTGGTCCTCCATCCATTATGCCCAGATCATCCAGTCCGAACCAATCATCGCCGACGCGATCCATGATTCTACCGAATATCTCCAAGGCGTGGATATCCCGGAATTTTCCCAACAAATATGCCGCATATAGGGCGAGGTTGTCGTTCGCTTCGTCGTCGCCGGGATCCATGGCGGTATACTTTTCGAGAGTGGCGAGAAGGATCGGGGTAATTTCCTCTTGCCGCCTTTCCGCCGCGTTCAAGGCGGCTTCAGGAAGGGTATAGTCATGTGTCGAGAGAGCGGCGATGATTTCCGGCAGGGTCATTTCGGAGTCGACGCGGGTCTGCGGTTCTTGGTATGTGTCCGGGTTATAATTACTGACTGTTTGGAGATTGGGCGATTCAATCAACTTGATATCAAGATTCTGAATTTTGTCGCCAACAAGCGAGAAACGATAGTCAAAAAGCAGGGGGCTGCCGGGAAAATCTCCGGCGGTTTTGTTCGTGACCACGAAAGTGTCGCCGGCGAATCGGCTGGCGGTCACTTCAATTTGCAGATTATAATGCAGGCAATTGTCCTGAAACCACTGTTTGACCTCTTCGAGTCCAACCGCCGCTTGCTCGTCATCCAGATCATTTACCCGGACGTCTGGCATCATGCAGGCATCCAGTGCGCCGACATTACGGTTATTGATTGCCTCCAGATACGTTTTGACGGGCAGAGGTAATTCGCTACTCATGATTAAATCCTCTTCTTTTAGAAAATCCCCGGTACCAGTCGCCATCGAACCTTGCGACAATACGCCTCATAGCCAGGAAGGTTGGCACAGAAGCGCCACTCCTTGCCCTGAATGCGGAAATACAACCCAACCGCCATAACCGCGCAAGGAATGGCGCCCACCACGATCCGAGTGCCAACAGCGTCGCCGCAAACCACAACAAGACGCCGCTGTACATCGGAAGCCGCACTTGGGCGTAGGGACCGGGTTGATGCCTGGCTGTCCCTTCTCCACCGTAATGATCGCCGCCGCGTAATAATCTGAAAATAGAGAAAATGGTGGAAAAGAGACTTTATTTACGGGCTGTTATACAACCTCTCTCACAGCCGCCGAATATGAAACCCACCGTCCACATCCACAACCTGCCCGGGACTATAATCAAACGCCCCACCACACAAAGCAAAAACCGCCTTGGCAACATCCTCCGGCAACCCCCAACGCGCAAGCGGAAGCCCGCCGTCCCGCAAAATGAAAGCGTCGTACTTTTCCTTGACGCCACTCGTCATGTCAGTCCGGATAATACCCGGGCGGACCTCGAAAACCGGAATGCCCCTGGCCGCCAAACCGTCGGCAAACAAACTCGTCACCATGGCAATCCCGGCCTTGGAAATGCAATACTCGCCCCGCCCGGTGGAGGAAGTATAGGCGGAAATGGACGACACGTTCACGATGCGGGGTTGGTACGATTCTAGGCCGGCCTTCAGCCACGCCAGCATCTGGTTGGCGAAGAGCTGGCACATGAAAAAGGTGCCCTTGAGATTGGTTCCCACCACGTGGTCGAAGCTTTGCTCCGTCGTGTCAAGGATGTTCAGGCGTTCCCGCGGCGCGACGCCGGCGTTGTTCACCAGGACGTCCAGCCGGCCGTATTCCAGTTTGATCGCCTCAAGAAGGGCTTGGCGGTCCTCGGTCTTGGCGATGTCGCAGCGGATGTAGGTGCATTTTCCGCCGAGAGTGCGGATGGTTGCCAGGTTGTTTTGCGCTTTTTCTTCGCCTGAGGATCCGCTCATGATCACGTCGTAGTTGTTTTCGGCGAAGGTTTTTAGGATGCCGAAGCCGATGCCTCGGGAGGAGCCGGTGACCAAAGCGACTTTTTTCATGTTTGGCCTTTCGGAGTGCGTTATAAAAAGGCGGTAAAAAGCGGTAAAAAAAGCAGTAAAAAAGCGGTAAAAAAAGCGGTTAATAAAATCCAGCCTCGGGCTGGTTGCGGGGGTTCTAGGGGGGCGCAACCAGCCCCCCTGTCAAAATGCGGTTATGTTTTAACGCAGTTAAAACGACCTCGCTTAGGAGCCAGCGAAGCGGAGCTCCGAGATGTCAAAAAAGGAAGGAACCCACCCACGGATAAAACCTCAAATAAAGTGGGCAAAAGCCCAACCCTACTTGGCGAAATGTTTACTCTTATCAGAATCCCTTCCTTTTTTGCCCTGTCGGAGCTCCGCTTCGCTGGCTCCTAAGCGAGGTCGTTTTAACTGCGTTAAAACATAACCGCATATTGACAAGGGGGCTGGTTGCGCCCCCTTTGGAACCCCGCAACCAGCCCTAGGCTGGATTTTATTAACCGCTTTTTTACCGCCTTTTTTACCGCCTTTTTTACCTCTTTTACCACCATACCTTCTACTTCTTCCGCGTGCTCGCCCACAACGACGCCAGAATCACCGCCCCATAAATGATCTGCCGCACCGCCTCCGGCACACGTACAATCGTCAACAAACTATTCAATACAATAAGCGCAAGCGCCGCGGCAAACGAACCCAAATACCCCCCCTGCCCCCCCGCAAACGAAGTGCCGCCCATAATAACCGCCGCCATGGAAATAAGCTTGTAGTCAAAACCCCATTCCAGCGTCCCCACCCCCATGCTCCCCGTAACCACCAGCCCCGCAAACATGGCCGACACCGCGCTCAGGATATAAACGACCAACAGGAGGCGCGGCACATTCACCCCCGACAACCGGGCCGTCTTCGGGTTGGCCCCGACCGCGTACAGGCGCCTCCCGAAAGTGGTGAAGTGCAGAAGGAACAAGGTGACGAGGCCCAGAACAAACCAGGTCAGCATCGCCACCGGGAGTCCCAGCGCGGTCCCGACGCCAAGGAACTTGACGAGCGGAGACGCCGCGCCACCCGCCGCGCCGCCCGAATACACCAGGGCCGCGCCATAGATGACGATACTCATCGCCAAGGTCATGACAAACGGGTTAATTCGCACCCAGGCGACGGCGACCCCGTTCACCAGGCCGATAACGAGGGCGATGGCAAGACAGGCCAGGAACGCTGTGAGATTGTTGGCGTCCTCCCCCTGCATGATGTTCGCAGCCACCACATTGGTGAGGATGGCGACCGCCCCGACCGATAGATCCACCCCCGCCGCCAGAATGACCAGGGTCTGCCCGATGCAAATGATCCCGAGGGGAGCGGCAAGACGCAGCAGGTTGTAGAAGTTGCCGAAGCTAAGGAAACCGGGGGCTATCGCCCCGGCCGCAATCAGAAGAAGGGCGATGAGGCCGAGGATGGGCAGGGTGTTGCCGAGGGCCGGATTCCTGAAAAATTTCAGCGTTTTCATCAGCCGTTCCCCTTGCGGCCCGCGTAGCGGCTACGGAGCACCGCGGCGGTGACCGCGATGACGAGAAGCATCCCTTTCAGGACATACTGCCAGTAGGTCGAGACGTTCAGGTGGTTGAAAATATTCCCGAGGACGGAAATAAGGAAGGCGGCCACGGTGGTGCCGACGACGCTTCCCACGCCGGTGGCGAAGTTGGTGCCGCCGGCGACGACGGCGGTCATGGAATCGAGGGAGAAGCTGGCGCCGGAAAGGGCGTCCCCCGAACCCATGCGGGCGGCCAGGAACAGCCCGGCCAGGGCGGCGAAGAAGCCGGCGATGGCGTGCGCCAGGAGCTTCGTCTGCATGATGTTGATGCCCGAGGTGTAGGCCGACTGCCTGCCGCCGCCGACCGCCCGGATGTGGAAGCCGAGAACGGTGCGGTCGAGAATATGCCAGGAGGCGACGACAAGGACCAGAAGCAGGACCAGGGGCGCCGGCACGAAGCCCAGCCGCAAATCGATCAGCTGCATGTAGGCATAGGGGATGTAACCGCCGGGAGCCTCCATTATCCAGAGGGCGACCCCCATGAGCATGGTGTTGGTGGCGAAGGTGGTGACCATGGCGTCGATGCGGATTACCGTCGTGAGAACGCCGTTGATGACCCCGACGGCGACGCCGAGGCCGATGGCCAGGGCGCATACCCCGGCCATGGACGCGGCGGAATCGCCCATGAGGGTGGCGGCGGTGACGGTGACCAGGCTGATGATGCCGCCGAGGCAGAGATCGACGTCGCCGACCAGAATGGCGAAGGTCTGCCCGAGGCTCACCAGCCCCAGCGCAATCATTTGGATGATGACGTTGTTGAGGTTGTAGGCGGAGCGGAAAGTCGGCGACAGCGCCAGGGCCGCCGCCACAATCAGGCCGGTGATGACGCTGATCGGAACCGAAGGCCGCAACATGAGCCCGCGAAAATTCAACCTCATAAGGCAGCCCTTTCTCCGGCCGGGTCGTTGCCGAGGCCCCACATGGCCCGCATGATTTTTTCGCGGTCGGCGTTTTCGGCCGGGAACTCCTCGACCAGCCGTCCGGCATGGACGACGAGAATGCGGTCGCACACCAGGAGTAGTTCCATGATGTCCCCCGAGACGATGGCGATGCAGCTTCCCGCGTCCGCCAGCTTGCGAATAAGAAGGTAGATGTCCTCCTTCGCCCCCACGTCGATGCCGCGGGTCGGCTCGGAGAAAAGGAGAACGGAGGGCGAGCGGGCCAGGCACTTGGCGATGACCACCTTCTGCTGGTTGCCGCCGGAGAGGGAGGACACCAGCCGCGAGGGATCGCCCGTTGACAGGCAGACGTCCCCCATGCAGGTCTGGATTTTCCGGCGTTGGCCGGAGCCGATTTTCAAGACGCCCAGGGTCGAGCAGTCCTCCAGGTTGGACAGGCTCAGGTTTTGCCCGATGTCCAGCTGCAGGCAGAGGCCCTCCTCCTTCCGCTCCTCCGGTACGAAAACGAGGCCGCTCGCCAGGGCGTCCGAGGGCTTGCCGATACGAACCGGCCGGCCGTGGAGCCGCACTTCGCCGGAGTCGATGGGGATGTCCCCGTATAGGGCGCGGAGAATCTGGCGCTGGCCCTGGCCCTCCAGGCCGACCAGCCCCACGATTTCCCCCGCCCGCAGGGAGAAGGATACGTCGTGGAAATAACGCCGGTGCGAAAGGTTTTTGGCTTCGAGGACGACATCATCCCGAACCGGCGCGCCGGCGAGGCGCTTTTGCACCCGTTCCTTGCCGGTCATGAGACGGATGGCGGTGGTCTCGTCCATTTCCTTGGCCGGGCGGGTGTCGATGCGACGTCCGTCGCGGAGGACGGTTATCTGATCGGAAATTTCGAAGACCTCTTCCATATGGTGCGAGATGAAGATGATGGCGCAGCCGCTGTCGCGGATTTCACGGACGAGGTCCAGGAGATGCTCGATTTCCGTGCCGTTAAGCGCTGCCGTGGGCTCGTCCATGATGATGAGGGTGGCTTCCTGCGACAGCGCCTTGGCGATGGCCAGCAGCTGTTTCTGTTCGACACTTAGCTCCGCAACCAGGCTGGTCGGCTGGACCTTCAGGCCAACCCTTTCGAGGTTCCGCCGGGTGTCGGCGTACAAGGCGGGGAAATCGACCGCGCCGAAGCGCTTTCGCGGTTCGCGGCCGAGATACATGTTTTGGGCCACGCTCATTTGCGGGATGAGATCGAATTCCTGGTGGATGACGCTGATGCCGAGATGGGCGGCGTGGGAAGGGGATTTAATGACTGTTTTTTCGCCGTTCAGGTAAATCTCCCCCTGCTCGGGTTGATGGATGCCGCTTAGCACCTTGATGAGGGTCGACTTGCCGGCGCCGTTCTCGCCGATGAGGCCGTGCACTTGGTGCCGGTAAAAAGACAGGCTGACGTCGGAAAGCACCTGGACGCCGGAAAAAAATTTCGCTATGCCCCGCACTTCGATGAACGGCGTCTCCGCGGCCATATCCGCCCCTTGTAGTGGAGTTTTTTTCAGCGGGTGACGCTGGCGGTTCAAGCGTCACCCGGTGAAGATTCGGTTATTTCTTGCCCCACAGCACTTTGTTCTGATCGTCCGTAAGCAGGGTGTCGACCCAGAACATGTCGGAGAACTCCGGTTTCACCAGCTTGTCGACGTTGGCGTTGTCCATGATGGAAAGCTTGGTCTTGATGTAGCGCGGTACTTCTTTGCCGGCCATGACGTCCAGCGCGTACTTGAGGGCGGTCACGCTGCAGTAGGGGGGATTCGTGGCACAGAACGCCTCGAAGCCCTGTTCCTTCTTCAACTGCGCCCACAGCTTGGCGAAGCCGTTCGAAGCGGTGCCAACGACCGGCACGACGCGCTTCGCCTCGACCAGCGCCACCAGGGCGCCCTGGGCCGAACCGCCGCCGTCGGTCCACACGCCGTCGATCTGCGGGTTGGCGGCGAGCAGGCTTTCCATCGCGGCTTTACCCTTGTCGAACGCCCAGTTGACCCACGCCTCGCCCACGACCTGGATACCGGGATTCTCCTTCAATACGCCAAGGGCGCCGTCCCAGCGGAGTTGGGCGCTCGAAGTGCCCTTGATGCCGCCAAGCATCACGATTTTACCCTTGCCGCCCAGCTTCTTGGCGAGCCATTCCATGTTATTGACGCCGATGCCGCTTTCATCCGCCTCGACTTTGAGAACCACCTTGTCTGTCTGGACAATATTATCACATGTGACGGTGAGGAGCCCCGCCGCCGTAGCCTTGTCCACGACCGGGGAAATCGCGGTCGGCGAAGTGGCGGTCACCAGCAGGATGTCGACCTTCTTGGCGATGAGATCCTCGATGTCGGCAATCTGCTTGGCGACTTGGCCGCCGGCGTCGGTGATGTAGTAGGCCTTGATGAGATCCTTGTTGTTTTCGCAGAAGGCCCGGAATTCCTCCACCATCGCCACCTTGAAGGCGTTGGCGGGAGAGACGTTCGACAACCCCACCACATAGGGGCCGGGCTTCTTGTACTTGGCCGCGTCCACCATCCCCTCGGCCGCCGCGAAGGCCGGAGCCGCCGCCAGGGTTAGCAGGGCGAGCGCCAAAGCGCACCGCTGCATCCAGTTCCTTTTCATGTCACCACTCCTTCCGTCGTTGAGTAGTTGCGAAAAACCGTGTTTCACGTGTTGTACCGAATGGCGCTGAAATAAGGGTAAACTTTTGCGGAGCGATGATTTAAAATAATTTTTACCACAGAGACCACAGAGACCACAGAGAACCACTCTTAACTGCGGAATGACGTATAGCCCCTGGATTTAAATCTATTTATAGAAATGGCATTCAGGATTAACTTCCATCCGTAGTTTAAGGTGGTTCTCTGTGGCCTCTGTGTTCTCTGTGATAAATATTATTTTAAATCATCGCTCCGCAAAGGAATAACCTTATTTCAGCGCCATTCCGTGTTGTACCCTTAATTCACATGACCCCAGCCCGGTAGGCCTTGAACAATTCACCATAACCCTCGCTGTCCCGTACATAGCAGCCGGCGATGCCGCCCTTGGCCATGACTTCGCTGCAATAGCTGCAGGTTACGCAAACCCGGGACCGGTCCACCTCACCCTTACGCAGGATGTCCAGGGGCATATCGGGATAAGCCAGAAGTTCGCGGCCGAGACCCACGAAAGCCGCGCCGCCCTCCTTCACCACGCCGGCGGCAACCTGCGGAATGAATTCCCGCAGCCATGAATAACCGAAACCGGCCATGGGCAGGTCCGGATAGGCCTGCTGGGCTTCGGCCGTGATGGCGATCCCGCGGCACACCCCCTCCAGGGGATGCTCCGGCGCCGGCGCCGCCCAAGGTAGAGCCCGGTCGAAAGGCCGGTTTACCCAGGCCAGTCCGTATGGCGTGCCGCAGGAGGTCGCGATAAATACCACGCCCCGATCCCGCAATTGGCCCAGCAGCCTTTTCGGTTCGGACAGATCGGGGGAAGGCGGGCCGTCCCTTTCCGCCACGCCCCAGCCGAAAGGCCAGGCGATGGCGTCGTAGAGGTTCAGGCGGGAGAGTATCTGGAAGGCGGGACTCGGCACCGCCCGGCGGACCCCATCCACCATGTCCAGGACCAGGCGCACCCGGTTCGCATAGGACCCGCCGTACCGCCCCCCGCGCTGCCGCGCGCCCAGGAGATCGGAAGCGAGATAACGGTGGCAGGCCTTCACATCGACTCCGTCGAACCCCATTTCATAAGCCAGCACGGCGGCGGCGACGAATTCCTCGCCGCTCTTTTCCAGCTCGGCGTCTGTAAGGATGGGTGTTTCCGGCGGCACCTTGAAGGAGGCGTCCAGTTCCGGCACCGGCTGGACCAAACGCGGAGTCGCGCCGGAGGCGTGGGCATAACGCCCGCTGTCCTGGATCTGGATATAACACAGGGGGGTGTGGCCGACTGCTTTCCGGGCCGCCTCTTTCGTGGCCTCAAGCAGTTTTCGGACAGCCGGGGCGGTTTCGCGGTTGAGTAACAGCTGGCGGTCGCTGGCGCGGTTCTGCCGCGTGTAGGAAAACGCCTCGAAGTGGATTAGCCCGCTCCCGCCAGCGGCGTAGCGGGCGTAGCGGCGGAAGGTGAGATCGGTGGGACTGCCGTCGGGATTCGCATCGCGGCCTTCGACCGGCAGGGCGGCGAAGCGGGTCGGGGCGGCCAGGCCCCCCACGTTGACGGAACCATGGAGGGGAGACAGGTCGTCCGACCAGGGGAGGCGGAGGCGTTTAGCCTCGGCGTCCGCCCGCAGTTCGTCGCCATGGCGGTAGGCAAATTTTGCGTGTTCGCTCATCGTCCGAATCGCTCCTTGACCGTCCAGCGGTAAAATGTCCGGCTTGACTAGGGACAACCAAGGTCAAGCAAATGGGCCAGGTCGGACGGCGGATATTATACCGGTATGCACTGATGGTTTTGTAATGGCGCCGGTCGGTTAAATCAAGCGAAAAAGGCGCGGCGGCATCGTATTGGCGTAGACGCCACCACCGCAATTCCCGTTTTTGCGGGGGGTACGCGGCAAAACCGGCCTTGGGTGCCAGAAACCAGCAGGCGTATTTTTTTGCTATTTATATAAATAATACTTGTATAGACAACATTGTTATGTATAATGAAAATTATTGATGTCCAGATCGCCTTGCTTTTTGCCTCGATTCGCCAGCTGAAAAGGACTTGGTATGAATATACGCAGAATTTTGGTGGCGCTGCTTTTCGCCGCGGCCCTGTTTACCGGCGCAGCTCCGGCGGCGCAGACGCTGGTCTACTCGGACCACGAGCCGTCGGGGGGGATGCGAACCCGTTTCCTCAACGAGGTTTTTTTCGCCGAGATTGAAAAGGAGTCGAAGGGCCGCCTGAAAATCGAGGCGCACTGGAACGGCGAGTTGTCCCGAAGCTACGACGCCCTGCGTAATGTCGGCAAGGCTGGAGCGGTCGACCTGGCGGTGGTCGTGCCGGAATATACCGCGGCGGAACTGCCTTTGCACCAGATTTTCAAAAGCTATCCCGTGGGTCCCAGTGGAGACGGCCAGGTGGCGTTTTTTCGCCGTGTGGCTGCGGAAATACCTGAATTAGGCAAGGAACTGGAGAAGGAGGACGCGGTAGCCATATTCTTCGCCACCGGCTATCCCGTGGCCTTTTTCAGCACCAAACCGTTGCCGACCCTGGAAGGCGTCAAGGGAGGGAAGTGGCGTTCGGCCAGCTTCTGGCATCGCGACTTTTTAATCAACGCCGGCGCCGTGCCGGTAACCATGCCCTGGGGCGCGGAAGTGGCCAAAGCCATGCAGGCGGGGAAGCTGGACGGGCTCATGGTCAACGTCGATAGCGGTTTCGAAATACAGGCGCACCAGGTCGCACCCCAGGTATTGCTGTCCAAGGAGCTATGGTTGGGTCATGTCTACATCGTGGCGATGAACCGGAAGGTTTGGAATGGCTTGCCGCAAGAAGATCGGGACGCGATCCATCGCGCCGCCGGGACTGCCTACCGGAGTTTGGGGTCCGCGATGGAGGATGGGTTTAACGCCATGGTGGAGGAAATGCGGCAGGACGGCGCGGATATCCGCCTTCTTTCCCCCGATGAAGTGAAGCGATGGGCGGCAGTCACCCGGTTCAGGGAAGCGCAGGCGGCGTGGGCAAAGGAGCAGGAAGGCAAGGGGGTGAAGGACGTGGCCCGGGTCATGGAAAAAATCGCCGCCATTCACCAAGACGCCATGCCGAAATAGCAGGCAAATAACGTTGGAATTCAGGCAAAACTTCATTTGCAAATTGGAACCACAACCGGAGAACGTCATGCAAAACTATTTTATGGTCACCGCCGCCCTGTTTGCTTTCGCCACCGCTTCGGCCTGGTCGGGAGAGACCGCGTCGGAATCGCTACGCCGGCGGGCCGCCGAAGTGGTCGGCAAAATCGACTTCGTGACCTTGAACACGGTCGACGCCGAAGGCTATCCCCAGGCCCGGGTGGTGGCGAACTTTCATAAAGGAAACAAATTTCCGCTGCAGCGGGACGGCCAAACCGCGCTGTATTTCGTCACCTCGAAAAAGAGCAACAAGGTCCGGCAATTCCGTAACAACCCCAAGGCATCGGCCTATTATCTGGACTTGCCCAGCGGAACCTCGGCCTTGTACACCGGAGTGATTGAGGAAATGAAGGATCCGACCCTCGCCAAAACCCTTTGGGCCGATTGGATGAAAGCGCTTTATCAAACGCCCGACAATCCCGACCTGCTCGTCATCCGCCTGGTCCCGAATCGAATCAAGGTCGATCGGAACGGTGGAACCGAAGAGGGGGCGTGGTGATTGCCGCCGGGGACTGGATCCCGATCACTCCGTCTTGAAGGCGCCCGGGGTCATGCCCACGCGTTTCCTGAACTGGCGAGAGAAATAATAGACGTCACCGAAGCCGCACGAGTCTGCGACTTCGGTGACGGTCATGTTGGAGGTGGCGAGATAATGCTTGGCCAGGGTCAGCCGCATTTCCACCAGATCGTCGACCGGGGAACGTCCGAACAGGCTTTTGTACAGATTGATGAAGCGGGAACGGCTTAGATGCACGTACCCCAGCATCCGATCCAGATTCCAGCGCTCGACGCAACGCTCCTGCATTATCTGGCGCAGGCGGTGCATCTTTTCGTGCAGTTCTTCCAGGCGCTGCGACGGCGGCGCCGAGTTATGAACGGCGCGGGACAGGCCGAGGAAGAAATGCTGCACCCGCAAGGACACGCTCCACTCCCAATGCGCCTCGCGGTTGCGGAGCTCCCAGTTTATTTCCCGCAGAATCGCCGGCATGAAGGCGGCGGTGTGGGGATGGAGCAGGCGGTTCACCGGCAGGCGCATCTTTTCAAGCATGGGGGCGGCGGCTTTGCCGGAGAAGTGGAACCAGTCGTTACCGAAGGCGGTCTGGCCGTCGCCGCCGTATTCCTGCCGGCTGTGCGGAGGAAAAATCACGCAGCCGCCGGAATTTTCCAGCCGCGTGTGGCCGTCAAGCCAAATTTTGTGGCGGCTGAGGAAATGCACGAAAAGATAATCGCCGCTCCCCCGCGGCCGCTGGATGACCGAATCGGCCTGATGATACATCCCTATGCCAATGGCATTTACCGTAAATAAAAAAGGGTCCTGCATGGGTTTGACCTTTGGGCGGGCAATAAACCATTTGAGACGATAAGACAAAATTATAAGACAAGCAAATATACGATAAAGCAATAATATCCGACAATAAAAAAACACCATACGGCATTGCGGAAACCTGCGCCCGCCGTTATATACCGGTATAGTAATGTGGACTTTTCGAAAAAATCGAGCAGACCGCCGCTCGATTTCTTCGAAAGTTTAACCTCTTTGCGGACAAGGGTTTTATTTTCGGCAGTTCAAAGGCACAGGCTGAGTTGCCCTAATTACCTAGCCAATCCTGGCTACCCATACTTTCTGAGGAAATCGAGCGGTGGTTGGCTCGATTTTCTCAAAAAGTCAACGTAATGAAAATTGCATACAAAAGAGCCTGCCACTCTTCCCCCGCGCTTATTGCTCCCGCTCCCAGCCTTATCCGCTGCCGGTTCCCATGGACTTCCCTCCCCCTCTTTTATTGAAGGAGAAGTATATGAGACGAATCTCAAGTTTGTTGTCCGCCCTGGTCCTGTGCCTTGCTCTGGCACCCGCCACCGTTGCCGCGGCCGAGAAGCCGATGGAATTGACCTATTGGGGACTCTTCAGCGGCGGCGACGGCGATTTCATGAACGAGCTCATCGCCGGTTTCAATGCCGCCAACCCCGACCTCAAAGTCAAATACATGGGCCTGATTTACAATGAATACTACATGAAGCTCAGGACCGCCGCCGCCGCCGGTCGCGGCCCCGACCTCGCCATCTCCCACATCAGCCAGCTCGCGGCCCTGAACCGCGAAGACGTATTGGCTCCCCTCGACGACGCGGCCAAAGCCGCCGGACTCGACTGGAGCGCCTTCAACCAGAACGCCGTCCGGCAAACCATCCTGGACGGCAAACATATGGCCGTGCCCCTGGACACCTTCGCCTTTGTCCTCTTCTCCAACAAAAAGCTGCTGGCAGAAGCCGGCCTTATCGGCGCCGACGGCAAACCGGTCATCACCCCCGGCGTCGACGGCTTCATGGACTTCATGCGCATCCTCAAGCAAAAACTCCCCGCCGATTGCGTCATCTTCGCCACCCCCATGTCCGCCACCACCGCTCCCCGGGTCTTCCTGACCCTTTTCTCGCAGCTTGACGGCCGGCTCCTTTCCGCCGACGGCAAAAAGGCGGCCTTGAACGAAGGCGACAAGGCGCGGAAAACCCTGCAACTCATGGTCGACATGGTAAACGAAGGACTCTGGCCGAAGGGCATTCAGATGCCGGCGGAAGTGTTCAAGGCGGGGAAGGCGGCCTTGCACGCCATGGGCGTTTGGGCGACCGGCGACTTCGAACGCGTGCCCAATCTCGAATTCGCCGTAACCGCCTTCCCCAAGGTTTTCGACCGCCAGAGCACCTGGGGCGATTCGCACAGCTTCATCCTGGTCAAGCAGAGGAAGCAGGACCCCGAGCGGGCCAAAGCCGTCGCCCGCTTCGCCGATTGGGTCACCGACCACGGACTCATCTGGTCCAAGGCCGGGCATATTCCCGCGAAGACCAAAGTGGTGGAATCGGCCGAGTTCAAGGCGCAGAAGTACCGTCCCGAATACACCCACGTCGCCGACACCGCCGTATTCCCGCCCCAGAGCGACCGCATCGACGGCATCAACGAGATTTTGTCCAAGCATCTCGTGGGCGCCCTCCTGGGACAGGAAACGGTCGACGCCGCCGTAACCGGCATGGAAACGGAAATCAACAAGCTGCTGGCGAAGTAGGGACAGCTCTCCACCACCTTCAAATACCCGCGAGGCGCTTCTATGTCTGTCCGCCGCAAAGCCGGTTTACTGCCGTGGCTGTTCCTGGCGCCGTATCTGCTCGCCTACGCCGGAATGATTCTCTATCCGGTTTTGCGGGGCGCCTACATCAGCCTGCACAACGCCCGCATCCAAGGTATGGGCGAATACGTGGGGCTGGCCCAGTACCGGGAGATGCTTGCGGATTCCGAGTTCTGGGAGGCCTTGGGGAACACCGTCTATTTCGTGCTGCTTTCGACCCCGCTCCTCACCGTCATGGGATTGGTCCTGGCGCTGATTGTGAATGCCAAGCTGCGGGGAACGACCTTTCTCCGCACCGTGTTCTTCATGCCCCACGTCCTGGCCGTCACCATCGTCAGCAGCATCTGGCTTTACATGCTCAGGCCCTACAACGGACTCCTGAGCGCCGTTCAGCGTTTCCTAGGCTTCCAGGAGGAAATCCTCTGGCTTGCGCATCCGCAGTTGGCCTGGATTTCCATCACCGTCACCACCCTCTGGTGGACCATCGGCTTCAACATGGTCCTCTTCCTGGCCGGCCTTCAGGACATCCCCGACGACTACTACGAAGCCGCCCGCATGGACGGCGCCTCGGCCTGGCAGCGCTTCCGCTTTGTCACTTTGCCGTCCTTGAAGGGGGTGACGGCCCTGGTCCTGGTCCTCCAGTCCATCGCCTCCTTCAAGCTGTTTTCCCAGCCCTGGCTCATGACCCAGGGGGGGCCCGGCAGCGCCACCCGCCCCCTGGTCATGTACATCTACCAAAAAGGTTTTGTCTACAACGAAATGGGGCAGGCCTCGGCCATGGCCTATGTCCTGTTCGCGGTGATGATTGTCATGGCGTTCGTGCAGTTCAAGGTTATGGCCGGCAAACGCGGGGGGAGGGGCAAGGCATGACGAGACGCTTCACCGTCGGCAGGCTTGCGACCTATTGCGTCGGTTACGGTCTGGCCGCCTTGTGGCTGGTCCCCTTGGGGTGGATGTTCCTGACCTCCCTCAAACCGGCCAACGTCGCCATTAACGACATCGCCCCGCTCTTCAAACCGCCCTTCACCCTGGACAATTTCCGCTATGTCCTGGGCGGCTCGTCGATACTCCGCTGGACCCTGAACAGCGTGGTCGTCTCCTCCGCCGTCACCCTCGGCATCCTGGCCTTCACCTCCCTGGCCGCCTTCGCCCTCTCCGCCATGCGTTTTCGGGGAAGAAGGCTTTTGTACTGGCTCATCATCGCCGGGATGATGATTCCCATCGAAGCCACGGTCGTCTCCCTCTACATGACCATGAACGAACTCGACCTCATCGACACCCGGGCCGCCCTGATTCTCCCCGGTCTCGCCGCGCCTTTGGGGGTGGTGGTCCTCAAGCAGTTTTTCGACGCCATCCCCGAGGACTTGGTGAGTGCGGCGGTGATGGATGGGGCGGGTGCGTGGCGGATATACCGGGACATTTTTCTCCCGTTGTCCAAGTCGTCTTTGGCGGCCTTGGCCATTTTCACTTTTCTCTCTTCTTGGAACAGTTTTCTTTGGCCTTACCTGGCCATTTCCACTGAGGAGATGATGACCCTCCCCATTGGTGTGCCGCTTTTTCAGGGCAGTTTTCAGACTGAAACGACGCGGCCCATGGCTGCCAATTTGTTGGCCAGTTTGCCGGTTATTGTCGCCTTTCTCCTGTTTCAGCGGCATATTGTCAAGGGGGTGGCGATGACTGGCATCAAGTGACGGGGGCTATTGGAGGGATAGTGGTAAAAGCGGTAAAAAAGGCGGTAAAAAGGAGGTTAAAAAAGCGGTTAATAAAATCCAGCCTAGGGCTGGTTGCGGGGTTCCAAAGGGGGCGCAACCAGCCCCCTTGTCAATATGCAGTAATGTTTTAACGCAGTTAAAACGACCTCGCTTAGGAGCCAGCGAAGCGAAGCTCCGAGATGTCAAAAAAGGAAGGGATTCTAATAAAAATAAACATTTCGCCAAGTAGGGATGGGCTTTTGCTTACTTGATTGGAGCTTTTGTCAGTAGGTGGTTTCCTTCCTTTTTTGACCCGTCGGAGCGCCGCTTCGCTGGCTCCTAAGCGAGGTCGTTTTAACTGCGTTAAAACATAACCGCATTTCGACAAGGGGGCTGGTTGCGCCCCCTTTGGAACCCCGCAACCAGCCCGAGGCTGGATTTTATTAACCGCTTTTTTAACCGCCTTTTTTTACCACCTTTTTTACCGCCTTTTTTACCGCCTTTTAACAAGCTTCCGAGGAGGCGTCATGGCCGAGGTAAAACTAAGCGACATCCACAAAAGTTACGGCAACACCCCAGTCATCCACGGCGTAAACATGACCATCAGTGACGGCGAATTCGTCGTGTTCGTCGGACCTTCAGGTTGCGGCAAGTCAACCCTATTACGGATGATTGCAGGACTGGAGGAAATCACCGCCGGCGACCTGTACCTGGACGGCCAACGCATAAACAACCGCGAACCGGTGGAACGCGAAATGGCGATGGTGTTCCAGTCCTACGCCCTCTACCCCCACATGACGGTGGCGGAAAACATGGGCTTCAGCCTGCGCATCGCCAAACGCCCCAAGCGGGAAATCCGCGAAAAAGTGGCGGAAGCGGCCCGGATTCTCCAGATGGAACAACTCCTCGACCGCACCCCCCGCGAACTCTCGGGCGGGCAAAAGCAACGAGTGGCGATCGGCCGCGCCATTGTCCGCGCCCCCAAAGTGTTCCTCTTCGACGAACCGCTGTCCAACCTGGACGCCAAAATGCGGGTCGAAATGCGGAAGGAACTCCTGCAACTGCACCGGCGCCTTCTAGCCACCATGATTTACGTCACCCACGACCAGGTCGAAGCGATGACCCTCGGCGACCGCATCTGCATCCTCAAGGACGGCCGGGTGCAGCAAATGGGAACGCCGACCGAGGTCTTCGACAACCCCGCCAATATTTTTACCGCCGGTTTCATCGGCACCCCGCCGATGAACCTCCTGAAGGGCAGGCTGGAAAGTTCCCCCGACGGCGTCCGCTTCGCGGCCGGCGGCCTCACGGCGCCCCTCCCTCCCGCCATCGCCCAGCGGGCGGCGGAGGCGGCCGGCCGCGAAGTCTACCTGGGCCTAAGGCCGAAAGCGTTGGCGCTGGCTTCGCAACTGGAAGAAAAGGACCGGGCGGCGCGCTGGCGGGTCAAGGTGGAGGTGACGGAGATGTTGGGCGAGGAATCGCTCCTGCATGTTGGCGCGGGCGAAGCGCGTTTCATCGTCAACGTGGACCCGCACGCCCTGCCCGGCCTGGGGGAGGAGGTCACGGTGTGCCCGCTCCTGTCCCGCGCCCATCTCTTCGAAGCCGACAGCGGCAGGAACCTCACCCTGGACGTGGAGTTGCCGGGCAGGTACAGCATTCGGCGTCAATAATGTTTAGGTAAGGAAGGAACCTTCGCATGCTCAAGGCCCGGGCCATACTGGACAGGGATTTTCACATCGCCGAGATTGACCCGCGTCTCTACGGCGGCTTTGTCGAGCATCTCGGACGGCATATCTACACCGGCATCTACGAACCCGGTCACCCCGCCGCCGACGCCGCCGGTTTCCGGCGTGACGTCCTCCGGCTGATAGCGGAATTGGGCCTGCCGGTCATCCGTTATCCCGGCGGCAATTTCGTCTCCGGCTACAACTGGGAGGACGGCGTGGGTCCGCTTGCCGAACGTCCCCGCCGCCTCGACCTGGCCTGGAAGACGGTCGAGTCCAACCGTTTCGGCCTGCATGAATTCATGGACTGGTGCACCCTCGCCGGCGCCGACCCCATGCTCGCGGTCAACCTGGGGACGCGCGGGGTGGACGCCGCGCGGAACCTGGTCGAATACTGCAACCACCCCTCCGGCACGTTCTACAGCGATCTCCGCCGCCGGAACGGCGCGGAGTTACCTTTCGGCGTCAAACTCTGGTGCCTGGGGAACGAGATGGACGGCCCTTGGCAAATCGCCGCCAAGCCGGCCGGCGTCTACGGGGCGCTGGCCCGGGAGACGGCCAAGGCGATGAAATGGGTCGACCCGGGTATAGAAGTGGTTCTCTGCGGCTCCAGCAACAAAAACATGCCGACCTTCGGCGGATGGGAACTGGAGGCGCTGGAGCAGGCCTACGAGCAGGTCGACTACCTGTCCCTGCATCATTATTTCCGTAATCCGCACGGCGACAGCGCCGCCTATCTCGCCGAACCCGAAGCCATGCACGCCTTCATCCGCGGAGCCGCCGCCGCCTGCGACGCCATCGCCGCCAAAAAACGCCAGAAACGCCGCCTGATGCTGTCCTTCGACGAATGGAACGCCTGGACCCACACCAAGGCGGCGGATATGGATGCGGCGCCCTGGCGCGAGGCGCCGCCCCTCCTCGAGGAACATTACACCCTGGAAGACGCCCTGGTGGTGGGGGGAATGTTGATCGCCCTGGTCAACAATGCCGACCGGGTGCGGATGGCCTGTCTCGCGCAAGTGGTGAATGTCCTCGCCCCCATCATGACCGTGCCGGGCGGCCCGGCCTGGGCCCAGACCACCTTCCACCCTTTCCGCGACGTCTCGCGCTACGGCCGGGGGACCGCCCTGCGGGCGGTGATCGACTCGCCCCGGCATACGGCGGGGGATTTGGACGACGCCCCCTATCTGTCCGCCGCCTTCATTCTCGCGCCGGACCGCCGCCGCCTCGGCGCTTTCCTGGTCAACCGGCATCTGGAGGAGGTTCTGGAAATGGAACTGACCCTGCGGGCCTTCGCCGACTCGGGGAGCTATTTCGGAACGGTCCTCACCCACTCCGACCTTAAAGCGGTCAATACGGTCGACCAGCCGCGGCGCGTGGCTCCCGCCACCCTGCCCGGCGGACGCTTTTCCGGCGAAACCTTACGCCTCCACCTGCCGCCCGCCTCGTGGAATTGCCTGATTCTGGAGTTGGAGTAAGGGTTTGCCCAAAATTAACTTTTACCCATTCAGAATTTGCCCAATGACCCAGAGGCATTTTCGACCAGGCGGTAAGGGCGAAAATGCCGATCCAAACGAAACACCCGGGTTAAACTTGTAAAAGTTATTTTTGGGCAA
>JAVBTZ010000185.1:0-13137 GCA_031555915.1 Planctomycetota bacterium
CCCCCCCCCCCCCCCCCCCCCCCCCCCCCCCCCCCCCCCCCCCCCCCCCCCACCCGGCTCACTTTAAGCGTCACCGGCGGGGTTACAATATTGGTCAGATCCGGTCCGGCCCGCCCGCTTAGCCTGTAACCATCCTTGGCATGCGGGTTGCCTTCCACCAATTCAACCAGCTCGCTCACCATGCCGTCGAGCTGTTCGGCTTGCGCCGACAATTCCTCGGCCGCCGAAGCCGCTTCCTCCGAAGTGGCGGCGTTGTTCTGGGTGACTTGATCGATTTGCGAGATGGAGTTATTGAGCTGCTCCAGATCGCGCGACTGCGTACTGACGGCGTGGGAAATATCCGACACCAAAGAGGTGACGGCGCCGGTCGATTTCTCGATGCCGCCGAAGCTGCCGCTCAAATCGTTGGCGACGTCGGAGCCTTGTTTGACCCGGTCGACGGTGGTGCCGATTAACTCGGTGGTGTCCCGGGTGGCCTGGGCCGAACGCAGGGCCAGATTCCTGACCTCATCGGCCACGACGGCGAAACCTTTGCCGGCCTCGCCGGCGCGCGCGGCTTCCACTGCCGCGGTGAGGGCTAGCAGGGTGGTTTGGAAGGCGATGTCTTCGATGGTCTTGATGATGTTACGGATCTTCTCCGACGATTCGTTGATGCCGGCCATGGATTTGTTCATCGAGTCCATATAACCGGAACTTTCGGCGAACAGCTTGGTGGTGTGAATCATGGTGTCGTTGGCCTGGCCGGCCTTATCGGCGTTGGAATGGGTGGTGGCGACGATTTCCTGCAGGGTGGCGGAGGCTTCTTCCATGCTGGCCGCCTGTTCGGTGGAGCCGCGGGCGAGGCTTTGCGAGGCGGTGGAGATGTGGTTGGCGGCGTGGTTGACTTGCGTGGCGGCCTCGCCCAAGCCTTCAATGACCTGCTTCAGTTTTTTAGTAACCCGGGAGATGACGAAAAAAGCCAATATCGTTCCCAGCCCGAGACCGCAGACGCTGACGCCGACGGCGATACTGTCTATCCAGCGGCCGTTTCTTCTGGCGCTGGCCATTTCCCTCTTCTGGTCGTTCTTGGCGCCGTCGACCAGGGCGTCGGTGTATTGGTTAAGTTCGGCCATGGCCGGCTGGGTCTGATTGGCATAGATGGCAAGGGCCTTGCTGTCCGAATTTTGCCGGCCGAGATCGAAAATCTTTTGCATGCCGGGGAGGGCGGTCGTTTCCACGCGGTTGATGATTTCGCGGGCTTTCGCCCCTATGCCCTCGGGCAGGTCGACGCCGCGTTTGGCAAGGTCGATAAGGTTCTGCACGTTTTTTTGGCAGCGCTCGGCATACTTGTTCAGTTCCTCGTCGGCGGAGGTTTCGACAAAACGCATTATGTTGAAACAATACTGGAAGATTTCCGCCCGCCCGCCGCGGATTTCCGCCCGCCACTTGACGGCGGCCGGCGGTTTGTCGTTGGTGATGGAGGCGCAGAGATCGTTGATGAATTGATCGGTTTGTTCCCAGAATGGGGTCATGACGTTGATGAGTTCGGCGGCTTGACCGTCGGTTTTCAAGGAGGCGAGGCGAACCACTTCCCCCGACGTGTCGACGTATTTTTTCCAGAGTTGCCTTAGGCGCTCGGGGCGCATTTGGGTATCTGCGTCGGCGTTTCGGGGAAGGTTATGGGCGTAGGCGGCGATTTCGTCAGCCATCAGCTTTTCGCTGGGGAGGATTTCCTGGTCGGTGATTTGCCCTGCTTCTTTGGGCGTTTTGGCGATAATTACCTTCAGAGCGCCAAGGGAACGCTGCTGGCAGATCTGATCGATGGTGGAGAGGTTCAGAAAACCCTCGGCGATGTCGCCGAGGTCTTCGACATCCCGGTTGATCCGCCCGATGCCAATAATACAAACCGTTGTGATAATGGCGGCGATAAAAACAAGCAAAGCCACGATGGCGTATATTTTTGCCGATAGCGACACGGTATTTCCTCTCTTGATGGGGAATAGGTGTCAACTATAGCTGATAAGTACCGGAAGTCAATGTTAGAAAAGAGGGTGATTTAGCGGGGTCAATAGCCTTCTTTGGTCAACCAACCCCGGTCGTTTACTCCCACCCGGGTCTGCTGGCGCGGATTGCCCGTACGGACTATGGTATCGGCAACTTTGTTTCGCGCCTGCCGCCATTCCTCCTGCGCATAGGGATCTTCACCCGCCTGCGCCTGCACCTCCGGTTCGGCATATTCGCGGATGTAATGATCCGCCGTGCGCGCCGCTTGCCGCCGGGCTTGGTTCTCCGCAAATTCCCCTAAGCAGCCCGTGCAGGCCACGAGCGGCAAAGCCGTCAGGGTCAAGGCAAAAACGGCAAAAGTCCTACCCATGCATGTCCCCCAAAAATTTGTTTAATATCTGCGTCTGATCCCTTGTTCAGCACGAGCATCTTATACCATTTGGGGCCAATGTCAATGGATTTGCGGCTGCGGTTCACGCAAATGTGGCGTTGTAGAGCTAATTAAATAAATAACACTTGCATATTTAAATATATTTTATATAATAAGTGCTATTATTTTTTTATACTGTGTTTTACCCATCTGTTTGGCGATTGAGGAGTGAAAAATATGAATCCCACCACTACGCTCGCGCGGCGGCGAACCAGCGTCATAGCGGCAAGCATGGTCGCTTTCCTTGCCATGGGCCTCGTTTCCAGCCGCTCGCCGCGGTTTACCGCCGCCGCGGCCGACCGTGGCGGCTCCGTGGCGGAGGAGGATGCGGGACAAATTGCCATTTTACCCGGGGTAACGGAGGCGGTCGCCTTGAATCAGGGCGCAAGAGACATTGCCGAATTGTACGGCGAATTTACCCAGAACCCGCAGGAAGCGTCGCGCCGTCATGAGGGGAAAAGGATTGAGGTCACCGGCGTTGTCACCTACACCGGCCCCGATATCCACCAAACCCCCTCGATAGAATTATCCAACGTCGTGGCTGGAAAAAGGTATGCGGTGTGTGTGGTCAATTCGTTCGATCAATTGGAGGGGGTGGCCGTCGGCGACCGGGTGAGGATAGCGGGAAACTTCCACATTTTTGTGCCGGATCGCTGGGGGGTAGTGCTGAAACAGTGTGAAATTATCTAACTCTACAACGCTAGATTTGCGGGAACCGCCCCGCAAATCTAGCATGGATAACCAGTTGCGGTGACCTTCGTTCTTTACCGCCAGCGCCGGAATTAGTGTCTAACCCTATACTCATGCTACTTTTACGGAAGTGGTTCCCGTAAAAGTAGCGTTGTAGGACTAACGAGAACCGTCTACCAGGCTAACCGCCGGTTGAAAAGAACTGGAGAAAGCGATGCATATTCCAAGACTAACTGTGACCATAGTCTTCCTGATGCTGCTGACCGTTGCGGCCCCGGCCCAGGAAAGCGGGCGGCGGGAACGCGAACCGGAGATTACCGCAAAAAAGATGAAAATAATCACCATCGAAGAACATTTTCTCAATGCCGCCATCACCGATGCCACCCGCGCGGAAATCGAACGGATCGCGCCCGGGCATGCCAAGGCCTTCGTCGCCGATTTCGGCTCGCGGCAGACCATGAAGCCGGGCCAATTGTTCGATATCGGCGCGGGAAGGATTGCCGACATGGATGCGAACGGCATCGATGTGCAGATCCTTTCCTACAACTCGCCCGCCACCGAACTGCTTCCCTCGCCCCTCGCCGTCGAATTGGCCAGGCAGGCGAACGACCAGCTCGCCGAAGCGATAGCGGCCTATCCCAATCGCTTCTACGGCTTCGCAACCCTGCCAATGTCCGACCCGGAGGCGTCGGCGCAGGAATTGCGGCGCTGCGTCACCGAGTTGGGCTTCAAAGGCGCCATGATCAACGGAACCGCGCACGGGCGGTTCCTGGACGAGCCGGAATTCGAAGTGTTTTTTGCGACGGCGGCCGAGTTGGATGTACCGCTCTATATTCATCCCACCATTGTGAAAAAAGAGGTGCGCGATGCCTATTACCATAATGACAATCCCGCTTTCGCGGCGCGCTTCGCCTCTGCCGGAATGGGTTGGCATTACGAGGTGGGAGTGCACGTGCTGCGCCTGATTTTCGCGGGCGTTTTTGACCGCCACCCGAATTTGCAGGTGATAACTGGGCATTGGGGCGAGTTGCTTCCCTTTTACCTGGAACGAATCAATACTTTCTTTACCGCCAGCGCATCGCCGATGCAACACGATTTCAAATATTACATGTTGAACAATATCCATGTAACCCCAAGCGGCATGCTCAACCTGCCCCAGCTTCAATTCGTTCTGGAAACGCTGGGCGCGGACCGGATAATATATTCAGTCGATTATCCCTATTTTCCCAACGCCGGGGCCAGGGAATTTCTCGAAAACACGCCGATAAGCCAGGAAAACAAAGAAAAAATAGCGCATGGCAACGCGGAAAAATTGTTTAAACTTAAATGAAGCCACCCACTTTTCAGCGTATGCCATTTGCCGGATTTGATTTTTTGTTGCAAGCCCTAACTTGCTAGTGCGGAGGATTGTCATGAACAGACGGGATTTTCTCAAGACCTGTGTGGCGGCCGGAATCGGTGTGGGACTGGCCGGACTGCCGTTTTCCCGACACGGGAAAACCTTGGGGGCGGAAACGGCGAACGGACTTCCCGAAATCGTCGCCGTGCGCGGGGGTGAGCCGGACGCGATGTTCGACCGGGGCATCGCCGCCATGGGCGGCATCGGGCGCTTTGTCCGGAAAGGCCAAAGCGTGGCCATCAAAACCAATTCCTCCTTCGACATGCCTATCGAAATGGCCGCCAACACCAACCCCCATCTGCTCAAGCGGGTTATCCAGCAATGCGTCGCCGCCGGCGCGGCACGGGTGGTCGTCTTCGATCACGCCATAGAATATTGGCAGCGTTGCTACGACGCGAGCGGCCTCACCGAAGCGGCCCGCGACGCCGGAGCCCTGGTGGCCCCGGCCGAGTCGGAACGGTACTACCAGCTCCAGCGGATCAATGGCGCCGCCCTGACCGCGCCGCTGGTCCACGAAGCCGTCCTTGCCAGCGATGTCCTCATCAACCTGGCAATTCTCAAAAACCACGCCGGCGGCAGCATGACCGGCGGCATCAAGAATCTCATGGGCGCGGTGTGGGACCGAAGATTCTACCATGCAAACGATCTGCATCAATGCATCGCCGATTTTCTTCTGGTGCGGCGGCCCGATCTAACCGTCATCGACGCCTATCGCGTCCTAACCAACAATGGCCCGAGAAGTCGCAATCCGCAGGATGTGCGCCTGATGAAGATGCAAATTCTTTCCACCGACATCGTCGCCGCCGACGCCAGCGGGGCGCGGCTCCTGGGACGGACCCCGGAAAGCGTCGGCCACGTGCGAATCGCCCATTCGCTGGGATTTGGCGAGATAGATCCCGCCAAACTCACTTTACGGCGGATTTCCTTGACGTGATCCTTTTCGGCAAAAACACCACGCTTAGGGCTTGTCACAAAATAAGCTGGTCATGTTTAGACAAGGAACAACGTTCGCGGTAGCCATTTGTGCCGGCGGTTCAGGCACAAATGGCGGACGCGGGCGTTGTGACGCAGTATAAATTTGTCCAGGTTAATTTGTGACGATGCCTTGGCCTTGCCGTGCCGGTGGCGTGTTTTACCACCCACCCGACGGTTTGACGCTTCAGTAACGCACTTCCCGCCGGCGATGGGCAGGGCGCCTTCTTCCTCGCCACCATAGGTAGTACGGGCCTCGGTATGCAAGGGCCGTTGGGGCGCGCATTGGAGCGGAAAGGTTATCGGCTTATCGCCGCCGCCACGGTATCCGCGTGCGGTAATTATGGCGTAGGCCCAGAAACGGGCGATAAGCGTGAAGCAGTGTTTGACCAAATGCGAGACAAAATCAAGCTGTTCGCCAACCGCCTCCTTCAAGGACAGGGTGGCTGGAGTCAGGGGTGGCTCAATTTTTAGGAGATCCGAAAATAGAGAAAATGATGGAAAATGGACTTTATTTACGGGCTGTTATGCATGAAACCTGCAAATCGGCACCTTTATCTCGTTATCAAACAACACATCCGCAACAACTCAACCGTAAATACCACCGGAAAGATATTCCTTCCACACATTCTCAAACCACTCATCCAGTTCCGGAATCGGCCGCACCGGCCGCCACTCCACCTCGCACCCCCCCTCCCCATACCCCACTTCCTGCACCAAATCCCGCATCGCCCCATCCGCCAAACTGAAACGAAACCGCTCCGGCAAACCAGGCGCCGGCAACTCGCCTTCCGGCGAGTGAACCAGGTACGAACCGCGGCTCCTCCCGCCCCGAGTTATATAATCATGAATGGCAAAGAGGTACACATACTGGCAAACCGCCAAATCGCGCAGTTGGTGGAGGAATCGCAATTGCCCGGGAGCCGTAATCGTAACCTCCCCGGAAAGACGCCGCAATTGCCCCTCCGCTTCCGCCAACGCCTCGGCGACACCGGCGGCAGAGCGAATGTGGGCGCCGTGCCGGGACATGCGGCGGCTTAGCTGACGGCGTTCGGCCGGGAGGTCCAGCGCTTCCCCCTGGCAGGCCAGGGCGTTTTCCCCATACATAACCGCCGCCCGCAACTGTCCGCCGCACCACTCCGCCACTTGCTCCCCGGTGGGCGCCTCGCCCTGGCGGCGGGCGATTATGTACTCGGCCGCGCGCATGCCGCCGACCTGGCCGGAATTGAGGGCGCTCCCGCCCGGCCGGTACACGCCGTGCGTTCCGTTCACCTCCCCAATCGGGAAAAATCCGCGCAGCCGCGACTGCCACCAGGCGTCCCCTTCCAGGCCGCCGTTGTTGTGCTGGGCCGAGACGGCGATTTCCAGAAGTTCCGACTCCAGGTCGATGCCGTGAGTTTGGTAGAGTTCGATGGCGCCCGGATTCATATGGGCCAGGCGCGCGATGGGCGTGGCCTGGAACGCTCCAGAGTTAGCCAGGTAGGCGCGGGCTTCCGCCGGGAGCCCTGCCGGGTCGAAGCCGCCGTTCTCGCCGGCGCGGGAGGGATTCCGGCGGTAGTCCAAAAACACCCGGCGGTTCAGGACCATGGTTTCATGGTAGACCAGAATGTCGATGAGGGACGAGCCGTGGTCGGCGACTTTGCGGGGATCGAACGGCCACTGGTAGCCCTTGAGAAAGATGGCCAGGAGCATCTTGCCCGGGTCGGGGAAAAAGGGATCGAGAAATTCCCGCGCGTCGCCGCCGGCGGCGTCGGTTGAAACATAACGGGGGATCACCTGCTGGTAGGTGCCGGAGAGATTCCAGCGGAATTTCACCGAAGCGAGGCCGTATTGCGATTCGGTGAGGTTCTTGCCCCGCACTCCGGCACGGAAGGCAAGGCCGGTCGAACCGGTCTGGCTGGGGGGATAGACGGACGTCTCGTACATCCCCGCCTCGCCGCCAGTGGCGAAAACCACGTTCGTGGCGGCAAACAGGACGTAACGGTAATCCGGGTCGTCCAGCGCCTCCAGGTCGAGGGCGAGCACCCCGAGCGTTTTTCTGCCACCGGCAGAATCCGGCGCGGCGAGGATTTCGATGGCCTGGTGCCGGTCGAAAATGGGTATGCCGCGGTCACGCACCGCCGCCAGCAATTTTTCCGTCATGAATTTCGAGGTCAGCGGCCCGCAGGAGGTTCCCCGCATGACCGGGTCGTGGTCGGTTTTATAGCCGATGAATTCGCCAAAAGCGTTTTGGGGAAACGGCACTCCCTTGTCGACCAGCCGGAAAAAGCTGCGGGCCGAACCGGCCGCCTCGGCGAGGGCGATGTCCCCGTCCATCGCCCCGCCCGAGAACAGGGTTTGGGCGGTCTGGCGCACGCTGTCGGCAGCCCCGCCGGCGAGGGTCAACTTGTAATAAGTCTGCTTGTCCGAACCGGTGTTCAGGGACGTCCCCATGCGGAGGCCCTCCGTAACCACCGCCAGATCCTTTTGCCCGTGGCCGTGCAGATAATCGGCCGCGTTCAGGCCGGCGGCGCCAGTGCCGACGACGATCGTGTTAAACCGGCGCACCGTTACGGAACGTCCGGCGAGCCGTATGCGGTCGGATATTTGCGCCATGCGGGACTCCTTTAAGGGAATGATACTCGCCGCGTAGAGTTCGCGGCCTTCGGTCGCTGACCAGCTTTTGCCGATCTTGTCAGCAAGGATGGATTTTGCAAGCATTTTCCCCAACCGCAAAAAGTGCCGAGCCTAAAATTTAAATAAGAATTATTATTATTTAATTCTTGACAACCGCCGCGGAGAAATTATAATGCTCATAATCAATTAGTAAATATTACTAAAAGTAATATATTCTTAATTGAATATTTTGCCTCACATTTGTCTTTACAAGGAGAACACACATGCGTAATTGGCAAAAAATCACTGGGGTTGTAGCTTTGGCTTTTATGTTCTCGCTGTCGTTGGCGCATGCCGCGGGACAGCCGGGATGGATTGGCACGGAACAGGCATCCCGCGCCGCCGTTGAAAAAATTGGCGGGGGCAAGGTGCTGTTGGTGTCGACAGCTGACAACGGCAAGCCGGTCTATCACATTTTGGCTATCGATAAGGGCAACCGTTATGATGTTGACGTCAATGCGACCAATGGTCAGGTGGTGAAGTTTGCTAAAACCGAAATCAACCGGGCCAAACTTTCCCCGCGCGGCATGGCGGTGGCCCAGTCCCGTTTTGCCCCGGAAGAGGTAAGGCCAAAGGCTTTGGCTCTGAGCGGCGGCGGCGACATTGTCCGGACCGATCGTATCGCCGGCAAGGATGGCGGCAGCCTCTACCATTTTGAAATCGTGAATAAGGATATCGTTTATTCGCTGGAAATTGACGCCAATACCGGAGCGGTGGTCAAGCAAGAGGAAATGCTGGTCAATTCCGCCCCGACGGCATAAGTTCAGGTATAAAACAAAAAGGAAAGAGGGCGGAGCCGATGCTCCGCCCTTTTGCTTTGGGGGCAAGGGGTGGGGACAAACGTTCACCGGGCCGGAGCCGGCGTACCCTGCCGCGCGAACGGCCCCGCCCACATCATTGTTTCATGCACAGGTGGACGGCGGAAGTTTTGAAAGCCCGGGGCAGCGCCAAAATATTCGGCTTGGGCCCAAGGTATTTGCGCATCGCGTCGGCCAGGGCTTCTTCAAAAGTGGCCCGGGTCTTGAGGCCCATGCCGCGGGCATAGCCGGGTTCGAAAGCCCCGACGATATAAATGGCCGAGGTGTGCATTTCGGCGATGTGGCCGGAACTGATCATCGAGAAGCCGTGGAAGGGATGGAAGGCATTGCAGAACCGGTAGCGGCGGACATACTCGGCGTTGGTGGCGAAGTATTCGCCATAACGGTCGAGATCGGGTAGGGTCTGCATTTGGTCTTCCTGGAACATGCGGTACATCTCGCGGGTGTAGGGCCACAGTTCGTCGTGGAAATAGCCGTTGCAGATGGAGGAGCAAATAATCACCGCCCGGTCCGACAGGACCCGCTTGTGGCGGATTATTTGCGCCGACAACGCTTGCATGAGCATGATGGGGTTGGTGCCCATGCCTTCGCCGTAGTGGAAGAACTGCGGCATGCCGAAGACCATGACGTCGTATTTCTTCTCGGCCCAGGGCACATAGGTCCGCTGGTCCGCGACCTTCCAGGACAGGGGCATCATCTCCTTGGCGTAACCGCTGAAGACGGCGATTTGCCGGGATTTGCTGTCGAGAACCGCGTCGCAGCAAAAGAACTTCTTCCCCATGCGCTCTTCCATGTGCTGGCTGATTTCGTCGAACTTGCTGCGCATGCGGGAAGCGCCGCTCACCGGGGTGAAGTCGTCCCCGTGCATGACCCCGGGGACGTGATGGCTGGCGATGCTCCGCCAGTGGGTTATGCCGGTGGCGGAATGCTTGTAGCCGCCGGAGTAGCCGCCGTAGGGGTTGCCCTGGACGTGGCCGATCAGGATGGGGAGGTCGGCCTGGAAGACGTGCCGGTTCATGAGGACCGGGTCGCCGCGTTTCGTCAGGCCGAGGTCGACCATGTTGGCGTCGTCTTCGGAATCGTGGTTGACGATCTGATGACTGGGCCAGAAGGCGTGGAACAATTCCCCGCCGAGAACGCCGAGGATTTCCTCCTTGGTGTTCTTGCGGTGCAGGCCGTTCGAGCAGACCAGGAGGATATCCTCCTTCTTCACGCCGGCGGCGTAGAGTTCGTCGATAATCAGGGGGATGCACAGTTTGCGGTGGGCGGTGGGTTGTTCCCCCCCCTTCACCCGATCGGGGAAGACGATGACGCATTTGGCCCCGGGGAAGGCGAGTTTGGCCAGGGGCGGCATGCCGATGGGATTCCGCAGGCTGGCGAGGGTGTTCGCGCGGAGTTCCCCTTCGGGGATGCAGGCCGGGTCCGGGACCGTTTCCCCGGGGATGAAAACGTCGGTGTGGTCGGGGAGGACGGCCGGCAGCATTCCCTGGCCGTATTCAAATTCCAGGCGCATTGGGTTCCCTTTCCTTTGGACTTTTTGAGTTCAAGAAACAGCCGCGAGATAGGTCTGGATGATTTCCAGGTATTCGTCGGGATAGAAGCCGATTTCCCCGGTGAAACGGGTCAGGGCGATTAGCCCGCCGTCGATCTCTGGAATCCCGGCCAGCATGGCGGCGTTGTCCTTCTTCAGGCCGCCCCCGTAAACCACCGGCAAGCCGCCGGTGCGTTGCTTGACAAACCTGGCGACTTTCTCGATATAGTCCCGGCCGGCCGGGGTTTTCCCCGGGCCGATGCTCCAAACCGGCTCATAGCCTATCACCACCGATTCCGCGGGAATCCCGGCGAGGCCCAGTTCCAGCTGGCGGCCGAGGACCTCCTCCCAGCGGTCCTGCTCTTCGCTTTTTTCCCCGATGCAATAGAGGATTTTCATCCCGCGCTTGACGGCCTGCTTCGCTTCGCCGTTCAGGATGCGGCTGACCGCGTCCGGATTGACGAGCCCGGCTTCGGCGTAGACGCCGGCGAGGGCGTTACGTTCCTCGCAATGGCCGATGAGGGCGTAGTCGCAGCCGAGGGCGCGGGCGGCGGCGGCGGGACGGGAGGAGGTGAAGGCGCCGAAATTGCCGCCGACTTCGAGGTCGGAGCGGAACACCCCCTGGCAACCCAGGCGGATGGGGGAACCGTCCGTTAGGGCGGCGCGGGCGGCAAGGAGATGCGCTTCGGGGAAAAATTGGACAAATTCCGCCCGGTCGGCGAATTGCTTCAGTCCCCCGCCGGTTTTTTCCACGATGAAACGGCCCCAGGAAGCGATGGGCGCCAGCCGGTTGACGCCGCCGAATTCCGGCGGGACGTCGAAACGTTTGAGATTGAGAAACAGGTATTTCATGCGGCGGTTCTCCTATTCACTTTTTGGTGTGGTCCCAGGCGTTCCGGAAAAGATCCAGGCCGTCGCGGGTGTAGGGGTGTTTGAAGGAGTCCTTGTAGACGTCCAGTCCGGCGGTGATGATCTGGGCGCCGGCGGCGGCGCAGTCGACGATTTGCCGGCCGGTGCGGACGGCGGCGCAGATGATTTCCGTCTTGTAGCCCTGGACCCGGTAAATGTCGGCGATGCATTTGATGTAGTCTTCGGTGCGTTCGCCGTTGTTTTCCTTCCAGCCGATGAAGGGGGAGACGAAGAGGGCGCGGTTGCGGCCGGCGGCGATAGCCTGGGCGGGGGAGAAGACCAGGGTGACGTTGGTGCGGATGTTCTCGGCTTCCAGACGCCGCGAGGCGGCGATGCCGGCGGCGATGCAGGGGACCTTGATGACGAAATTCTTCGACATGGCGGCGATGCCGCGGGCTTCCTTGACCAGCTCGTCCGCGTTTTCGATATGCGGGTTGACTTCGACCGAGATGGGGAAAACGGACCAGTCCGGCAATTTTTTGTCGGCGGCCCATTTGGCCAGATCCTCGATGGCGGTCATGAAGGGTTTGCCGCTGCTTTGGATGTGGCGGGGGTTGGTGGTGACGCCGTCGATGCCGAAGGTATCGTAGGCTTCGTTGATTTCGTCGAGTTTGGCGCTGTCCAGGAAATATTTCATGTTATTCTCCTATATTGAGGTTGAATACTTATTGTGTTTGGAACGGTAATCATTCATCCAGCCACTTCGCGTACTTCTTGTCCACCAGCGTCAAATCCGCCAGGGCCTCGCGCAGCGGGTCATGGGAAAGGTCGGCCGCATATCCCAAGGGATTGTGCCGGCGCCAACCCTCCGCGTACTTGAACTTCCCCGAGCGCCGGCCCATTTCGGCGGTAAGGTCGACCATGTTTTGGGTGAAGGAATTCATGCCCTGGGTGCTTGCCAGCCATTGTCCCTGGCTGGCGTGGCAGGAAAGCATCGCTGTTTTCCGTTCCATGACGCCGGCGATGTCGATCCACAAACCGGCGTGCTGCAGCTTCCCCATGGCGTCGCGGAGTCCGTGGGGGAGGGCGTGGTAGACGACGACCTCGCCCGCAAAAAGCGGCCGCGACGGTTGGCAGGGGGCGTTGGTGCTGCCTTTGCAGAAAGCGGCGGTGGCGGCGAGGCGGGCGGCGTTTTGATGATCTTCCATATAATCCTGGAGGCTTTGGGTGAGGACCAGGGAAGGCCGGGCCGAACGCAGCGCCGAGACGACCCGGGCGAGCTGGTCCGGAACGTGGGCGATGGTGAGGTCCCGGGTGATCGGCTTGTGCCAATGGAAACCGGCGTAGGCGCAGGCGGACTTGGCTTCGCGCTGGCGGATTTTTTCCATCGCGGCCGGACTTAATTCGCTCGAACCGCCGCTCCCCGTGCCGACATTCAGATAATGGACCTCCCAGCCGCGTTCCTGCAGCAGGAACAGGGTTCCGGCCATGCCGAATTCGATATCATCGGGATGCGCGGCGACGGCGAGCACGCTTTTTCCGAGTGGTCCTTTTTTCATGGTTCGACTTTTCAAGAAACGCCGGATCCGCAGCGGCGACTGCGCATCCGGCAGGCTGGAAATCCACCAGGGGTTTTATTCAAACGGCGTCTGCATGAAATCGAACCTGACGTACTTGTTGACATCGCCCTCTTTCACCCGGCCGCTTTTGTTCATGTTGTAGAGATTCAGCATGAAACACATTCGAAATTTGCCGGCAAACAGGGCCGGGTTAATATCCGCCGGGTCACAGAACACCAACAGCTCCGTTT
>JAVBTZ010000132.1:0-31268 GCA_031555915.1 Planctomycetota bacterium
AGGTGTCCAGGGGGTTGTTCATTTTGGGGTCCCGGGACAGGAAATATTTTGTGCAGAGCGGCAATGTCATCCGGGACGGCATGGTCGATTTTATCCGGGAAAGGATTGATCACCTGAACACCCTGGACAAGACGGAACTGCGGAAGTATTACAAGGAACAGATGAAATCTGAAAACAGCAATCCGGAAAGCCGGGGCGCGGGCCTGGGGATGATTGAAATAGCCAGGCGGGCGAGTTCGAAGATTGAGTATTCATTTGTGCCGTATGCGGCCGGACTGACCTTTTTCTCCATGTTTGTAACGATTGGGTAGGGGCTGACCATGGCGTATTTTCTTGAGAAGCAGAAGACCGGTTCGACCCCTTACATCCTGATTGACGAGGAAAGAGGGGTCATGACTTTCCAGGGGGAATCGTTCCACGAGAATGTGGTGGAGTTTTACAAGGAGGTCTCGGACTGGCTGCAGCGTTATTTGAAGACCGACTTTCCCGCCTTCACCTTCAATTGCGAGTTGGTTTACTTCAACAGTTCGACCGCGAAGCTGCTCAACAACCTGGTGATGAAAATGGATGAATGCGCGGGTGAGCGGAAAAACATCACGGTGAATTGGATAACCACCGATGACAACGAAATCATCATTGAATGCGGCGAGGATTTTTTGGAGGACATTCGGCATTTGCGGTTCAACATGGTGATTCACTAAAAAAGCGGTAAAAAACGGGCGGCAAAAAGGAGCTCCTTTTTGCCGCCCATATCATATCCCCACCGCCAATTCCCCCAGCGATTCCCCGAACATCAAATGTTCATCCGCGGTACTGTCGCCGGTTTTCGCCTCGCCTTCCTCGGTATCGTCTCCAGCCACCAACCAAGTGCCGTCCTCCGATACAGACCACACCACCGCCTGCCGCGCAACAATTACAATTTCCCCGGCATCGGCTCTTCGACAGCCGACCAGCAGCGTGGCAAGAACGATGATAATGATGTAAAGCACGGTCACGATGGGAAATCTCATACCTATCCTCCCCAATAACCAACCCCAAGGCATCGCCCCAAGCGGTCTCCTTAGCCTCCCCCTTTTATACCGGTATCGGCATATCAGTTAACTTACCTTTGGAAGGGATTTTCTTTCCAAAACAAAATGTTTCCACTGTCAGTGAAAGACAGAAAAAAGAAAATTTGCCATTTTTAACAATTTAACGCTTGCAAAAAATTTAAAACAGTTTATAGTAGCGCAGGTGATACAAGGGAACAGTGATGATTTCAGCGCGCGAAATCCAGCTGGGCCAGATATTATGGTAATATAGCCATAGGACGCAAGTTGACGTTCCACCCGGGCCGCAACATTTTTCCTTAACGATTAATGCTAATTATCTAACCGCTAAGAACGTCAAAACCAGAACACGCATTGTAAAGGAAGGGCCTAGCCAAGCTAGGCCCTTCCGTGTTTTGGGACATTATACCGGTCGCGGAACGAAGTGGTGAAAAGTTTATTTCACCACAGAGACACAAAGGACACAGAGAACCGCATTTTTTGGAGACACTAAATAAAATTGTGGTTCTCTGTGCTCTTTGTGTCTCTGTGGTGAAATTCACTTTTTCAAGGAGTCGTCGGTATAACCCATGGCCCCCTTGTCCATACCGCCCGGCAGACGCAGCCGCGCCATCATGAAAACATCCGCGTACTCGCCATAACGAATGCTCGCCGCCCGCTTCACCCCTTCCTTGACGAAGCCGTGTTTTTCATAAAGAGTAATCGCCCGGACATTGTCCGTGAACACCGTCAATTCCAGCCGCACCAGCATCAGCCAATTGTCCGCCACATCGAGAATCGCCTCGAGCAGCCGGGTGCCGACCCCCCGGTTCTGGTATTCCGTATGCACCATCATGCCAAAGCTGGCCGCATGCCGGGTACGGGGATTACGATTGACGCTCATGCCAGAGACGCCAATCAGGGTCTCGCCGCCATCGGGTTCGCGGAGAATCGCCACCAATAGGTGCTCGCGCTCATCCATGGCGGCCAGGAATTTCTCCTGGCTGGACAGACGTTCGCTGGGCAGGCCGAGAATATTCTCGAACACCCCGGGCATGCGGCGAAGAGCATTCAACCCGGCTATGTCTTTCATTTCCGGCGGTCGCAAGTAGTAGTCCATGGCGTTTGGGTCCTTTCTATTTCTATATGAATCAACTATCGCGTTTTTCCTCAGCCTCCGCGTTTCCATGACCGATATTATTAGGGGCGACCCATAATATTACCTTGCATTTACCCCTTGTTGACTTTTTGAGAAAATCGAGCAAACCGCCGCTCGATTTCCTCAGAAAGTGTGGGTAGCCAGGATTAGCTATATAATTAGGTCAACTCAGCCTGTGCCTTTGAACTGCCGAAAATAAAACCCTTGTCCGCAAAGAGGTTAAACTTTCGAAGAAATCGAGCGGTGGTCTGCTCGATTTTTTCGAAAAGTCCACCCCTTCACAACATATTATCGGACGGCCGTTGAACTGCCGCTGGCCGGCAGGTAAAATATAACAAGTCAATTTATTTCCGCGCGGCTCCTTACTTCCATTTTATCAATGGAGAATATCTTGAAAAACCGCACTCTCGCCGCCCTCGCCGCCGCCCTGGTCATCGGCGGCGCCAACCCCGACCTGAATGCCGGAGCGATACCGGAACCGCTGCCGCCGCCGCAAGAGCTCCTTGAGGACGCGCCTTATTATCCGCCGCAGACCACGGGAGGGGCTTTTTCCCCCGCCCCGGCTTTGCCGCCGCAGGCAAACTACTCCCCCGCCCCCAACTTTCAGCCGCCGCCGGTCTACCAACCGCCCCTGAACCAGCAGCCGGTCTTCAACGCCCCCAATCTGGCGGCGCCGCCGATGGCCTCTTTCCCCCCGCAACCCCGGCCCCAGGCGCAACCGTCCCTCCGTAGCGACAACGCCGCCATGCCCGGGCGGGGCGGCTTCTCGATTTCCCCTCCCATGGCTTCCATGCCGGATGATTACTTCAACCTGCCGCTTCTGGACGAAGGCATCCCCGGGGTACTCATGCCGGAATTGGACGAGAATTTCTACGACCCCGGTCTGGCGTCCTCGGTACCCGGTCAGGTGATTGTGTCCGGCCCCGGTAAAAGCATGCCCATTGCCCGGCGACCCCAAGCCGGGCTTAACCAGCGCCAGCTCGACCCCTTCTTCGACTATGCCAAAAATTATGAGAAGGAAGCCCTGTCCGCCAAGAAAGTCAACAACGAAGCGGCTTATCAGGACAATTTGAAAAAATCCGTCGACGCCTACATGGAAATCATCGCCATGGCCGACGCCGGCAGCGAAGCCCGCGAGGAAGCCTGGTACGGGGTCGCCCGCTGCGAATACCGCCGCGAGAACTGGTGGAAGGCGTTCGACGCCCTGGAACGATCCTTCCCCAAGGACTTCGACAAGAACGAGGTAGACAGCCGCATCAAGCTGGAAATGTTTATTGGCGAACGCCTCTGGCGTTTGGGTTATTCGCCGGTGGCGGGAGCGGACAAGGACGGGAACCAGCAGAACGGCTATCAGGCCGCCGCCCGGGTCTACGCCGCGGCGATATTCAATCAGCCGGTGGCGAAGGACGCCCCGCTGGCGTTACTCCGCCGCGGCGACGCGGCGGCGATGGACGGTGACTGGAAGGAAGCGGCGAAATTCTACCGTTCGGTCGTGCAATATTATCCCGACAGCGAGCCGGCGATGCTGGCGAGGTCGAGTTTGGCCGAGGCGGTGTACCGCCAGGATTGGCCGGCCGGCCTCCCCGAAGCGGCCAGGACCGACTTGTCGAACATCATGCAGGAGGTGGAGAAGCCGGAGCAGCAGCTTTCCCCCGCCGCCGAGGAACGCCGGCAACGGGCGGTGACTTTGGCGAACGACCTCGAGGCGGCGCAGAAATTGTCGCAGGCGAAGGAATACATGAAGAGCATTCGGGTGAAGAAGTCCCGCGATGCGGCGGTGTTTCTATTAGGGGACATTGTCTCGCATTATCCCACCACCCTGCAGGCGCAGGAGGCGTCGATGATGCTGGCGGAGATGGGGATACAACCGCCGATGGTGTTGTCGGACGGGAGCCATTATCCGCTGGCCGGCAACTGGTACGGCGAGGACCCGCTGAAAATCCCCGGGGTAAATGCCGGAGGAACGGTGCAGTTGGCGGGACAGTCTGACAGAACCGATAATTCTGCCGCCAGACGCGGCAACGGCAATAATCCGGCGAATGCCGCCAGGCGGGGCGTTCCGGCTTCCGCGAATGTGCCGGGGACCAGAAATATCCCGGGGTCAAGCAGCAATCCCGGCCCGACCACCGCTGCCGGAACCGCCAATAAACCCGGCCCGGTGAATACGCCGCCGGCTGCCGCCAATCGTCCCAAACAGAATTTTTCGCCTGCCCCCCCGTATCCGCCGCTGCCGGCGGAGGTGGAGCGGGCACTGGAGGGGCAGATTCAGGCCAATAGCCAGAGTTCGCCGCCGGTTTATCAGCCGCGGCCGGGGTCGGGTTATGCGCCGTCCCTGGCGCCGTTGGATTTGCATGTCCCGGGGGTGTCGAATGATTATTGAAATCCCGACGTGGCAAGTCCACTGCAATGGGGTGTACAAAAATTTATCCGAAAAAAAGGGTTGCGTAATGTCGAAGGCGGCAAAATAATAGTCAATGGTCTCTATAGGGAGCCTGCTTCATGCATATAAAACCGTTTGCCGGAAAGGCTTTGTTCCTGGCCGGCGCCGTTATGATTACTCTGGCCCTGAGCGGCCGGGCCCAAGCCGCCGGCGAATGGGAATGGACCGCCGGACAAGGCTGGGTGCGGGGGGCCGGCGTCGCCAGGCCCACCCCGAAGGAACAACTGCACTATGCCTATGAACTCGAAAAAAAATCCGAGTTCATGGACGCCGCCCGCCAGTACTTCCTCCTGGTGCAGAACTTCCCCGCCTCCGACGAAGCCGGCGTCGGCCTCCAGCGTCTCGCCCGCTGTCTCTTCGAGATGGAGAACTACTGGACCTCCTACAAAGCCATCGAGCAGGTGATTGAAACATACCCCAATACCGGCCGCATGTCCGATTTGGTGGAAATCGAACTCCGCATCGCCAGAAAACTGCAAACTTCGCAAACCCCCGACATCCTCGCCAACACCCGCGAAGCCAACGAACGCGACCATAATATCCGCCGTTCCATCCAAATCCTCAGTTCGGTCATCGAACACGACCCCTACGGACCGGTCGCGGCCGAAGCCTATCTTTACAAGGGTGAAGGACACCTGTTCATCAACGAAATCACCGCCGCGAAAACCGCCTTCGAGACCATCCGCGACGAATTCCCCCGATCCGATTTTGTCGAACGCGCGCGCCTGGGGATTCTCCAGTGCGACCAGCTGATGGGCCAGGCCAACGCCCGCGAAGTGGCGGAACAAATGGACGTGGTACGCGAGTTCGAGCGGGAGCGCGGTGGCGGCGAAGAGGAAATGGAAGAGGTCGAGTCCTCCCTCCGCCAGCTTAACGAAGTGGAAGCGGGCAAGATGATGGACCAGGCCGAACAGTACCGCCGGATGGGGACCAGGGAAGGAGTGAAAGCCTCGGAATTCCTTTACAAGGAAATCGTCCGCCGCTACCCCGCCACCCCCCAGGCCGAAGACGCCATGGCCCGCCTCGGCAACATGAAAATGCCCCGGCAAGCCAGTAAAATCACCCGCATCTTCAAAGGCATAAATCTGAATCCCTTCAGTTACAACAAGGATAAGGCGCCGCCGTGGATTGTCCCGCAAATGGCGCCGGAAGACATGGTCATGGTCGACAAGGGCCTCGGACCCATCGCGGGCGTACCGGAAACGGGCCTCCCCGACACCGCCTACTCCCCCACCGTCAGGCCGGCCGGCGTAAGGGACGACGGCAGCGTGCAACTGGGCGAAGGCCCGGTAACCCGCGGCGGCGCCTTCTCCCCGGTTAACGGCGCTCCCCCCCAAGGCGGCAGGGTATCGGGCGGCACCGGCACCGGTTCCGGCGCCGGCTTCTACAATAACCCGGGCGTCAACAACCAGCCCGCCGACCCCGGCCAGCAACGCGTCTACTCCAGCGACCCCAACTTCGTCCCCGGTCCAAACGGCATGGCCCAGGGACCCGCCGGCATGAACCAGCCGCAAGCCGGATTCGGCGGCATGGGCCAGCCGCAAGGGCCGCTACCGGGACCGCCCATGGACCGGCGTCCGCCGCCGCCCCCGCGTAATCCCCTCCACACCGTGTCGGAAGACGATCTCATCGGCACCTCCGCCCCGCCCGGGTTGTTCAGTTCCGCCAATGCCTACGGCCAGACAACGGGCGGCTTCGAAGTGAACAATACGGCTTTCGGCAACCAAAACGCCGGGTTTAACCCAAACGGCGGCTTTGGCAACCAGAATAGCGGCTTCAACCAAAATAACGGTTTCAATCAAAATAACGGTTTTAATCAAAACCAGAACTACGGACAAAATCAGAACTACGGCGCCGCTTCCGGTCAGGATAATTATACCCATCCCTACCAGGACGGCGGGGTCTACGCCGGCGGCGGCAACGTCGGGACCAACTCGGGCTACAACAACATCCCCGCCCAACCCCAACGCGCCAATAACCAGCAAAACATCCGCAACCGGGACGGTTCCGCCAACCTTGGGGCGCCGGATGAATATCACGTCCCCTACTCCGACCTGGTGGGACCGGTCCCCCGTTCCGGCGGCGCCTCGGGGCCGGGGCGCAACGCCAACCGTAACAACAACGGCGGTTATTACCAAGACCCCTACGCCAGCGGCGGCAGCACGGCGGCGCCGGCTTTTGTGGACGGTTACGGCGGGGGTAACGGCCGCCAGACAAATCCGCGCGGGGGCGGCGCCTCTTCTTCGGGGTCGTACGGAAGTGGGGGCTGGACATTTTCCGAAGATCTGCGATAATGCTTCACTACCAGTCTGTCGCTCACACTTCCGAGCGACAGACTGGCAATTTATGGGGATGGTCTTTCGGGACAACGGGGGAATCGGCTTATGCGGCGCCTCATTCGCTTCACCATGCGGGGCTACCGGGCGGCATGGCCGCTGGCGGCGGTTTTGCTTATAGGAGCCTGCGTAACGCTTTTAGGCTGCCGCACCAGCTTGAATTCGGGGCTTCCGCCCCACATTAAAACGGTTGAAGTGCAGCTCTTCCAGAATAAAACCATGTACAACAGCATCGAAGCCTGGCTCACCCGGGACATCATCGACCGCATCAACATGGACCCGATGGTGCGCCTGGCCTCGCGCAACGGCGACGCGGTAATCACCGGGGAAATCGTCAAGGTCAACCGCCGGACTCTGCGCGAAACGACCACCAACGAACCCGGCACGGTGTTAATCAGCATCGAAGCGGTTTTTTCTTTTTATGACAATGTTAAACAACAGTACCTGGTTGAGGATATGCCGGTGAAGTCAACCGATACCGGTCTCCTCGGCGGCCTCTACGAAGCGTCGCGAGGCGGCACCCAGGAACAAGGCGAACGCGGCGCGGCCAAACAACTGGCCGGCGAAATCGTTCGGCGTACCGTAGGAATGTGGTAAGCGTTTAAAGCGAATTTATGGCTTAGATAGCCGGAGTTTTGCAAAATCGAAAACCCCGGAAATTCGGGCTAAAACGATTTTTGCATAGTGACGATTGGCAGCTAAATCGTCACTATGCAAAACTTCAGTTAGCCAAACCTGGCAATATTGACTATTCAACCTGTGCAGTTGATTGGAAAAACAAACCATCTCGGAAAAGGGGTTGATTTTTCGGGAGAATCCCGCGGTGGTTGGCTGGATTCACTCGAAAAGACCGCCTAGGACAAGTCATGCCCACTCCCCAAGACAACGACCGCTCCCCCCGACAGCCGAAAGTTGGACGTTCCGGCTGGATGTGGGGGATTATCGTCCTGTTCGTACTCGCCTACCTGGTCGTACAGGGACCTAATGAACAAGCCCGCAACGGCCGCAGCATCACTTACAGCCAGTTCCTTGACGACATCGAAAAACGCCGGGTGCGCTCGGTCGTTATCGAGAAGGATTCCGGCAACATCCGCGGCGAATACCAGATTTCCGGCCAGCCGGCCGGCGACGGCGGCCGGAATTTCTCCACCAGCGCCCACCCGCGCACCCTGCCGGAACTGGAAACGGCCCTGCGTAACGCCCACGTCAATTTCAACTACGAAGGCCCCGGCATCTGGAAAGACCTCCTGCCCCTCCTCGCCTGGGCCGGGCTTTTGGCCCTCCTCTTCTACTTCTTCGTTTACCGGCAAATGCGGGGGTCGGGCGGCATGCTGTCGTTCGGCAAAAGCCGCGCCGTCCGGGTCACCCGCGACAAAAACAAGAAAACTTTCGACGACGTCGCCGGAGTGGACGAAGCCAAGGCGGAAGTGGAGGAAATCGTCGAATTCCTCAAGAAACCGTCCCGCTTCCAGCGTCTCGGCGGACGGCTGCCACGAGGCGTCCTTTTGATCGGCGGCCCGGGTACGGGCAAGACCCTCCTGGCCAAGGCCATCGCCGGCGAAGCCGACGTGCCGTTCTTCTCCATTTCCGGGTCGGACTTCGTGGAAATGTTCGTGGGCGTCGGCGCCAGCCGGGTCAGGGACCTGTTCGAACAGGCCAAGGCCAATTCCCCCTGCATCATCTTCCTTGACGAAATCGACGCCGTCGGCCGGAAACGCGCCAACGACCTCCCCGGTTCCGGCATCGAAACGGCCCAGACCCTGAACGCCATTCTCGTCGAAATGGACGGCTTCCAGTCGGACGACAACGTCATCGTCATCGCCGCCACCAACCGCCCCGACGTCCTCGATCCCGCCCTTCTCCGCCCCGGCCGCTTCGACCGGCGGATTTACGTCGACGCCCCGGACGTCCGCGGCCGGGAGCAGATTCTCGGCGTGCACGCAAAAGGGGTGAAGCTGGCGGCCGACGTCGATTTGTCGATTATCGCCCGGGGAACCCCGACGTTCTCGGGGGCGGACCTGGAGAATTTGGTCAATGAAGCGGCGCTGATCGCCGCCATGCGGGGCCTCGACGCGGTGACGATGGACTGCATGGAGGAGGCGAAGGACAAGGTGCGGTTCGGCCGCGAGAAACGGTCCCGGGTGAGGGACGACGAGGAACGTAAGGTGACCTCGTACCACGAGGCCGGCCACGCCCTCTTAATGCGGCTGGTCCCCGAGGTGACGCCCCTCCACAAGGTGACGATCGTGCCGCGGGGCCGGGCCTTGGGCGCGACCATGCAGCTGCCGGACAAAGACGAGTACAACATGGGGAAGCGCCGGGCGATTGGCGAAATAACGGTGCGGTTGGGGGGGCGGGCGGCGGAACAGATTTTCCTCTCGGACATCACCAACGGCGCCGCCATGGACTTGCAGCAGTCGACCGGGATTGCCAAGGCGATGGTTTGCGAATGGGGCATGACCGACGCTTTGGGTTTGCCGTATTTGTCCAATACCGACGGATCGACCAACGAACTGTTTGTGATGGGCAAGGGTTATTCGGAAGACACGGCCCGGCTGATTGACGAGGAAGTGCGGAAGATTCTGGACAAGTGTTACGCCGACGCCGTGAACCTTTTGTCGACGCACCGCGAGGACATGGAATTGTTGGTGGCGGCGCTCCTGGAGTACGAGGTGTTGTCGCGGGAGGAGATTGACGTTCTCCTGAAGGAACAGTCCCTGGAGAGCCTCAGGGCGGCGAAGGACGCGGCCCTGGCCGACGCGGCGGAACAGAAGGAACGGAACAGCCAGAGCGGCAAGATTGATTTGGCGAAGAAGCCCAGCGACGCCGAGGCCGGCAAAACGGCGGATCACCAGGCCAAAGACAAGGACGACACCGGCGGGTTTATACAGCAGCAAGGGGTGGATGATTATTGATGGCCGCCTCGAACGCGCAGCCCACTCTGCTAACACTACAACGCGACTTTCCTCAATTCGAAGTGATCGAGACCGACCTCGCCCTTGAGGTCCTGAAAGCAGCGCTCCACCCGCCAGCGGCTGAACGCCACATAGCCAAGCGTCTCCAGGGGACAATATGTATAGACGCCGGAATGACGTGTGGGAAGGAAACGGCGTTACAGGGTGCGGAGCCGCGTTGAGATGCGCCCGTCGCCTTACTGCACCCGCCCGTCGAAGAGGGTAATCTTCTCCTGGCAGAGTTCCTCGGCCAGTAAGAGGTCGTGGGTGGTGATGAAAATCGACAAGCCCCGCGCCGCGTGAATCTTCGCGATGAGGTCGATTAGTTCCCTCCGCGAGCGGAAATCGACGTTGGCGGTCGGCTCGTCCAACAGGATGACCTCCGCCCCCGCCGCCAAAGCCCGGGCGACGCTCCCCCGCTGCGCCTCCCCGCCCGACAGACGCCCCGCCGGGGCCTCGGCCAAAGGCAGGAGGCCCACGTCCGCCAACAGCGCCTCCGCCACCGCCCGGCGCTCACGCCGGGGTAGACCCCGCAAGCGGAGGGGATATTCGACATTGTACCTGAGGCTCCCGGTAAACATCACCGGCAGCTGCGGCACCCACACCGCCCGGGCCCGAAAACGGTACGCCTCCGCCGCCTCCACCCTGGTTCCGGCAAAAAGCAGCTCTCCCGCCGTCGGGGTGTCAAGGAAGGCCATGAGCCGCATCAGGGTGGTTTTGCCGGAGCCGTTGGGGCCGAGAAAACCGTAAATCCGGCCTTTCTGGAAATCCAGCCGCTCGATACGGAGCACCTCCCTTTCCCCAAAAGAACGGCAAACCCGCCTCAGCGAATACAACGCCTCCATCCTTCAATTCTCCATCCGGCCCTGAAAAAAGCCCAGAATCAGGTTCAACAAAAAACTGACCGTCAACAGGACCAGCCCCAACGCCAAGGCCAGCCTGAACTCGCCCTTGTCGTATTCCAGGGACATCGCGGTAGTCATGGTGCGGGTGAAGCCTTTTATGTTCCCCCCCAGCATCATGCTGACCCCCACCTCGGCAATGCCCCGCCCGAAGGCGGCGCAGAACGCCGCCACAATCGCGAACCTGGCTTCGCGCATCACCGCCAGGTCGGCCTGCCAACCCTTCGCCCCCAGGGTCAAGGCCGTCTCGCGGTAGCGTCCGTCCAGCCGGCTCAAGGCCGCCACGATGAACATGGTCATCAAGGGAAGAATCAGCATGAACTGCCCCAGGGCAATCGCCTTCCAGGTGTAAAGAAGACCCCAGTGCCCGAACAGCCCCCGCCGGGCGATGAAGACATAGAGAAACAGCCCAATCACCACCGTCGGCAGGGCCTGAAGGGTGTTCAACATTAGCACCACCAGCCGCCGGCCGGGGAAGGGAACGTGGGTGAGGACAAACGCCAGCGGCAGACCAATCAGGCACGCCCCAAGGCACGCCACCGCCGTGCAGCGTAGCGACAGAAAGACAATGGCGTACAGTTCCCTGTCGCCCCCAAATATCATGGCCAGGCCGGCCCGGAAGCTGTCCCCCAGCAGGTCGAGCATGGGTTACTTCGCGTCCGGTATGGCGTCGGGGAAGAACAGCTGCTTCCCTTCCAGCTTATAATTGGCAATCACCGCCTGACCCCGCGGCGACACCAGCCATTCGGCGAACCGGGTGGCCGGGGCGATTTTCGTGTCGGGGTACTTGGCCGGATTGACCGGAATCACGCCGTAGGGGTTGAACAACCCTTGGTCGCCTTCGACCATGATTTCCAGGCTGGTGGGGGGAGTCTTGCCGAATTTCTGCTGGATGAAGGTGCCCCGGTCGGCCAGGGCGTAGGCTTCCTTCTCCTCGGCCATGAACAGGGTCTTTCCCATGCCTTGGCCGATGGAGAGATACCAGTCGCCCTGCGGGGTGGCGAAGGACACGCTGACGTCGGCGTCGCCGCGCTTAATCTTCATCTCGGTCTTGCCTTCCGCCAGGCCGGCTTCCTTCCACAGGGCCAATTCCTTGGCGTGGGTGCCGCTGTCGTCCCCTCTGGAGATGAAGGGCTGTTTCTTGGCGGCGATGGTACGGAGGGCATCCAGCACGTTTTTCATGCCCTTAATGCCGGCCGGGTCGGAGGGGGGGCCGACGATGACGAAATCGTTATGCATCACGGCGTAACGCTTGGTGCCGTAACCGTCGGCGACGAACTTTTCCTCCCTGGGGGTGTCGTGCACGAAGATGACGTCGACGTTGCCGTCGACGCCGTCCCTGATGGCGGCGCCGGTGCCTTTGGCGAGGACCTGGACGGCGATGCCGGTGTCATTGGCCAGTTCGGGGAGGAGGTAGTCGAGGAGGCCGGAATCGCGGGTGCTGGTGGTGGTGGACATGCGTATTGTCTCACCCGCTTTTACCGGGACCAGCGCGAAAAGAACTAGAGCGGCGGCGATGAATAAGTTGCGTCCCATGCTTGGTTCTCCTGATGAAAAGGGATAGTCGCAAAGCTTGTTGCGCGGAAGCATCAGGCAGCCAATCATAAGGGTATGGTTCTTTTTACGCAATCAATTCATCAGGTAACGGAAGCCTGGTATATCTCCTTTATCGAGGCTCCCAAAGTTTGATTGAACTCGGCGTCCGACTGGCCGGCCGACAATCCTTCCAACAGCGCCCGGGAAAAACTGGCAATCAGGCCGTGATTGCCGGAGAGTCTGCGGTTCGCCTCGTCCCGGCTGTAGCCCCCGGACAGGGCGACAATACGCACGATATGCGGGTTGGCCATTAAATCGGCATAGAAATCGTTTTGACTCGGGATGGTCAGCTTCAGCATGATGCGGGCGTCGGCGGGGAGGGCCGAGAGTTCGGCGCGAATGGCTTCCTTCAGGAGGATTTCCGCCGCCGCTTTGCTTGGGCTCTTGATGTCCACCTCCGGTTCGACGATAGGCACCAAACCGGCGGCGGAAATCTGTTTGGCCAGGTCGAACTGCTGCTTGACCACTTTGCTGACGCCCGTTCGGTCAGCCTCGAAGATGACGGAACGCATCTTGGTCCCAAAGATATTCTTCGCGACCGCCGTCTCCAGGAGAGCCGCCAGGCCGGGTATCGGCTGCATCAGTTGCACCCCCGACGCACGTTCCGCCAAGCCCTTGTCCACTTTCAGGAATGGTACAATCCCCTTCCGCTGCCAGAGAAAATCGGCGGTAGGGAGACCGCCAATGTCGCGGTGCATGGTGTTTTCGAAGAGAATTACCCCAAGAATGTATTCGGAAGTGAAAACGGGACTGGCCATCACCCGGGTCCGCATGGCGTGGACTAGCTGGTACATTTCCTCGTCGTTCGCGTAGGCGCTTTCGGCGATACCGTACTGCCGCAAGGCTTTCGGGGTACTGCCGCCGCTCTGGTCCAGGGCGGCGACAAAACCTTTATCCATTTGCATACGTTTGAGTTGGCTGGTATTCATCCTGTATCTCCTTTCCCCACCCGGCCTAAAGTTCACCACTGATTACTGTCAGCCAAACCAGGGGCGCCCCTACTCCACCGGTCGGGGGACTTTTCGAAAAAATCGAGCTGCGGTTGGCTCGATTTTCTCAAAAAGCCCACGGTCAGGGAACATGCTTATTTTGATTGACTTCGGAAAATGCGTATTTTATACTCGCCGCGTATTGAAAATGCAAAAACCTCAATAAAGGGTTTTTCACCCTTCACAAGGCGATGGTTTATGACTGGCAATGCACCTTCCCTCGACAAGCCCAAGACGGAAATCACGGCCAACGTCAGCTTGTCGGCAAATAATGTCCACAAATCCTTCGGCGGCGTCAAAGCTTTGGACGGCGTCGGCATCACCCTTAAAAAGGGGGAAATCCATGCCCTGGTCGGCGCCAACGGCGCGGGTAAATCCACCCTCGCCCGCATCGTCGCCGGCCACCTGCGACCGGACCGGGCCGACCTCGCCATCGCCGGCGCACCGGTGCAAATCACCTCACCGAGAGACGCCCTGCAACAAGGCGTAGCAATGGTCACCCAACAGCTCAGCCTGGCCAACGACCTCTCCGTCGCCGAAAACATCATGCTGGCCGAACTCGCCAAACCCGGTTTCCTCAACCGCCGCCGCCTCCGCCAGACCGCCGCGGAAATGCTTAATTCAGTCAATCCGGCCGGCGACATCGACGTCTCGGCCCGGGCCGGCAGCCTCTCCAGCGCCCACCGCCAGATGGTCGAAATCGCCAAAGCCATGAGCCAGAACCCCCAGGTGATTATCTTCGACGAACCCACCACCTCCCTCACCCCCTTCGAAACGGAACGCCTGTTCGAGGTCATGGAAAGTTTGGCCGCCGCGGGTAAAGCGCTGGTGTTTGTCTCGCACCGCCTGGAAGAGATTTTCACCATCTGCCGGGTGGCGACCGTCCTGCGGGACGGTAAAAACGTCTGCGCCGCCCTCCCCGTCGCCACGCTGGACCAGGCCCGCCTCATCCAACTTATTATCGGCCGCGAACTGGACCGGAATATTTACGGCACCAACCCAAAAGGACAGCCGGCCGGCCTCGCCGACCCCAGCCACGCAACCGGCGCCGAAGCCGAAGTCGTCCTCGAAGTCAAGCACCTCGCGGCCCCGCCCAAGGTGCGGGACGTGTCATTCCAACTACGTCGGGGGGAAATCCTCGGCCTTGCCGGCCTGGTCGGCGCCGGACGCTCGGAGACGGCCCGCCTCATCTTCGGCCTCGACCAGCCGGAAAGCGGGGAGATTCGCCTTAACGGCCGGCTTCACCGGCATATCTCCCCCCGGCAATCCTACCGCCGGCGCCTGGCGATGATTCCCGAAGACCGGAAAGCCCAGGGCGCCATCCCCGACTTCACCGTGCGGGAAAACATCATGGTCAGCCACAGCGCCGCCAACGCCCGCCTCGGCACCGGCTATGCCCGGCTCCAGGCGGCGGTCCTCGACCTCATCCGCGAACTCAAGCTCGAACCCCGCAACCTGCAAAAGTTAATCCTGCAACTCTCCGGCGGCATGCAGCAGAAAGCCATGCTGAGCCGGGCCCTCCTCATCGAACCGGAAATCCTGGTCCTGGACGAACCGACCCAGGGGGTGGACATCGGCACCCGCTCCGACATCTACGCCATCCTCCGCGGTTTGGCGGCGCGGGGCTTGTCGATGTTGTTCATTTCCTCGGACTTCGAGGAGGTGTTGGGGGTGTCGGACCGGGTGGTGGTGCTGTCGGAAGGGCGCAGCGTCGCCACTTTCGCGGCGGGGCTCATGGATGAGGAAAAACTGACCATGTTCGCCGCCCCCCGCACTTCGGCCCGCAGCACCTCGCACCTGTTGCGGGCTTTGGAAAAACGCTGGCCGGAGGCAGTGGGTTATTGGGTCTACTTCGGCCAGGGCCGGGTTTATTGCTTCGACGGACCGGACAGCCGGGCCGAACTGCCGCTTGGCTTCAAGCGGGGGGAAATGCCGATCCAGGCCGATACCTGCCTGGCCCCCTTCCCCCTGACCGGGGACGGCACGGGAGTGGCGGCGGCGGAAGCCGACCGGGTCGGGGTTTGCCGTGGTTTGCATTCGGTCGTCATCCCCCGCCTTAACGCCAGGGGCCAGCGTCTGGGTTACATCGGCCTGACCCTGCCGGCAGCGGCGGCCGGAGCCTTCGACCCCAAGGAATTTGCCGAAATGGTCGGGAAATGGGAGTGACGGCGTTGGCTGGGATTGCCTAAGGCGCTACGCAAAAATAAGTTGCTTGGTTGTATTTAACCACAGAGTCACAAAGGACACAGAGAACCGCAACTACGAGAACTACAACTATATACTTCTACTTTAAATATAAACTGACTGTTTGAGGCACTAGTGGTGGTAGTTGTGGTTCTCTGTGTCCTTTGTGTCTCTGTGGTTAAATAAACCCGGTTAACTCATTTCTACGCGATGCCTAAACGGGAGATTGTATGGAACAGGTGGAAAAGGCCGCCGGACCGTCCTGGGGACGGCGGCTGGTAAACGGGTATCAGTTGGAACTGCGGATGTTCGGGTTGGTGCTGCTGTTGGCGGGGGTGTTGTCGCTGATATCCCCGCATTTCCGCACCGCGGTCAACCTCTACAATCTGATGGACCAAACCGTCACCATCGGCATCGTCTCCATCGGGGCGTCCCTGGTTATCATCACCGGCGGCATCGATTTGTCGGTGGGGTCGGTTTTGGGCCTGTCCGCCATTCTCTTGGGGATTTCCTACGGCAATTGGCAGGTCGGGGCGGCGGGGAGTTTGGCCGTCTGCCTGCTTACGGGCGCCTTGGCCGGCAGCCTGGGCGGGTTGCTGGTCGCCAAGGCCGGGCTGGTGCCGTTTGTCGCCACCCTGGGGATTATGACTATCGGCCGCTCGCAATGTTATGTCCTGTCGAACGCCAAGTCCGTCAGCACCCTTCCCCCTTTCATCGAGGCGCTGGGTAACGGCGAGTGGGCGGGGATTCCCATCAATTTCCTCTGTCTATTGTTTTTCTATTTCGTCACCTGGCTGTTCCTGAACTTCACCAAGGCCGGCCGGGCCATTTACGCCATCGGCTCGAACGAGGAGGCGGCGCGTCTGGCCGGCATATCGGTGAACCGCATCAAGATTCTCTGCTACGCCCTTTCCGGCTTTGGGGCGGCGGTGGCGGGAATTTTCCTGGCCGGGCGCATCCTGTCCGTGGACGTGGTGGCGGGGAACGGCATGGAGATGGACGCCATCGCTTCGGTGGTCATCGGCGGCGGCAGTTTGGCGGGCGGGCGGGGTTCCATTATCGGCACTTTCATGGGCGTTTTGGTCCTGGTCCTGATCCGCAACGGCCTCAACCTGATGAAGGTGAACCCATATTGGCAGGGTACGGCGGTGGGGCTGGTGATAATTACCGCCCTCCTCATCGAAAGGCTGTTCCGTAAAACGCGGGATTGAATAAGTTTTAAGGTCGCGAACTGGTGCGTGGCCGGTGCGACGTGACAAGAGTGGCCCATGCGGTAAAAGGAGAATAGCAATGTTTAAGCGTTTTGCGCTTACCCTTCTGTTGGCGGCGGTTATTGGCGGCGGATTGGCGAGGTCCGGCGAAATTGTCTATCTGACGCCGTCCCTGGACGTGCCGTTTTGGCGTTATCTGCTGAAAGGGATTGAAAGCGAGGCGAAAAAAGCCGGCTACACCGTCACCGCCTACGACTCCACCAACGACGCCGCCCGCCAGCTCTCCAACGCCCAGGACGCCATTTCGCGGAAAGTCGACGGCATCCTCATCTCCCCCACCGATTCCTCCACCGCCCCGAAAATCCTCCAGCTGGCCGAACTTGCCGGCATCCCGGTGGTCATCGCCGACATCGGGACGGATTCCGGCAACTTCGTCTCCTTCATTATTTCGGACAACTTCGACGGCGCCAACAAGGTGGGAATGGAAGCGGTGCGGATTTTCAAGGAAAAAGGGATGGCGAAGCCGAAGGTCGGGCAGGTCTCCCTCTCCCTCGCCCGCGCCAACGGCCAGAAACGCGCCGGCGGCTGGCGGAAAGCCCTGGAAGAGTACGGCGCCGAAGAAGTCGACCTCAAGCAAATGCAACTCTACACCGCCGAGGAAACGTTCAAGTATGTTCAGGACATGCTGACCGCCAACCCCGACATCAACGCCATTTTCGTGCACGCCGACTCGCCGTCCGTGGGTGCGGTCCGGGCCATCCAGACCTCGCGCATGGGCTCGAAAGTCATGCTCTTCGGCTTCGACGGCATGCCCGAATTCATCGACTACCTCCGCGAAGGTAAGCTCCTGGCCGTGGGCATGCAACAGCCCTACCTGATGGGGGTCGAATCGGGGAAGACCATGCTCAGCCACCTCAAAGGCGAAAAAGTCGCCAAGGAAATCATGGTGCCGATTATCCTGGTCTCCAAGGCCAACGTCGAGGCAGTCCTGCCGACCATCACCCTGACCGTGTTCGGCGGCGAACTGAAATAACCTGACGGCCCGCTTTTTTTACCGCAACCGCAAAGGTTGCGGTTTTTTTGAAAACATGATATTTTGCATACGACATCTTGGACATTGCTTACGCAAGGGGACGCTGGTGGACGTTATCGAAAAAATGCCGGTGCGGCTGAAAGTGGCTTCGATAATCAGGAAAGCTATTTTATCCGGAGAATTCGCGGACGGCGAAACGCTCTCCCTAACCGACACCGCCGCCCGCCTGCAAGTGTCGCGGACGCCGGTGCGTGAAGCATTTCAACTCCTTGAATCAGAAGGTCTTATAGAACTAAGAATGAACCGCGAAGCCGTGGTCCACAAAATCGACGCCGACTTCATCCGCGATCACTTCGACATGCGCATGCTGCTGGAAGGCGAAGCCGTCCTCCGCGCCACCCAGCGGGCAAAAGTGCCCGAACGCCTCAGGGAACTGCAACTGTCCATCGCCCAAAAAGATAACGCCGCCCTCACCGCCGCCTACGACAGCTACAACCACGACTTCCACCACCTCATCTGGGAAAGCGCCGGCAGCAAAAAACTCTATGCCCTGCTCGAATCCCTCTGGAACGGCCCCTCCTACAGCCGTACCCAAGGCAGCAACGTCAACCACGCCCTCTCGGTAAAAGAACACGCCGAAATCCTGACCCATATGGAAAACGGCCGGGCCGAAGCCGCCCAAACCGCCATGCAACAGCATATCCGCCGCAGCATGGAAATTATCATCGACTCCCTAAAATAAATTTTTCGCGTCTATCATCTTAACCAGCAAACACTTACCCGTCAACCGACGCTAGCCGCCGGTTGACTTTTTTTATTACGCTTGACAAAGGGTGAACTTGGGGTATATTAAATCTCGTATACAAGATGCTTGATTCGACATAAAACATCCCATTACTTAAACTCTTTCTTCTCTGCCCCCGTCTCCAATTGGTTTTCTCCTGCCCGGTTTTCTGAACCGGCTGGACCAAGCCAGGCTGGCGGCCATCCCCTTCCTTAAATTAAGCATCGGCGCCGCGACGCAGTCCTTGGTATTCCTTTTCAACCTTGTACCGTTTACTGCCCTGCCCCCGGCATGGAAGGAGGAGCGTGTCATGAGTCCCGCCACCATCACCCTATTGTATTTGTTGTTTGCGATTGTCATGTTTGTTTGGGAGAAAATCCCCCTCGCCATTACCGCCATGATTGTCTGCATCGGTTTGATTGTCACCAAGGTACTGCCGCCGAAAGACGCCTTCAACGGCTTTGTCAACTCGAACGTCATCCTGTTTGTGGCGATGTTCATCGTCGGAGGCGCCCTTTTCGAGACAGGCATGGCCAATAAAATCGGCGCCCTGGTGACCAAATTCGCCAAATCCGAACGTCAATTAATTGTGGCGGTCATGGCCATTACCGGGCTGATGTCCGGGGTCCTGTCCAATACCGGCACGGCGGCGGTGCTGATTCCCGTGGTCATCGGCATTGCCTCGAAGTCCGGGTTTTCCCGTTCCCGCCTGTTGATGCCCCTGGTTTTCGCCGCCGCCATGGGGGGGAACCTCACCCTGATTGGCGCGCCCGGCAACATGATTGCCCAGTCCGCCCTGGAACCCCTGGGCTTGCGGTTCGGCTTTTTCGAGTATGCTTATGTGGGTCTGCCGATTCTGGTGGTCGGGATTCTCTTCTTCGCCCTGATTGGCTACCGGCTCCTCCCCAACACCCATCCCAAGGACGACGGCGCCTTTCAGGAGGGGAAGGACTACAGTCATGTACCGGCGTGGAAACAGAAGCTGTCCCTGGTAATCCTGGTCGCGACCATTGTCGGGATGATTTTCGAGGGAGCGATTGGCATTCCCCTGTATGTCATCGGCTGCATCGGGGCGATTCTCCTTATTCTCACCGGGGTGATTACGGAAAAGCAGGCTTACCGCGCCATTGACATGCAAACCATCTTCCTCTTCGGCGGCACCCTGGCCCTCGCCGCCGCCCTGGAAAAAACCGGCGCCGGTAAAATGCTCGCCAACCACGCCATCGGCATGCTGGGGGACAACGCCTCGCCCTTCGCCCTGTTGGTCGTCGTTTTCGTCATCGCCGCCGTTCTCACCAATTTCATGTCCAACACCGCCACCACCGCGCTCCTGGTCCCCATCAGCCTGTCCATCGCCCAGGGTATGGGCGCCGACCCCCGGGCGGTATTGATGGCCACGGTCATCGGCGGCTCCTGCGCCTACGCGACGCCGATTGGCATGCCCGCCAACACCATGGTCCTAAGCCCCGGCGGTTACCGCTTCCGCGACTACATGAAGGCGGGACTCCCGCTTATCGTCTGCTCGACCGTGGTAAGTTTGTTTCTTCTGCCGATTTTCTTCCCGTTTTTCCCCAATAAATAGCGGAGGTCAGAGCCATGCGTAAAGAAGCGCAAGTCAAGAAAATGACGGAAATCATGAGCGCGTTCACGGCGCTCGTCGGCAAGAAACTGCCGGACGACGTGGAGGCGAAGCTGGCGGAACTGCGCGCCAGGGAAACGAGCCCCCTCTCGAAAACCATCTACGACGCCATGGCGAAGAACCAGCAACTGGCCATGGATTTGAACCGCCCCTGCTGCCAGGACACCGGCGTCCTGCAGTATTGGCTGAAGTGCGGGGCGCATTTCCCCCTTATCGGCGAACTGGAAGGTCTCCTGAAGGAAGCGGTCATGGACGCCACCGTGAAAGCGCCCCTCCGCCACAACAGCGTGGAAACGTTCGACGAATTCAACACCGGCAAGAACGTCGGCAAAGGCACCCCGACCGTGTTCTGGGAAATCATCCCCGACCGGGACGACGTGGAGATTTACACCTACATGGCCGGCGGCGGCTGCACCCTCCCCGGTAAAGCCATGGTCCTTATGCCTGGCGCCGGTTACGAGGGGGTCACCGAATTTGTCCTGGACGTGATGACCAGTTACGGCCTTAACGCATGCCCCCCCCTGTTGGTCGGGGTCGGCGTCGCCACCAGTGTCGAGACGGCGGCGCTCCTTTCCAAGAAGGCGCTCATGCGCCCCATCGGCAGTCACAACCCAAACGTTCGCGCCGCCAAAATGGAAAAGCTGCTGGAAGACGGCATAAACTCCATCGGCCTCGGCCCCCAGGGCATGAGCGGCAACTATTCCGTCCTCGGGGTAAACATCGAGAACGCCGCCCGGCATCCCTCCACCATCGGCGTTGCCGTCAACGTCGGCTGCTGGAGCCACCGGCGCGGCCACATCGTCTTCGACAAAAACCTCGACTACACCATTAAATCCCATCAGGAGGCGGTACTATGAGCGCAAAGAAAATTCTCACCACCCCCCTTTCCGCCGAAGATTTGGCCGGGATTAAAATCGGCGACATCATCTACCTTACCGGCCACCTGGTCACCTGCCGGGACGTCGCCCACCGCCGCCTTATCGAAGCCGGACGCGAGCTGCCGGTGAATGTGCGGGGAGGCGCCATTTTCCATGCCGGGCCGATTGTCCGCCCCATCGCTAACGCCAAGTTCGAGATGGTCTCCATCGGTCCCACCACCAGCATGCGGATGGAAAAGTTCGAGAAGGAATTTGTCGAGCAGACCGGGGTCAAGTTGATTATCGGCAAGGGGGGAATGGGGCCGAATACCGAAGCGGCGTGCAGGGAACAGAAGGCGCTGCACGTGGTTTTCCCGGCGGGCTGCGCGGTGTTGGCCGCCACCGAGGTGGAGGAGATTGAGGACGCACAGTGGCAGGATTTGGGAATGCCGGAGACGTTGTGGGTTTGTCGGGTGAAGGAGTTTGGGCCGCTTATCGTCTCGATTGATACCGAGGGAAACAATCTTTTCGAGAATAACAAGGTCGAGTTCAACCGTAAGAAAAAGCAGGCTTGCGAGGAGATTTGCCGGCAGGTGAGTTTTATCAAGTAGAGGGGATGCTATTTTTACGTTACGCCTTACCCTTGACGCAAAGGGGTCCGGCATATGCCGGACCCCACGCTTCTGCAAATAGGGGAAGGACTCGACTTCACGCTCACGCCGCCGCCGGTTTCCCTTCGTAACGGCTGCTGTAACGCTGCGTCAGGTAAACCAGCGCCAAAGTCGCCAAACCCGCCAAGTCGGACAAGGTGCCGGGGGTAATCAAACCCAAGGCGCCGGCTATAAGAATCAGCCGCTGCCACCAAGTCAACCGCCCCATCCAGTAACCGACGCAGGCAAACGCCAGGGCGAAAATCCCTAGGCAAGCCGTCAGGGCAATGTGCGCCGTTTCCAGCCAGGTGGTGTTGATTAAGAGGAGCCCGGGGTTGTAGGCGAAGACGTAGGGAATAAGGAACCCGGCAAAAGCCAGCTTCACCGCCATAAACCCGGTCGAGTTCGGACTCGCCTTGGCAATCCCCGCCGCCGCATACGCGCACAACGCCACCGGCGGGGTCAAATCGGCGAGAATGCCAAAGTACATGATGAACAGGTGCGCCGCCAAGGGCGGCACGCCAAACCGCTGAATCGCCGGCGCCGCAATCGTCGCCAGAACAATGTACTTCGCCGTCGTCGGTAAACCCATGCCGAGAATAATCGAGGCAATCATGGTCAGAAGGAGGGTAAGGAAGAAGTTGCCGCCGGACAAGGTCAAGACCGCGTTCGCCAGCTTCAGCCCCACCCCGGTCATCGTCACCACCCCAATCACCAAGCCGGTCGAGGCGCAAGCCGCCGCCACGCTTAACGCCCCCCGGGCGCCGTTGTCGAGAGCGCTGATGATGTCCGTGACCGACAGATTCACCGCCGCGCCAACCCCCTGGCCGCCGTTGGCAAGCGTCCTCCCCTGCGCCCCGTGCACCAGATTCGTCAACACCGCGATGGCGACGGTGGTGACAATGCAGTAAAAGGCGGATTTGAACGGGGTGTAACCGCTGACCAAGAGGTAAATCATGATAATGATGGGAATCAGCAAATAGCCGCCGCTGGCGAGAACCGCCACGAACTTGGGCAGGCGCTCCCGGGGAATGCCGGTCAATTTCAGCCGCTTCGCCTCCATATGCACCATCGTGCCCACCGAGAGATAGTACAACAACGCCGGCAACAACGCCGCTATGGCAATCTCGATATAAGGAACGCCCAAAAACTGCGACATGATAAACGCCGCCGCGCCCATGATGGGCGGCATGATTTGCCCGCCGGTGGACGAGGCCGCTTCCACCGCCCCGGCGAAAGTGCCGCTGTAACCGACCGACTTCATCAGGGGAATCGTGAAGGTGCCGGTCGAAACGGTGTTCGCGACCGAACTCCCGGAAATAGTCCCGAACAGGCAGCTCGACACCACCGCCACCTTGGCGGGGCCGCCGGCCATGTGCCCGGTGACCGACAAGGCCAAATCGATGAAGAATTTGCCGAGGCCGGTCTTGTGGAGGAAGGCCCCGAAGAGGATGAAGAGAAACACGAACGAGGCCGAAACGCCCAACGGAGTCCCGAAAATGCCTTCCGTCGTCAGGTACATGTGGGAGATGATGCGGTTCCAGGAAAAGCCCCGGTGACCCATCATGCCCGGTATGTAGTTGCCGAATTTGGCATAGATGAGAAACGCCACCGCCACCAGGGCAATCGGCAAGCCGACAATCCGCCGCGCCGCCTCCAGGACCAGGAGAATCGCCAAACCGCCATGGATGATGTCGACCGTGGACGGGAGTTCGGTCTGCATGACGATGGCTTCGTAATTCAGGATGATGTAGGTGCACACCCACACCCCCGCCGCAGCCAACACCACGTCGAACCACAACATCCGCGAGCGGTTGCCGTTGGTGGTGGCGGGATAAAGCAGGAATACCAAACACAAGGTAAAACCAAGGTGGATGGAACGCTGGAGCTGGGGCGGAAGCTGGCCGAAAGCCGCCGTGTAGAGATGGAACAGGGAAAACGCCACCGCCAGCAGGAGTATGGCGTATTTCCAGAACCCCCCCAACACCCGGAATACCGATTCCTTGTCGTACTTCGCCACGATTTCACTTACGTCTATTTCCTGGGCCGCTTTCTCGGCCGCCGCGCCGCTAAGTTTTTCCACGTCGGAATCCTTGATGATACTTTCACTTTCCGCTTCGCTCATGGGCATCTCCCCTCCACGACCTGCATCCTGATGGCCGACCCGGGCCGGCGAAAGTCGGCCAGGCGGATTTCCCGGCCGGCGGGCGTCACGAGACGGTGGTCGGCTATGTGGCCGATACGCAGCCAAACCTCGCGGAACGGCACGTCGTAACCGCTCAGGCGAATCCGCCCGTTGCCGAATTCCATCTTCAGACCGGGCCTTTCCTCGTGCGGCAGGCCGGCGCCGAAATCGGCATAAAGCGTTTCCCGTAACCGGAACTCCCCCTCCGGCATGACTTCGTAAATCTCCTCCACCCGGCTTAGGGCCAATGAATGGGTGAAGACGACCGCGAACCTCTCCCCCACCGCCACCGGCGTGCAAGACACCGTTTCGCCGTCCTTGTCCGTCAGGACCAGGGACTGGCCGGCGGGAGCCGTTTCCTCACCTGCCACCGCCGCCCCCCAAAGCACAAGGAGCGGCAGCAACAGGAGTAAGACCAAACGACGACCTTTCATTTAATGACGCCTTTTTCCTTGAAGTAGCGTTCGGCGCCCGGGTGCAGGGGGATGGTCACGCCGTCAAGCGCTTTCTTGAGGTCGAATTCGGCGGCTTTGTTGTGGGCGATTTTGAGTTCGGGGAGGTTTTCAAAGATGGTTTTGGTGATGGCGTAGACGGTGTCGTCGGAGAGGTTCTTGTTGGCGATGAGCATGGCTTGGACGGAGATGGTCTGGACGGGGGCGTCCTGGCCCTTGTAGGACTTGGCGGGGATGGCGTCCTTGGCGAAGTAGGGGAACTTGGCGAAGATTTCGTCGCGTTCCTTGCCGTCCACGGGCACGAACTGGATTTGCTGCATGGTGGTGATGTCCTGGATGGCGGGGTTGGGGGTGCCAATCGTGAAGACGAAGGCGTCAATCTGCCGGTCCTTGAACATGTCGGCCGTTTCGCCGTAGGGGAGGAAGATGGGGGTGATGTTGTCGTAGTTCAGGCCGTAGAACTCGAAAATCTGCCGGCAGTTGGCTTCGTTGCCCGAACCCCGGGCGCCGACGGAAATCCGCTTCCCCTTGAAGTCGCTCATTTTCTTGATGCCGGAGTCGGTGGTGGCGACGACGTGCAGGTATTCGGGATAGAGGCGGGCGATGGCGCGGAGGTTGGACAATTTCGAGGTGAAGGGGGCGTTGCCGTTGTAGGCGGCGTCGGTGAGGTCGTTCTGGACGATGGCGAGGTCGAGGTCCTTGACTTCGGTGAGGCGAAGGTTTTCGCCGGTGGCGCCGGTGGATTGGGCGGAGATGTCGATGCCGGGATTCTTGTTGGTGATGAGTTGGGCCATGGAGCCGCCGAGGGGGTAATAGACGCCGGCGGTGCCGCCGGTGCCCATGGTGAGTCTTTCGCCGGCCGGAACTACGCAGCAAACGGCAAGCAGGGCGAGAGCCAACAGTTTGAAACGGTTTGACATGATGGTGTTCCTTTCTATACGAGGTTACTCGATTGGCGCCGGGCCAAACGCCAAGGCTGGCCCGGAAGGTCAAGGAAGGACGGATTCACGGTTTGGACGGCGAGGTAGGAATTGACGGAATATGTTCGGCTGCAAGAGTTTAGCGGCAGTCAACCTCCGCCCCCATCAGCGCTCTGGATTAATAATGCCATAAATTCACCGCTTTGGCAAAGGAAAAATACATTTAACCCAGAGGGTAATTTGGCCGCTATTCGTGCATGTCCCCGAATTACTCCTTGGTCTAATCGCCACTTTGCAAAACTTCAGTTAAAATTCCGCCCGGGGGTCGCCCGACCCGGTGACCGCCCCGGTAACGGGGTTGACGAGGATGGCGTTGACGTCGCCCATCGGGTCACGGACCACCACTTCATAACCCATTTCCTTCAACCGATTTTCGACATCCTTCACCACGCCGTACTTTTCCACCCGCAGTTCGTCGGGGAGCCACTGCATATGGATACGCGGGGCGTGGACGGCTTCGGAGATGGTCATGCCGTGGTCGATGACGTTGACGATGGTCTGGAGGGTGGTGGTGATAATCCGCGAACCGCCCGGGCTACCCACCACCATGAACACCTTGCCGTCCTTCAGGACAATCGTGGGGGACATCGAGGAGAGGGGGCGCTTTTCCGGCTGGATGGCGTTGGCGTCGGTCCCCACCAGGCCGTAAATATTGGGGACGCCAGCCTTGGCGGAGAAGTCGTCCATTTCGTTGTTGAGGAGGAAGCCGGCGCCGTTCACGGCGGCGCGGGAGCCGTAGGAGTCGTTGATGGTGTAGGTGACGGCGACGGCGTTGCCGAAGGAGTCGACGACCGAGTAGTGGGTGGTGTTGTTGCCTTCGTTGAAGAGCATGCCGGGTTTGATTTCCTTGGAAGGGGTGGCGCGGTCCTTGTTGGCTTGGATGCGGTCGAAGATTTGTTTGGCATAGGCTTTCGAGGTCAGCTTATGCAGGGGGACGTCGACGAAATCGGTGTCGCCCATGTATTCGGAACGGTCGGCGTAGGCGTAACGCATGGCCTCGGCCATCAGGTGGATGCTGGCGGAGGAACCGAAGCCCATGGCGCCGACGTCGGCGTTTTCCATAACATTGAGGATTTGTGCGATATGGGCGCCGCCGGAGGACGGCGGCGACATGGAGATGATGTCGTAGCCGCGATAGGTCGCCTTAACGGGATGCCGCCAGGCGACCCGGTAGCGGGCGAGGTCTTCCATCGTGATGATGCCCTGGTTGGCTTGCATGTCCTGGACGATGAGGCGGGCCGTTTCCCCCTTATAGAATTCGTCGGGGCCGTTTTTGGCGATGCGGCGGAGGGTGGCGCCGAGGTCTTTCTGCACGAAGAGTTCGCCGGCGACGTAGGGCTGGCCGTCCGGCTTGATGAAATACTTGCGGGTCGAGGCGAACTGCTTCATCTTATCGTAAAACCTGCCGAGGGAATCCTCCTGCCGGTGGTTGATGTAATAGCCGTAGGTGGCGAGGAAGATGGCCGGAGTCATGAGTTCCTCCAGCTTCTTGGTGCCGTAGCGCTCCAGCATGGCGGACATGCCGGCTACCGTGCCGGGGACGCCGGCGGCAAGATAAGTGTCGGTGGAAAGGCCGGGTACGACGTCCCCCTGCGCGTCCAGGTACATGTCACGGGTGGCGGCGAGGGGGGCTTTTTCGCGGAAATCGCAGGCGGTGTTGGTGCCGTCCTGGAGGTGGATGACGGCGAAGCCGCCGCCGCCGATGTTGCCTGCCGCCGGGTGGACGACGGCCAGGGCGTAACCCACGGCCACAGCCGCGTCGATGGCGTTGCCGCCGTCCTTGAGGACCTGACGGCCGATGTCGTCGGCGAGTACGTGGCTGGACTTGACGAAGCCGAAGTCGTCCCCGCGCATTGAACCGGGGGAAGCGGCCCGGGCGCTGGGGAGAGCCAGCAGCGCCAGTACAAGCAGGGCCAGTAGAGCGACGTGTTTCATTTGCCTAATGGTTTGCATAGGACGTTTCCTTTCGTGGCGGTTTGAGATGCGGCAGGCAAAAAAAGTTTAGACGCTGTTAGCTAATTATCCACCAGTGGCTTCGCCAACTCCGCCCCCAGATTCAGGGCTTTCCGGTTGTTCTCATGGTGCGCCTTGGCGAAGCGGCTCTCCAACACCTTCTCCAAAGACGAAACCGACACCACCCCGGTCAAGGTCGCCAACGCCCCCAGAACGCAAATGTTGAAGGCCAAAGGCTTCCCCATCTCCTGGACAATCGTCTTGTACATGGGAATCCCCTTACGGAGGGCGTCGACGCGAATGTCGGGCTGCACCAGGTCGGAGTCGTACAGGCAAATCCCGCCCGGGCGGATCAGCGGCAGGTACTTACCCATCGCCTCGTTCGTCAGAGCCACCAGGTAATTCGGCTGCAAAACCTTGGGGAAATATATCTCCTCGTCCGAGATGATGACGTCGGAGCGGGTCGCGCCGCCCCGCGCTTCCGGCCCGTAGGACTGCGACTGCACGGCTTGCTTGCCTTCGTGGAGACAGGCCGCTTCCGCCAAAATAATGGCCATGGTGATGACGCCCTGCCCGCCCGAGCCGGACATCAGAAAACGGTATTTTTCCATGGGAAACTCCTTCTATTGTGTCTCTGTGGTGAATCGCGGTTGCAGTTTAGTGTTTTACTCCGCCCTGGCCCGCGCCACCATCTTGGCGTATTCCTCACAATACTCCGGCTTCTCGACTTGGCGGAAAATCCCCCGGGGAATCAAATTGGGGTTTTCCTTCAGCTTGTCCGAGTCCAGAGGCGCCGTGCCGTCCCGGTAGCTTTCCAACAACTCCACCGCCCCGCCGATTTTGTTCTTCCGGCCGAAGTAGGTCGGGCACTGGGTAAACACTTCGACTACCGACAAGCCCTTGTGCTGAATCGCCTTCTTCAGGAGGTTCGCCATTTCCCTGACGTGGAAGGCGGTCGTCCGCGCCACAAACGACGCCCCCGCCCCCAGGGCCAAATCCACCACGTTGAAGGCGGGGTCGATGTTCTGGTAAGGGGCGGTGGTGGCGCGGATGCCCTCCCCCGACAAAGGCGAGTACTGCCCGCCGGTCATGCCGTAGATGCGGTTATTCAGGACGATGACGGTGAGGTCGATATTCCGCCGGCAGGCGTGGATGAAGTGGTTGCCGCCGATGGCGGTGGCGTCGCCGTCCCCCATGGGGACGATGATGTTGAGGGAAGGTTTGGTCAGCTTAAGTCCGGTCGCGCAGGCGAGCGCCCGGCCGTGCATGGTGTGCATGGTGTGGAAGTCGACGTAACCGGCGATGCGGGCCGAACAGCCGATACCCGAGACCATGCAGAGGGAGGAGCGGTCGAAGCCGAGGTCGCCGACGGTGTGGAGAATCGCGTTCAGGACCATGCCGTGGCCGCAGCCCGGGCACCAAATGTGGGGGAAAAACCGTTCGCGGATATAATCTTTGAAAGCCATTAGAAACCCCTCCCTTCGATGATGCGCATGATGGCGCCGATATTTGTGGGGGTGACCATCATTCCGTCCATGCGGTTCACCAGGAAGACCCGGTCCGGATTCTTCACGGCGGCCTTGACCTGTTGCAGGACCTGGCCCATATTCATCTCGACCATGAAAACGTTCTTGGCGTTGGCGGTTTTCTCCCGTACCAATTGTTTGGGGAAGGGCCAGAGGGTCTGGAGTTCCAGTAGGCCGATGCGGTCCCCCTTGCGGCGGCGCGTTTCCACCAGGTGCCGCGAACTCCGCGCCGAGGCGCCGTAGGAAATGATGACGTGTTCGGCGTCGTCGAGATAATATTCCTTGTAATGGGCCAGAAGGTGCGCGCGGTTTTCGATTTTGTCAATCAGGTGATGGATGAGTTGGTTGACCTGTTCGGGGTTCTCGGTGGGGAAGCCGAAGATGTCGTGGAAGAGGCCGGTGACGTTGTAGCGGTGCACGCCGCCGAAATCGGAAATCGGCAGGCGGCCGTCCTCGCGGGGGAGATAGGGGTGGTAGTTGACCCCGGCCTTGACGCTGGTCCGCAGCCGTTCCACCACATGCACGCCGCCCGGGGGCGGAACGACCAGCTTCTCCCGCATGTGGCCGATGACTTCGTCAAACAGGAGAATAACCGGCGTCCGGTACGTTTCCGCGATGTTGAAGGCTTCGACCGTTATGGCGAAGACGTCCTGGATGTTCGAGGCGGTCAGGACCACGATGGAGTGGTCGCCGTGCGTGCCCCAGCGGGCCTGGTAGACGTCCCCCTGCGAGACTTTGGTGGGGAGCCCGGTGGAGGGGCCGGCGCGTTGGACATTGACAATGACGCAAGGGATTTCCGTCATGCAGGCGTAGCCGATGGCTTCCTGTTTCAGGGAAAACCCGGGCCCGCTGGTGGCGGTCATGGCTTTGGCGCCGGCGAGGGAAGCGCCGCAGACCGCGCACATGGCGGCGATTTCGTCTTCCATCTGAATGAAGGCGCCGGCGTTTTTCGGCAGTTCCTCCGCCAGGTGTTCGGCGATTTCGGTGGAAGGGGTGATGGGGTAGCCGGCGAAGAAGCCCAACCCCGCGTAAAGGGCGCCCAACACACAGGCCTCGTTACCCTGGACAAACCTGACGTCTTCCTTTTCCTGAATCATTTCGCCACCTCTTTCTCGGCCTTGGCGGCCGCCCGTTTGCTGGTGTCCACGCTGATGGCCAAATCCGGGCAATACAGTTCGCACATGCCGCAGGCGATGCATTTGTCCCCGTCGCAGACCGCCTTGTCGTTGAGGATTGACAGGGCCTTTTTGGGACAAAAGGCGACGCAAATTCCGCAGCCCTTGCACCATCGTACATTGATGGAAACTGCATTCATGAAAATCCTCCTTGGGGGATGACCGCATCCAGTTGTGACCGAGTACATGTATTTTTCCGGCGACCGCCGATTTTTGCAAGTGCGAAGCGGGTATTAAAACGTAATTTTCCCAACTTGCCGGATTTTTCCCAAGCTGCCCGGCGGCAAAAAAGGGGCTTGAAAGTTTGCCCGCAAAGGAGGATACTTTTCCTAATTCGGCGTGGAAACGGCCACGGCGCATATGATAATAAGGGGTGTATGCATGACAAGACGGTCGACGCGAGGTCTGGCGGCGAATTTTTTAGCGGCGAATACTGTGGCGGCGAATATTGTGGCGGCGAATTTGGTGGTGTTGCTTTGGTTCGGTTGTTTCAGCGCCGGTTCGCTGGCGGGCGAGAAAGCGGGCGCGGGTAAACCTTCTCCGGCGAAACCGGCGGCCGGCAAACCTGCCGCGGTGAAACCGGCCCCGCCGCAATCAGCGGCGCAGAAATCCGTCCCGGCCAAATCCGTCCCGGCGAAAGCTGTCCCGGCCAAGGAAGCGGAGATAACGCCTTTGACCGACGCCGATTTCCAGAAGGCGATTTCCTCTGGGGTTCATGTGGTGTATTTCTGGGCGACGTGGTGCGGCCCCTGCCGCATCCAGGGCCCGATAATGGAGCAGGTGGCGAAGCAGTATGCCGGCAGGGTCAAGGTCCACAAGATGGACGTAGACGCGGAGGAGTACACGGCGACGAAATACGAAATTGATGCGGTGCCGACGTCGATAGTTTTCAAGGATGGTAAGGGAATAATCAAGTTGGTTGGGGTAAGCGAGTTGAAGGAATTCGCCGAGGAGCTTGACCCCTTGCTGCCTTCCTCTCCCCAACCCCTTTCCCACCCGGTTTCGCAGAAATAGCGCTACTCGCCGCGTATATTGGACAACACAAAAAAAAAGACTCCCTTGACGCGCCCGTCGATTTGGCTATGCTGTTATGACGTTATTAGCGGCACGGGTCAATTATCCAGGTCGTATATTCAGTAATCCCGGAGAGATGCCGGAGTGGTCGAACGGGCTGGTTTCGAAAACCAGTGAAGGGCTTGCTCTTCCCAGGGTTCGAATCCCTGTCTCTCCGCCAA
>JAVBTZ010000112.1:0-15621 GCA_031555915.1 Planctomycetota bacterium
CCCCCCCAACCAGCGTGACGCTGGACCCAATCGGCGCCAAGCGGAAATGATACGTCCGCATCCACACCCACCCCCGCCTACACCGACTCCCCATCCATCAAATCCTCATACGACTCCCGCACCCTAATCAACCTACCCACATCCCCCTCCACCAACACCTCCGCCGCCCGCGGCCGCGAATTGTAATTCCCCGACATGCTAAACCCATACGCCCCCGCCGAAAATACCGCCAAATTCACCCCCCGCTCCAAAATCGGCAAACGCCGACTCTTGGCAAAACAATCCGACGATTCGCATATCGGACCCACCACATCCGTCAACGCCAAACCGTCCTGATTGATGTCCCGCTTGCCATGCGCATTGTACATCTCCACCGCCTCGCGATTGCAATACTCCTGCGCCTCCGGCGAAGCAAACAAATGCGACGGCGGAATCTTCGCCGAACGAACCGGCCAAATGAAATGATACGAATCATACAACGCCGGACGCAGCAAATCGTTCATCCCCGCATCCACAATGGTGAAATGCCGCGAACCATTGTCCTTGACATATAACACCCGGGTAACCAGAATCGCCGCATTCCCCACCAACGATCGGCCCGGTTCCAAAATCACCTTGCAACCCGTTTTCTTGACCAATGGCGCAATCGCGTCGGCATATTCCTGGAAAGTGGGTACCGTCTCGTCACGGTACAACAAACCAAACCCGCCGCCAATATCCAAATACTCGAACTGCGCTCGCGGCGATCGGTGCTCGCGAATGAAATCGGCAATCTTCCCCAACGCCTCCGTATACGGCTCGCCACTGTTCACCGGACTCCCCAAATGCACATCCAACCCCAACAAACGCAAGTTCGGCTGCACCGCAATATTCCTGGTGATCCGCGACGCGGTGGCGAAATCGATGCCGAACTTGTTCTCCTTCTTGCCCGTCGTGGTCTTCACATGCGTCTTGGCGTCGACGTCGGGATTGATGCGCAAAGACACCGGCGCCACCATCCCCATGTCGGCGGCGATATTCTGGATGTTGTCCAGCTCCGCCTCCGATTCCACATTGAACATGAGAATGTCGTTGTCCAGGGCGGAGCGAATCTCCTCGTCATTCTTGCCCACTCCGGCAAAAACAATCTTCCTGGGGTCGGCGTCCACATGCAACGCCCGCGCCAACTCGCCCCCCGACACGATGTCGAACCCCGCGCCAAGATCCCGCAACACTTTCAAGATTCCCAAGGAGGAACAGGATTTCACCGAAAAGGCTATCAGGGGGGACAACTCGGCAAAAGCCTTCTTCAAGGCCTGGTAACGCTCTTCCAGCGTCGCCCGGGAGTAGACGTAGAGAGGCGTGCCGTGCTCCTCGGCCAACTTCTGGACCGCGACGTTTTCGCAATATAACTGCCCTGAACGATAGCTGAAATGTTCCATGGTCTGGTGCCTTTGTTTGCAACGATTTCATCGCCGCCATGCCTTAGAACCGCCCTACTTCTTCCCCTTGCCATAAACCTCTTCCGGGTCGAACACCAACTCGCCGTCCTCGACCAGCCCCGACTCGGTAAACTTGAAATAAAAGCAGGAACGCCTGCCCGTATGGCAGGCGGCGCCGCCGTTTTGCTTGATTTTAATCAACACGCAATCCTTGTCGCAGTCGAAACGGACTTCCTTGATCTCCTGCGTATTGCCGCTCGATTCGCCCTTGACCCAATACTTCTGCCGGCTCCGGCTCCAATACGACGCCAATTTCTTTTCCAGCGAATCCTGCAAGGACGCCCTGTTCATGTACGCCAGCATCAAAACTTCCCCGGTCTCCGCATCCTGGGCAATGCAGGGAATAAGGCCGTTCGCGTCGTATTTCAGGTGGTCGAGAAAAGACAGGTCCACCGGGTTCTCCTTATATCTATCAATTTGGACAAGGGCGATTGAACCGCCAATCGCCCTTGTGAAGGGAAAAACGCCAAAATGTGGCGGCAGCATTAGGCTCTGCCAATAATAAACCGCGCCTGGGCGCGGAGTATTTGTAACCGGGCAGGGAACGTGGACTTTTCGAAAAAATCAAGCCAACCGCCAATCCGTCCAATATAAAAAAAATCCGCCCCCTACGCAAGGAGAAAACCTTCCATCCAATCCCTGAACTCGGCCAGCGCCCGGCTGCGGTGGCTGATGCGGTTTTTCAACTCGCCCGGCGCTTCCCCAAAGGTCAAACCCAATTCATCCGACAGAAACAGCGGGTCGTAGCCAAAGCCCCCGGTTCCCCGCGGCGCCGTCAGTATTCGCCCGCGCGTTTCCCCGCAAAAAGTCCGCGTCGCCCCCTTGGGAATCGCCACCGCGATTACGCATTCGAAACGGGCGGTACGGCGCTTGTCCGGAATTTCCGCCAGTTTTTCCAATAAAAGCAGGTTGTTGTCCCGGTCGCTGGCGTGCCGGCCGGCAAAACGCGCCGAATAAACCCCCGGCGCACCGCCCAGCGCGTCCACCAGCAAACCCGAGTCGTCGGCAAGGCAGGGAAGCCGGGTGAAGGCGCAGGCGGCCTCGGCCTTGATTACCGCGTTGGCGCGGAAAGTGTCCCCGGTCTCCTCGGGTATGGGAGCGCCGGGAAAATCGGCCAGATTCAGCAGCTCTATCCCCATCGGGGCGATAATGTCGCGGATTTCCAGGGTCTTCTTTTGATTGTGACTGGCCAGAACAAATTTACGGTGCATGCGTTTCCTCCGCCCCCTCCATGCCAATCGACTCCGTTATCCCCAACGCCGCCGACAATCGCGCCAAACTTTGCCAGGTCAAAGACCCGCTGAGACGCCAGCGCGTCAACGTTCCCTCCCCCGCAAACGCCCACGCCCTGGCCGGACCATACTCCAACATCTCCCGGGCAAACCGCGTCGTCAACGGTTCATGCTGGTCCGGCGACCTCGGCCGCCAATCCGCCGACTCGATAAGCGCCAACTGGAGAAAACGCACCGGACACAATATCCCCATTATCGACGCCCCCGCCGGGTTCATGCGGCTGAAGGCATTCTGCATCTCGGGACTGCCCGGCCCTTTCGCCGCGGCCATCTCGCGCGCCAGGTCCTGGCGGTAGGCGGCGACGCGGCGCATCGACTCGTCGTCCGCCGGCCTGTCCCCCCCCACCAACACCAATCGCCCGCCCATTTGCCCCAGGCAATACAGGGCATTGAAATAAGGCGGTTCGCCTTTGGCCATACCGCCCATAGGGTAAATCGCCAACGTTACGCTGCCCGGACCCACTATCGCCGGCACCACCAGGGTCTCCAATCCCATCTGCGACAAAACCTGCGTCAACGGCGTGCCGGGGCCAAACGCCAATAACGCCTCGCGCCACGCCACCATGAGCGCGTCCGGGTTCTCCCACTCCGTCACCAGCACCCGGCTCACCCCCAATTCCGGACGCCCCGCCGGCGGAAGAATCCACCCCGCCGCCGCTTCCTTCGGTTCAGCCTCCAACAGCGCCTCCCAAAGAGTTTCCCCCGCCAGCCTGGCCTCCCGCGTCACCCCGCCTCCCGCCGCCCCCAGGAGAAACCTGCCCAAGCTCTCCCCCGCCAGCCGCACCCGGTTACTCGACAAGGGAACCGCATACGCCAACGCCGTCCTTTCCGGCATGCTCCTGAGACTCGCCACCTCCCCCGTGTCCGCCACCTGCCACCTGCCCTCAACCTCCAGCCGCCATTCCACCTCGTTTTCCTCGAACCACACATTCGCGTCGATTTGCCCGTAACCCAGCGGCAACAGCGCCGTCTCCTCCGCCAATTGGTTGATCAGGCGCGTTCGCGCCAGGCTGGGCTGCCAGTAGGAAACGAGATCCTTCGCCAATTTCTCGACCTTGTCGCGCCACCAATACACCCCCGCATCCCGCTTCTGCCAGCCCGCCATCCGCTTGGGGAAAAATCGCACGCACACGTCCGGGTCGCCGAACTTGCCGGTCGCCCCGTGCAGGAGGCCCCGCGCGGCGCTCTGCTCCGCATACACCTCCCTTACCCTCTTCACCGCCTCCCGCCTGGACCCGAACACCGCCACGTTGCCCGGCAGCCACTCCATGCTCCAGACCCGCGCCACTCCGTCCGGGTCGATTTCGCGGAGCGTGGTCACCCCGTCCATGCCCTCGTATTCGGCAAATCCCAGGCTCGCCAGTTGCGACATGTATTCGTCCCGGCTGTCCACGGGGAAAGTCCACACCGGTTCCACCTGGCCCGGCTGGAGCGGGGTCATCACCACGCATTCCAGCCAAGCCTCGTAGGTGAGGCCGAAGAAGGTGGGGTTGCGGATTTCCGGTCCCGCGAGAGTACGCACCGGCTGAATGAAACGGCCGTCGTTGCGAATGCCCTTGACGAAGCGGGCCAGGGCGCCGTCCTCGGCGTCGAGCTGGTCGATGTTCCCTAGCCGCAACACCGCCATTACCGACCACTCCTCCTCGACCGCCCAAACCCGGCCGGCCGGCAGGAGGGCGGCAAAGACGGCCAGGACCAGTCCCAGGAGCGGTGGAGGGGACCGCCGCCGCGGCTGGGCGGCAGGCTGAAAACCGGAGGGGATTTTCACGCGCGGCGCTCCCGGCCTTTGCCGCTTTCCATGGTGCGAAAACGGCGGCTGGTCGCCGAGCCCAGGCCGTGGTAGTCGTCCAGGCAGTCCTGGTAATAGGCCAGGAGCTGTTCCGCGACCAGCTCGGCGGAGAATTCCCTCTCCACCATTTTCCTGGCCTGTTTGGCCATTTCCTGGCGTTCGGAAAAATTATTCAGGAGGGACCAAATCGCCTCCGCCAGCGCCCTGGTGTCGCCGGCCGGCACCATCACCCCGGTCACGCCGTCCTCGATCAAGTCGTAGAGTCCGCCGACGCCGGTCGCCACCACCGGCACTCCCGTCGCCATCGCCTGCATGACGGACATTCCCAAGCCTTCCTGCAGGGACGGTTCGACCAGAATGTCCAACTGCCCCAGTTGTCCCGACACGGTGTGCGGGGTGAAGGTCACCCGCTTGGTCACCTTCAATTCATCGGCGAGACTGCGGAGGGCCATGCGGTCGGGGCCGTCCCCCAGGACGACGAATTCGGCGTCGAGGCCGCGGTCGAGGAGAATTTTCACCGCTTGTAGAAAGACCCGCTGGCCCTTCTTTTGGGCCAAATGGCCCAGGGTGCCGATGACGGGACAACGGTAGGCGCCGGGGAGGCGCTCCCGGCCGAAGGAAGGTTTGGGCATGCGGGTGAGGTCGAGGCCGTTGTGGATGACCCTGATGCGTTCCTGGGTGATTCCCCCGAGGTTGACGATGCGTTCGCGAATCGCCCGGGAGACGGCGATGAAGCCCTGGGTTTTGCAGGGGGAGAGGCTGCGGATTTCTGATTCCTCCAGGCGGTTGCAGGTGACGACAAAGGGTACCCGCAATTTTTTGGCCAAGCGTTCGGCGCGTTTGGCTATGTCGGCGGAAAGGGCGTGGATGAGGTTGATTTCCAGGCTGTCGGCGTCGCGGATGGCGGCGCCGCCGAAGCAGAGGCTGCCCAGGTGGGGGTGAATGCGCACGGGACAGCCGAGCATTTCGAAGTCGTGCGAATTTTCGCCCGGGCGCAGGGCGAAGATGTCCGGTTTGACGCCGCAGTGAATGAGTCCGGCGGCCAGATTGCGATTGGCTATGGACATGCCGGAATGGTTGGGTGATGCCATGAGCCAGAGCGGTTTAATCGATTCTCGTTCCATTTTTTACCGTACCTTTTTCATTCGGTGAAGGAGTCAAGGACGCTTTCCCTTTGCCTTGGCCTCCGCTCGCCGCAACAACGGATGGCCAATCGGCCGCGCCGACGCCGGCCTGGACCGGCCTTGCTTATGGGCCGACGGGGTCGCCTGCGGCGCTTTCGCCTGGGCCGACACCGGCTTCGCGTCACGCGCTCTCGCCTCACGCGTGTTCATATCCCGCGTTTTCGCATCCCGCCTGTTCACGTCTCGCGTTTTCACGTCCCGCGTGTTCCCATCTCGCGTTTTCGCATACTTGGGACTGGCCGATTTTCTGTCAAACCCCGCCTCCTCTCTACCCCTACCCACCGCTTTATCTCTTCCAACCGTTTTATCTCTTCCAGCCGCTTTATCTCTTCCCACTGCTCTATCTGTTCCAGCCGCTTTGCCCCGGTTCCGTTCCCTGTCCGTCGCCGGCGGCGGCACATCCTTGCCTCTCTTCGGTCGCAGGGTCCGTTTCGGCTTTTCCCAATCGTCGACTATCACCTTGCCCCGACCTTCGGGATTCCTCGCTCCAACCGCAGGGTCCGGTTTGCCTTGCCGCGGCGGCTTACCCTGGCGCAGGGTCTGGTCGTGGCGTTGTCCCCTGGCGCGGCCTGCCGGCGTACCGCCCCGGTTCGGGCGGCCGCGGGGACCGGTCGGGCGTCTCCCTTTGGCCGAACCGGGGGGAAACATTTTCCCCTCCTCCTCCGGTTCAACCCCGGCCATGCCTTTCCGTAACGACTCGACTTCCTTCGGACTCAGCAGCCTTAAGCCGCCCCGTTTCACGCCCGCCAGGGATAACGGACCCAAATGCGTGCGGAGCAGCTTTTTCACTTCATGTCCCAACGCCGCGAAAATCCGCCGCACCTCCCGGTTAATCCCCTCCGCCACCGAGATGTGGAGAATGGTGTTGTCGTTGTCATAACGATCGAACTCGACCCGGGTCGGCTTCACCAACACCGGGCCCAGACGAATTCCCTTCTCCGCCAGGGTCTCCAGGGTCTCTTGGGGAATCCGCCCTTCCGTGACCACCCGGTAGGTTTTCACCACGCCGTGGGCGGGATGGGTGAGGTAGTTCGCCAATTCACCGTCATTGGTCAATACCAGCAGCCCCTCCGATTCCATGTCGAGGCGGCCCACCGGATAAATGCGTTCGGGGAGGGGCGGTATGCAGTCCATGACGGTTTTCCGGCCCAGGTCGTCGGAGACGGTGGTGGCGACGCCCTTTACTTTATAATGCAAATAGTAGGCGTGTTTTTCCAGGCGGAGGAGTTTGTGGTCGACTTTCACCCGGTCCCGCGAGGGGTCGATTTTGACCCCGGGTTCGCGGACGGTTTCCTCGTTGACGCTGACCCGGCCGGCGGCGATGAGTTCCTCGCATTTCCGGCGGGAATCGACGCCGCAGCGGGCCATGTATTTTTGCAGGCGTTCTTCCATGCTCTTTATCCTACTCCTCATTGCCAAGATACGGATTTTCTTTGGTCAAATAGCGCTTCACATAATCCTCCACCCCGGTTTCCACCGGGCGGAACACCCCCTTGTAGCCCGCTTTGCGCAGGCGCGAGATATCCGCCCGGGTGTGGTATTGGTACTGCCCGCGGATATTATCCGGCATGTCGATAAAATCAATCGCCGCCTTCTTCCCCATCGCTTTGAAAAGCGCTTTCGCCAGCCGGTTCCAACTGGCCTCCTCGCCCGTTCCCAGGTTGAGAATCCCGTTCACCTTCGGGTTCTCCAGGAGCCACCACAGGCAATCCACCACATCCTTCACATAGACGAAATCCCGTTGCTGCTCGCCGTCGCCGTAGTCCGCCCGGTGGGATTTGAACAAGGCCAGGCGGCCCGTTTCCTTCACTTTGCCAAACGACTTGTAAACCATCGACGCCATCTCGCCTTTGTGGTATTCATTCGGGCCGTAAACATTGAAAAAGCGCACGCTGGCGAAACGTTTCAGGAGGTCGCTCCTCGCCGCCCATTGGTCGAACATGAGTTTGGAATGTCCGTACATGTTCATGGGGAGCAGCTTGTCGAGATTATGTATGCCGTCGGCGTAACCGTATTCGCCGTTGCCGTAAGTCGCGGCGGAGGAACTGTTGATGAAGCGGATGCCGCGGTCGTTATTCAGGCAGAGGACGGCGAGGTCCTTGGAGAAACGGTAATTGTTGTGGAGGAGGTAGTCGGCGTTTGCTTCGGTGGTGGAGGAGCAGGCGCCGAAATGCAGGACCGATTTGGTGTTGTCGGGCAGGCCCTGGTTTTGGGCGGCCAGCTGCAGGAAGGCGCTGGGGGGGATGATGTCGAAGAAGCGCAGCCGGCGGAGGTTTTTCCATTTGGCGTCGGAGCCCAGGTCGTCGACGATGACGATGTCGTCGATGCCCATTTGGTTCATTTTCCAAATCATGGCGCTGCCGATGAAGCCGGCGCCGCCGGTGACGATGTGCATGGGGTGGTCCTCTATGCTGGATTAAAGAACGGTAGATTGACGGCTTGTAAAACATTATAGACATTCGCAGGCCAGGTGAAAGGAAGTTTTACGGTTGAAGGTGAACGGGAGGCCCGGGCGGCAGAAGTCGCCGGTGTTTTTTGCCGCCGGAAGGTTTTTTTAGGGGCGTAACGGTTTGGCGTCGGTTGGCCTCCCGCGCTATCGGCGGTTTTATGGAAAAAATCCAGGGTTTTTTTAAGGTAAATCCAGTATTTTAACTGAATTTTTCCCAAAAAAGGGCCGGAGGGACAAATTCCGGCGGTTCTTCCGATAATTCGGCATGCGGTTTGCAATTTATCTTCCGTAACGCTGATTTCAAAAAAAAATCGCAATATAACCGTTTGCCCAAGGGAGAGCGAAAATGTACGCCAACACTTCCGTCGCCGCCATGTACAGTTTTTCTTACAGCCAAACCACCTCCGCTTCCGCCCAGGACGTCGACGCCGACGCCTTCAAGAACATCTTCGCCTCCAGCCTCAAGAACATGATGTCCAATCAAGCCGGCATCCAGGACTCCCTCAATAAACTTGGCGACAACTTCCCCGGCCTGAATTTCCGCCCGGGTAAACCCGGCGAAGGCCTTCAGGGCACCAGGGATTTCTTCGGTAACGCCGCCGGCGACTACGCCGCCATCGACGAAAGCCTGCTGGCCGGCATGGCCGGTAACGGCGGTCTTTTCCAACAGGTCCAGGACGCCATCTCCTCCTTCATGAACCAGTCCGGTTCCAGCGAAGCCATGTCCGGCGCCTACGTCCAGACTTCCATCTCCGTCACCTACACCTCCGTCCGCTACAACGTCTCCCAGTTCGACGAACAGTCCGGCGACCTCCTCACCGCCAACGAACTGACCACCTCCCTCCAAGCCAAGTTCCAGGAATTGATCGACCGCCTCCTGAATAGAAAAGGCGAGGGCAAGCAGGAAATCGCCGGCGGCAACGGGGGAACCAGCGCCGCCGTGGAAGGACTCATCGACGCCGTGTCCGACCAGGAAGCATCGACCGACGCCGTCGCCGAAGTCGACGCCGCCGGCAATGCCGCCTCCTCCAGTTCCTCCCCCTCGGGAAGCAAGACGCAATACTCGGGCCAAAGCCTGTCCTGGTCCATCCAGATGTATTATTCGAACGAATACCTCATGTCCTCCTTCGGTAACAACGCGAACGGTTCCACCGGAAACGCCAACGGCGGAGGCAACGGCGGAGGCAACGGCGACAGCCTGGCCAACCTGGCCAACATCATGAACCGTTCCACCTCCTACTACTCGGCCAGCGGGCAAATCGACAGCGTCTCCTCGCTTTCCAATTCGCTTCTGCCCCAGTCGATTTACGACATGTTCTTCGGCGGCGGCAACAACCAGAACGCCGCGGGCGGCCCCTTCACTTCGCTCCTGAACAACGGCCTGTCCGGCCTGGGGATGTCGGTAGACGGCTTCCAACAGACCCAAAGCGGCTTCATCGCCCAGCTGCGCGAATCCCGTAATTCCGTGTCGGACCTCCTGAACTTCTACGCCAATCAGTCGAAAGCCGCCATCAGCGGCGCCGACGCCGAAGCAACGGTCGACGCCGATGCGGCCGAGGCCGAAACGGTGGCCGAGACTGAAGAAGCCGCGGTGGTTTGAACGGCGGCTTGCTCGATTTCCTAAGAAAGTCCCCCAATAATAAAACGTCCTTCCTTTGCGGAAGGACGTTTTATTATTGGAGCGATGTTATCTGCCGCGTCCACCTCTGCCACCACCGCCGCCGCCACCGCGTCCACCACCGCCGCCGCCGCCGCCAAAACCGCCACGGAAGCCGCCGCCGCCGCCGCCTCGGGGGATGATCACTCCGCTGCTGCCGCCGCCACGGCTACCGGAAGGACGGGAGATGGAGCCGCTCGGTCTTCCCTGACGCGAACCGCCGTCAAAGCGCGGGCCTGAGCCGATCCCGGCGCCTATCGGACCACGTTGGCTGCCGGGCCGGGGACCGAAATCATGACCCCCCGGTCGATGCCCGGACCAGGGACCAGGTCCCGGCGGGCGGGGGTGGGGGGGACGGGGATGCGGAGGGGGAGGAGGCGGTGGATAATGCCGGCGGTAGCCGCCGTCCCACCAACCGCCGCCCCAGTAGGGGCCGCCGCCAAACCAACTCAAGCCTAAGCCCACCGGATAATCGTCGTAATAGTCGTTGTCGTAATAAACCACGCTCGGACTGCTGTCGTAAACAACGGTTGTACTCGGAACCACGACGCTGCTGGTGTCGTAATAAACCGTACCGCTGGGTTCGCTGCCGTAAGTCGCATAGGAGTCCGAGTAAACCACGCCGGAACTGGCGGTCGTGGGTTGCGTGGGACAGGGGTAGAGGCTGCCGTCGCTGGCCCGGCAATAAATGGTCGGGTCCACCACCACCGGTCCGGTGGAAACAGCGGAAGGATAGCTGGTGGTGCCGGCATAGGTGGTGGTGGGATAACTGCCGGCGGGATAGCTGCCGGCGGGATAGCTGCCGGTGGGATAGCTGCCGGTGGCGTAGCCGCCGCCGCTCGCATAGGTGGTTCCTTCTGAATAGGTGACGGTGGGCGCCGCGCTCAGGTTGGACGGCCTGGGTATGTTCACGGCAGTACTTGGGTCAAGGTCTCCGAGGGTCAACACCTCGCCGTCCATCGCCCGGCCGGGGGATAACCCCATGGCCAAGGCGAAAGCGAATGCCACGGCGGCGACACCTCGCGCGACTTTGCCGAGATAAACCTTTTTCATCATTTTCTCGTTCCTTTAGGCTATCGGCTATTGTTGCCTGGCCAGAGGAAGACGCTTCCAACTGAAAACAGCCAGGCGGAAAAATTACCTGCGAATGAGCACATGGTTTACCAACTCCAACCCGGTTTTATCTGCCGCGTGGAGGTCTGGGATGGGGACCAGGCTTGGGGCCGGGACCAGGCCGGGGTCCAGGGCCGGGGCCGGGACGGGGACCATGGCCGCCGTTCCAGTACGGGGGGCGGTGGCCGCCCCGGTAACCGCCGTCGTAGTAACGCCCGCCACTCCCCCAACCAATGCTGAATCCCCACGAAGGACCGCTGCCATAATAGTAATCCGGGTAAACATAGGTGGGGGAGGTCACCACCGTGGGAGAAGTAACCACATAGCTGGGACTGGACTCATAATAAACTGTCGGCGACCCGGGGGAGACTACCGTACCATCTGGATAATATATGTTGGGGTCGTAATAAACCGGACCCGACGGAACGCTGCCGCTGGCGACGCCGGCCGTGGACGGCGCGGCGTAGCTGACGGTCCCGCCGGCGGCGGCGGAGGGTTGGGCGTAAGTCGCGGCGGCGCCTTGTTGATAAGCGACTCCACCGGCGTTCGCCGCTTGGGTGGGCGGGGCAGCGTAGGTCGTGCCGGCGGGGGGGGACGGCTGAACGGTCTGCGGCGCGGGACCGTAAGGGCCGTAGGCGCCGGCGGCGCCGCCTTGGGCGTAGGCGGAGTCGGCTTCCTGGTAGTCCATGACCGGCTGTTCGTAGAGCATTTCGTAGCCGTCCGGGGTGGCGGGGCCGCCGCCCGCGCCAGGGGCGGCGCCGTATGCCGGCGGCCCATATCCCGGCGCGACGGAGGACGGTCCGGCAGCCAAGCCGGGCGCACCTGGGTTGGCGGGCCGGATGGAACGGATCAGGTTTTCCGAAGCGCCGGCGGCGCGGAGTTGCGTGGCCTGTTCCTGGGTAATGGCCAGGCTGGAATCGTTACGCACCAGGTTGACGATGACGGGCTCGGGGACCTGGTTTTTGAGGAGATTCTGCACATCGCTGAAGTCCAGGGCTGGAGCGAGGCAGGTGACGGTGGCCATCAGGCAGACGGCGAGACCGACGATTTTCACTGGTGCGTGGCGGCAGGACATTTTGGTTTTTCCTTTCGTTGGGTATTGTGGTTCTCTGTGTCCTTTGGGTCTCTGGGGTTAAATAAACTTGGTCAACTTATTTCTGCGCGGCGCGTTATCTAGCCCGCCCGCCCGGCCGCCGATTGAAATCCTGCTGCGGCTGGCCGTCGGCTTTTGCTTGCGCTACTTCGGGGTTATTCACCACCTGGTTTTTCGGGGCGGTACGGGTTTTCCCCGGTTGAACTTGAGGCGTTTGCCTAACCGCCGGAGCGTTGACTTGCTGCGCCCGGTTCGGCCGGCCAACCTGATTCGACGCCCCGCCCTGGATCTGGCGGTTCGCCTGAACCGGCCGGTTCGCCTGGGTTGGCCGGGCGGTAGGAACTGCCCGCGGCGCCGAAGCCATCTGTGGCTGGCGAAGGTTGACTGAAGGAACGCTTGGCCGCTGCGGGGCTACTGCCTGAGTTATCGTCTGCCGTTCTGGGGCTGCCACCCGGTTTACCGTCGGCCGCTGCGGTGCAGCCGCTTGGGTTACCGTCTGCCGTTGCGGGGCTGCTATCCGGTTTACCGTTTGCCGCTGCGGAGCTGCTGCTTGATTTATCGTCTGCCGTTGCGGAGCCGCCACCCGGTTTACCGTTGGCCGCTGCGGGGCCACTGCCTGGGTTACCGTTTGCCGCTCCGGAGCCGTTGGCCGAGTTAACCTTTGCCGCTGGGCGGTGGCGGTCGGATTGACGGTTTGCCGCTGCGGCGCGGTGGCCAAAGTGGTATTCCGCTGCCGCTGCGGGATGGCCAGCGGCGTGGCCACAGGACCCTGGGCCTGCCCGGAAAGGGTCAGGGCTTGCCGCTGGACCGGTTGCGTCGGAGCGGCGGTACGGGGTTGAACCGCGTTACCGGCTGTCCGGCCGAACCGTTCGGTGGGACGGAAGGTGGCGGACGGCGCGTTGGTTCCGCCGGTTCTTCCGGCCTGATTCTCGCGGTAACGGTTCGGGGCAAACTGATTCCGTGCTTGCTCCCGGGTGGCGGTGGCGCCGGGCCGCAGGCTGCCGGCGGAAAGACGACTGCCAAACATCGCGTCCCGCCGGGCGCTCTCCTGAATCGGGCTGCCGAGATTGGCGTTGGGGCGGTTGACGCCGGCGGCAAAGCGGGTACGGTTATCCGGTGAACGCGGCCGGGAGTTGTCCCAATTGCGATTGTTGCCCATGCGGTTGTCGTTCCGGTTACGGGGTCTGTTCCAACCACCCTTGGTGTCCAGGATGCGGGTCAGATCCAGGTTGCGGGGCATATCCCGCCGCCGGTCGTTACCCCGAAGCCAATTGTTGGACCAGTTGCGGTTGTTGTCCCACCAGCGGTTGTTTTGGTTCCAGCCGAGATGATTGTTCCGCCAGCCGTTGTAGTTCCACCCGCGGTCGTTCCGCCAGGGATAACGGTTGCCCCGATTGCGGTAGAGCCAATCGGAGGAGTAGTACCGGCCGTAAGCGTCATAGTAAGTATATCCGCCATAATAAGGCAATGTTTCATAATAGCCAGGATAATAAGGCGTTTCATAATAGGAATAATTCGGCATCGCGTAGGCCAGGGTCGAAGTGTTCAGGATATACTCCGGCGCCGTATCGTAGTAGGCCGGCATATCCATGTAAACCGGCGTCTCGCAACCGACCGGATCGCCTATCGCCAGCTGTTGCGGCTGGGCGTAGCCGATTTGATAGTCGTTGCCGTAAAGATTGCCGGCGTAACAATCGCTTTCGCAGAGGGTCTCGCTGACCACCGGGCCGTTGCCGATCCCGAGTTGGGGATAACCGCCGGCCAGGCCCGGGTCCGTATCCGTAAACCCTTGGGGGGGATAATCCGCCGGATAGGGCATCGGCTGCTGTGGCTGTTGCTGGTACTGGGCCGGGGCGGTGGCGTAAACCGGCGCCGCCGGCGCTTGGGGCGTGTCCGGACGGGTAAGGTACTCCAACAGCTCGGCGCCGGCGCCGCTGGCCTGCAGCATCAGGACGTCATTCGGTCCCAACGGCCGCGCCAGGGGATTCTGCTGCACCAGGTTGACGATTACCTGTTCTTGAATGCCGTTACGGAGCAATTGCATCAGATCGGTGACTTCCAGCGCCGAAACGGTCTGGGGGAAGACCGCCAGGGTCAGGGCGAGAAGGAGGGCTTTGAGGTTATTAGTCATGATATTTCTCCCGGACGGTGCGGTGGCGGGGTTTTTCCTTTTCCCCACGCTTGCTTAGTTGCCTTCAGGCCCGGGTTGTTACCGATAAAAAAAATAAAACTGTACTAATCGGTACACATTCGAAATTTTTGTTAAAGAAACCACCCCCTCGCGACCGTATTCCACCGGCAGAGCCAAGTTTCACTTGCCGATTGGCAATTAGCGGTTACAATGCGATGTCGATGAAGTTTAACGCTTTAGGAAACTTTTTCTTGCTAAAAGAAGGGATATGCAATGGGCATAATCGACGAACTCCGCGCCAAAGCGGTAAAATTCCAGAAACGCATCTGCCTCCCCGAAGCCATGGATGAACGCACCCTCCACGCCGCCGCCGAATGCGGCCGCCTCGGCTTCGGACCGGTGGTCCTCATCGGCGATACCGATAAAGTAAACGCCAAAGCCAAGGAAGTCGGCGCCGACCTCGCCAAAGCCGTCCTCCGCGACCCCGCCCGCGACCCCATGTACCAAAAAATCGTCGACACCCTGGTCGAACTCCGCAAGTCCAAGGGCATGACCCAGGAAGAAGCCAAAAAAGCCCTGCAAGACAATATCATGTACGCCGCCATGCTGGTGAAACTCGGCGAAGTCGACGGCTATGTCTCCGGCGCCGTCCACTCCACCGCCGACACCCTCCGCCCCGCCTTGCAGGTCATCAAGGCGAAACCCGGCATCGACACCATCTCCGCCTTCTTCATGATGGTCCTCCCCGAATCCAGCCCCTATTACCAACCCCAGCCGGTCATGTTCTTCGCCGATACCGCCCTGGTGCAAACCCCATCCGTCGAACAACTTGCCGATATCGCCATCAACACCGCCCACTCCTGGAAAGCCATGATGGGCTCGGAACCGGTCGTCGCCTTCCTCTCCCACTCCACCAAAGGCTCGGCCAAACACCCGGAAATCGACCGGGTCGTCGCCGGCTTCAAGCTGGCCAAGGAAAAAGCGCCGGAAATCGAAATGGACGGCGAATTCCAGGCCGACGCCGCCCTGATCCAAAAAGTCGGCTCCCAAAAAGCCCCCGGCTCCAAAGTCCCCGGCCGCGCCAACTGCCTCGTCTTCCCCGACCTCGACGCCGCCAACATCGGCTATAAACTGGTCGAACGCCTCGCCGGCGCCACCGCCATCGGCCCCGTTATGGCCGGCATGGCCAAACCGGTCAACGATCTGTCGCGCGGCTGTAAATGGGAAGACATCGTCGATACCGTGGCGGTAACCGCTTGTCAGGCCGCCGCCGGAAAATGATTGCCCGTGCCGAATGGCGCTGAAATAAGGGCAACACATTCCTCCGTAGCCTGTTACGCGGACCCCTCCCCACGCGTCATTCCGGCGTCTATACAACCAACCGGGGTATAAACGGGCGGTTTCGCCGGAATCCAGGGGGCTGGACCATTGC
>JAVBTZ010000126.1:0-14321 GCA_031555915.1 Planctomycetota bacterium
CAAAGTCAACCCCCCCGCCAAAGTCTTCTTGTCCCCCATCAACGCCGCATGCGCCTCCCGACTCTGCAACAACTCCCCCCACTTCAACCCCCGTCCCAATTCCGCCAACGAAACCGGCAACTTCAACTCCGCCAACAAACCCCGCACCTCACCCCCCTCCCCCGCCGGCAACATCCCCTTCGACACCGCAAACCCACACGCCAACGCCAAACCCACCGCCACCGCCTCGCCATGCACCACCCTGCCGTCATATCCAGCCAAATTCTCCAATACATGGCCAAAAGTATGACCCAAATTCAACAACTGACGCCGACCCGTATCCAATTCGTCACCACGCACCAACCCCCCCTTCACCTCGCAGCAACGGGCAATCAACCGCCGGAGACAATCGTGGTTCACCGACTTCAAAGCCTTCAAATCCGCCCGCAAATCCACAAAAAAATCCCGCCCCGCAATCACCGCCGTCTTCACCACCTCCGCCACCCCGGCCAAATACTCCCGCCGGGGAAGACTGTCCAAAAAACCCGGGTCTATCAACACCAAACTCGGCTGATGAAAAGTCCCAATCAGATTTTTACCGACCGGGGAGTTGACCCCATTCTTCCCACCCACCGAACTGTCCACCTGCGCCAAAAGCGTCGTAGGCACCTGCACCAACCTTAAACCCCTGAGAAGCGTCCCCGCCACAAACCCCGCCACGTCACCCGTCACCCCGCCCCCAAACGCCACCAGCACCGTATCCCGCTCCACCCCCAACCGCAAAGCCCCTTCGCACAACCCGGCGTATTGGGCCAAATTCTTCCGCTCCTCGCCCGGCCACACATGCAAGGTATGCCAATTACCCCGGGTAGACCGATCCGGCGGCAAATTGAAAAGTGGCGCCAAATTCGCGTCGGCAAGCAGCACATACGACCCGGCCGGCAAACGCGTCTCGACTTCGGTCCGCCAATTCTGCGAATAACCCTGGCCTATGACGATGTCGTAGGCATGGCTGGGACGGGCAATAGTCACGGTAATGGTATGCATAAGCTCAATTCATCCACTCACAGAAAGACGACAACAGTCCAAGGAAAAACGATAGCCAACCCGCTAATCCTACCACAACTCCCGCCTCTTCTCCAGTCGCGGCTTTTCTTATTGCCATTCACCCGCCCCTGATTACACTGGTAGCCAAAGTCGAACCTGCCTTTACCCTAACCCAACCCTTAAACCAAACAAAGGGGAACCGCATGGAACATGCCGGCTATCTGGGCTTTCTGCCGCCGCTACTGGCAATCATCCTCGCCCTGGTCACCAAAGACGTCATCTTCTCGGTCTTTCTCGGAATCGCCTCCGGCGCCCTCATCCACTCCGGCGGCGACCCCTTCGCCGCCCTCATCCACATCACCGACCTCATCGCCAACAAACTCGCCGACGACTGGAACGTGCGCATCTTCCTCTTCTGCGGCCTTCTGGGCGGCCTGGTCGGGCTCCTCTCCCGCGCCGGTTCCGCCCACGCCTTCGGCAAATGGACCTCCAGGTTCATAAAAGGACGCCGCTCGGCGCAACTGTTCGCCTGGTTCTTCGGGCTCATGGTTTTCATCGACGACTATTTCAATTCGCTGGCGGTGGGTTCGGTGATGCGGCCCATAACCGACCGGCGCAAAGTCTCCCGGGCCAAACTGGCCTATATTCTTGACTCCACCGCGGCACCGGTCTGCATGATCGCCCCCGTGTCCAGCTGGGTGGTGACGATTATCTCGCAAATCCGCGGCTCGGAAGGCTTCAAGGAACTGGGCGTGGGGGAAATGACCTTCTTCATCAAACTGATCCCCTATAATATTTACGCCATCTTCGCCATCTTCATGGTCTTCATGGTCGCCGCCACCAACCGCGACTTCGGACCCATGGCCGAAGCGGAACAGAACGCCGTCAACGGGGTACGCCTCTGCGACGAAGAAAATTACGGCCCCGCCCCAGGACACCTGGAACGACTCGAAGAAGCCCACGGCGCCAAATGGTACGACATGGTCATCCCCATGCTGATCCTCATCCTCTCCTGCATCGTCGCCTTTCCCATGTCCAGCTACCTCGCCCTGGAAAAAGGGAAATCCCTCACCCTCATCGAAGCCTTCCGCGACGCCGACGCCTCGAAAGCCCTGTTCTACGGCATCATCTTCAGCCTGGTCGTGGCGTACCTGTATTTCCTGGGCCGGCGGATCCTCGGCATCAAAAACGCCTCCGAGGCCATCATCGACGGCATCAAGTCGATGGTGCCGGCCCTGGTCATCCTCGTGCTGGCCTGGACCATCGGCCATATCATCTCCAAACCCATGTCCGAAGGCGGCCTGGGACTCCCGCAGTACATCGACTATCTCCTCCGGACCAACTCCTTCCCCATGTGGCTGCTCCCGCTCTGCGTGTTCGCCATTTCCGGGGTCATTTCCCTGTCCACCGGCACCAGCTGGGGAACCTTCGGCATCATGATCCCCATCACCCTACCCATGGCCGTGACCATGGCCAAAATCCACCAGCTCAGCCCCGACGCTACCATGCACATGGCGCTGATCAGCGTCGGCGCCGTACTGTCCGGGGCGGTCTTCGGCGACCACGCCAGCCCCATCTCCGACACCACCATCCTCTCCTCGGCCGGCGGCGGCTGCCCGCATCTGGAACACGTCGCCACCCAATTCCCCTACGCGCTGTTCGTGGCGTTCTGCTGCGCGGCGGGGGTTCTGGCCGGCGGATACACCCTGAACCCCTGGGCGGCCCTGGGCGCCACGGCGGCGCTGTTCCTGCCCGGCTTCCTGTTCATGAGCCGGAAAAATAAAGAGCCGGATACGGAACAGGAGTAAATCCGGCTCCGGTACGCTTCCTTCTTCCCTTCCCTTTCCGCAAAGGCAGAAAACCCCATGACCAACATCCCTGTCCTCGTTCACAGCCTCGGCAATATCGGCCGGCACGTCATCACCTGCCTGGAAACGGCGCCCGACCTGGAATGCCTCGGCGTCGTCCGCACCCCTTCCTCCGTCGGAAGCAAGCTTAACGATCTCCGCTCCCTTCCCGATTTTCCCTCCTGCGAGGCGCTGGAAAAAGCCCGGGGAAAACCGGCCGTCGCCATTCTCTGCGGACCGTCGCGGCTGGTGCCGGAGGTGGCGGTGGAGTACCTCGCCCGGGGAATCCATACCGTCGACTCCTTCGACATCCATACCGAAATCCCCGCCCTGGTCGGGCGGTTGCAGGCGGCCGCCGCGAAGACCGGACGGGTCGCCGTCACCGCCGCCGGCTGGGACCCGGGCTCCGACTCGGTCCTCCGCGCCCTCTTCGAAGCCATGACGCCGGTGGGAACCACCTTCACCAATTTCGGCCGCGGCCGCTCCATGGGACACTCGGTGGCGGCCCGGGCCATCCCCGGCGTCGCCGACGCGGTATCCGTAACCATTCCCATCGGGAGCGGCCGCCACGCCCGACTGGTCCACATCCTGCCGAAAGCCGGCGCGAACCAGGAGGAAATCAAGAAAAACCTCGCCGCCGATCCCTACTTCAGCCACGACCCCCTCGACGTGCGTTTCGTCGACTCGGCCATGGCCCTGGCCATGGCGACCGACACCTCGCACGGAGTGCATCTGGAACGGACCGGCGCTTCGGGGACGGTCGCCAACCAGCGCTTGTCCTTCGAAATGCGGATTGACAATCCGGCCCTGACCGCCCAGGTCATGGTCTCCTGCGCCCGGGCCGCCACCCGTTTGGCGCCCGGCTGCCATACGCTTATCGACATTCCGCCGGTGGCGCTGCTGCCGGGGGAACGCCTGGCCAATATCGCCCGGCTGGTGTGATATACTGACCGTGGAACGAAATTGTGAAAATCGGGAACCGCATTTAACCACAGAGAACACAGAGAACCACACTTAACCGCTGGTGGAGGTGCAGATGAATACTTTTTGTACTTAGAATTTTGCAAATTTAAATAAACGTATTCAGGCTCTACGCCTAGCAACGGTTAAGTGTGGTTCTCTGTGGCCTCTGTGGCCTCTGTGTTCTCTGTGGTTAAATGCGGTTTCTCACTATTCATAATTACGTTTCCTTATGGGTATAAAGCAGTTTAGTGGTTCTCTGTGTCCTTTGTGCTCTCTTTTAAGTTTAATGTTTATAAAAGCGGCCTTTTCGAAAAAGTCGACTAAAAGCACTTGATGTACACGCCATCCAAGGCGGTAGCCAGGGATGGCAGCTGGATTTTTCGCCGCTTTTTTTATCAGGGTAAAAGCCGAACGCCGTCCGGGTCGATAACATAAAGGGGGCTGGGAAAATTTCCCCGGCCATAGGCAACAGGTGCAGGCGACCATGGGGACATCTATGCGGCGCAGGGTATTTCTTTTACCGCTGGTCATTATCGTTCTGGCTTTGGCCGGACCGGCCGTGGCGCTTGAGGACATTCAGGCGGTCAACGCCTTGTGGAGCGATTTTACGGCGTCGCTGCGGCGGGGCGATTATCCCGCCGCCCACCGTTTGTTTTCGCCGCAGTCGCAGTTGGCCATGCCTTACAAGGAATTCGTCGCCGAGTACAGCCCCCTGTCCCTCGCGAGGGAGATGATTCTGACGCCGGCCGACAACCAGGGCGCCAATCTCGATAATGATTGGGCTGAACTAAGCATCAACGGCACCAACCGCACCACCGGCCGGAAATTCAAGGTGGGGGTGTCGATGGTGCGGAATTTGGGCGGTTGGGGGTTGGTGGCGGCGCGGAATGAAACGGTGGAACGCATCGAAGCCGAGGCGCGGAAACTGCTCCGCTTGGCGTGGGAGTACCGGAACCGCGGCAAGGGGCGGGAGGTGGCGGCGGCGGTGAGTCAGGCCCAGACGGGGAATCCGGTGTTGGAGTATTACCGTTTGGAGTCGGACGGCAAGGGCTTCCACACCTTTCCCCTGAAAAAGGGGTTACGGACTTTTTATTTGGACCAGTGGGGAAGCGTCAAAGCGGCGGAAGAGGTGCCGCCGGCGCCGAAGCTGCCGACGGCGGCGCGGCTGGAAGTACCGGGGCGGTCGGTCTTGGCCGAACGCGAAGCGGCGGAGGCGGAACGGCGGCGGCGCGAGAGCAATGCCCGCAGCGGTCCGCTGGACATGCCGGAGTTATCGGAACCCGGGCAGCCGGCATATGGCGGGATTGGTTTGGAGGAGATGGACTTGGAGATGGCGGAGCCGGAATTGCCGGGCGTTTGGCGGAATGAGGCGGGGCCGGGGGTGAGGCTGCCGGATACGATTCGTTAGGGGGTCAATCACGCATCATAATGCGTCCGGCATTGGACGATCTCAAGGGAATCGCCGGCGATACGATAAACCAAGCGGTTGACATCGTCGATACGGCGACTCCAGCAACCACGTTTGTCGTGTTTCAAGGGTTCGGGTTTGCCGATTCCTTTGTGGCCGTTCCGGTCGATATCTTTAATCAGCTGGTTAATGCGTTTGAGAATTTTTTTGTCATGATCTTGCCAGTAAAGATAATCACTCCATGCAGCATCAGCCCAGATCTTAACCATCGGCATCCTCAATCAATTCATGTACGGCGCCCTTTCCGGCATCAAGCTGCGCTATTGCTTCCTGTATGCGGGTTTGATTTTTTACGCTGTAGAATGGGTCGTCGCTGCCGGTGATTTCGAATGGAATGCGATTTTCCCTAAGTACCGCCCGTGCAAACAGGTTGAAAGCAACCGAAGCGTTCATCCCCGCATCGGCGCAAAAAGCGTCGAAACGCTTTTTTATATCACTGTCCATACGAATGCTCACGGTAGTTTGGGACATGGCATTACCCCTTTGTTGTACGACATAAGTAATACAATGTATATGATTTATAGTGCATTGTCAAACATTTCAGCAAAATCCTACGAAAAATCTTCGGCATTGCCAAGAGCGGCATTAAAAAATTTTTAAAACGCTCCAAAACGGCATTTATACTGTTATCGGTTTGAATTGGTGATTTTGTATTTTGGTCCCCAAATTACAAAATCACCATTGCAAACCGATACCGGTATAACAAAAAAAAACCGTTGACTTTCCCGCGGCGGTCGTTACAGTTTTAATATGCATTACATAATCCCCCCGTTATTGGGGGGACTTTATTTTACGATCCGGTTCCATATTGTGCGAGAGAACAATGCCAGCCATCCAAGCCTGTGTCCTTGCCGCCGGCAAAGGCACGCGAATGGGCGGCGACCGAGCCAAGGTCCTGTTTGAGGCCAACGGGAAACCGTTAATCAAATGGGTGCTCGACGCACTCTCGGAAGCGGGCGTTCAAGACATCGTCGTCGTGGTTGGACACAAGAAGGACGATGTCGTCGCCAAGCTGCCGACTGGAGTACGTTCTGCTGAGCAATCGCCTCAGCTCGGAACCGGGCATGCCGTTAGGTGTGCCCGTTCGTCGTTTCCCGAAGTCGCCAACGCCGCCGACCCTTCCGGCGGAAACATCCTCGTCACCTACGGCGACATGCCGCTAATCCAGGCCGCGACCTACCGGAAGTTGGTCGAGACGAGAACGCGGGAAAAAGTCGCCGCCGTGCTCCTCACCGTGCCGATTGACCCGGACAGCCGTTTTGGGCGAATCGTCCGCGGGCCAAACGGCGCGGTCGAACGCATTGTCGAGTACAAGGACGCCAGCCCGGCCGAACGGAATATCGGCGAAGGCAACGCCGGGGTCTACTGCTTCCGTCCCGATCTCCTCTGGTCGGCCCTGGAGCAGGTCAAAAACGACAACGCCCAAGGCGAATATTACCTCACCGACGTCATCGGCATCCTCATCGGCAGCGGCCATAAAGTGCTCTCCCTCCGGTCGGACCACCCCGGCGAAGAGCTGGGGGTGAACACGCCTGAGGATTTGCGCTTGGCCGAGTCGGCCCTGATCAACTATCACGGCAAGGCATAGTGCGGTTCCAACCCGCGCGTTCCGGTTTTGTTTTTTTGGCTGCACACGACCTTTCACCGGCTTCTATCAGAAAGAGGGACCGTCTTGCGAATCTTCATCGGCAATGCCCACCGCGAACTCGGACGCTCCATTTGTCATCACCTGCAAATCGAACCCGGCCGCATCGACGTCGCGCGCTTCCCCGACTCGGAAACGAAAGTGCGCATCATCGACGATGTACGCGGCATCGACGCCTACATCATCCAGCCCACCTGCCCGCCGGTGAACGAAAACCTCATGGAACTCATGATCATGGTCGACGCCCTCCGGCGCGCCAGCGCCAAATCCATCACCGCGGTGATCCCCTATTTCGGCTACGCCCGCCAAGACCGCAAGCACGAAGGGCGCGTCCCCATCACCGCCAAGCTGGTCGCCAACCTCATCGCCGCCTCCGGCGTCAACCGCATCCTCTGTCTAGACCTCCACGCGGCCCAGATTCAGGGCTTCTTCGACATCATGATGGACCACCTCCTGGCCCTCCCCTCCCTCATCGGCTATCTGCGGAAATTGAACCTGCAGGACCCGGTGGTGATGAGCCCCGACGTCGGCTCCTCCAAAATGGCCGACCGTTACGCCAAGCATATCGGCTGCGGGGTGGCGGTGGTGCAGAAACGCCGCGTCTCCGACGAAAAAGTCGAAACAGGCCACGTCATCGGCGACGTCAAGGACAAGGACGTCATCATCGCCGACGACATGATCACCTCCGCCGGCAGCATGGCCGCGGCAATTAAAACCGCCCGCGAATACGGCGCGAAAAGGGTCTACGCCATGGCCACCCACGGCCTGTTCGTGGGGAACGCCTTCGAGCGGCTCCTTGAAGCGGGGCCGACCGAGGTGATTGTCACGGACACGGTGCCGCCGCAGTCGGACGTGCCGCCGGAACTCAACCTCCACGTAATTTCGGTGGCGTCCCTGATTGCCGAGGCGATATCGTACATTCACCGCAACAAGAGCATATCGCTGTTGTTCGTGTAAAGTTTTTTCCGGCGAACCGGGGATCGGGTTCGGGTAGACCCGCCGGGGCGTCACCAATCCAGAAACGAGCAATCGTTAGAAACAGGAGAATCGGCGTGGCCACACTCAATGTGCAGAAGCGCGAAGGCGCGGGCAAGTATCATTCCTTCAGCCTAAGAAAAGCCGGCAACATCCCCGGCGTGGTTTACGGCAAAGGCATGGAGGAAAACATCAACGTCACCTTGAACCTCAAGGAATTCGTCGCCATCGTCAAGGCGGGCGAACGGCTGATCGACCTGGACTTCGGGCCCAGCAAAATGCGGGTTCTCCTGAAAGCGGTGCAGCACGGCACTTACGATCACGAAATCCTCCACGTCGACTTCAGGGCCATTTCCGAAAACGAAATCCTCGAAGTCGCCCTGGAAATCGTCCTCGCGGGCGAAGCCCCCGGGCTCCAGGTCGGCGGCATGCTGGAGCAAAACTTGCACCAGGTCACCGCCAAGTGTCTCCCGAAGGACCTCCCCGAACGCATCAGCGTCGACGTCTCCGGCCTCAACCTGGGCGACATCATCTACGCCAAAGATCTGCCGAAATTGAACGGCGTCGAGTATGTCCTCCACGGCAACCCCGCCGTCGTCTCCTGCCACGCCCCGCGCGAGGAAGCCCCGGCGCCCGCGGCCGAAACCGAAGCCCCGACCGCACCCGGGGTCATCGGCGAGAAGGAACGCGAGGAGAAGGAAAAGTCCAAGGAAAAAGAAGGAAAGCGGCCCGAACCTGGAAAGGCGTAAGCGGCATGAAAGTGATTGTCGGCCTGGGGAACCCGGGGAACGAATACGACCGAACCCGGCACAACATAGGCTGGCTGGCCCTGGACGCCCTGGCCGAGAAAATTTCCGCCGGCCGCTTCCGGCAGGAACGTTCGGTCGCGGCGGCGGAGGCCACTTTCGCCGGCGAAAAACTTTACCTCCTGAAACCGCAAACCTACATGAACCGGAGCGGACAGGCCCTGGCTGCATGGCTAGGCTGGATGGGGGAGATTCGCGAAGCGATCCAGGATAAGACGCCCCCGGCCGAGGCCGTCTCCCCCGCGGATAATTCGGCCAAACCGTCCCGCCAGGACAAAGCCGACGACCTGGAGTGCAAATGGCCGGGGCTGTTGGTCCTGTCGGACGACGTGAACCTGCCGGTGGGGAAGCTCAGGTTCCGTCCGACCGGTTCGGCTGGCGGGCACAATGGCCTCGCCGACATCGAGCGGGCCTTGGGCGGCAGGGGCTACCCGCGTCTGCGGCTGGGCGTGGGGGCGGTGCCGGAGCGGATGGACATGGCGGATTATGTCCTGTCCCGTTTCACCCCCGAGGAAATGCCGGTTCTGCGGAAGGTGGTCGACCTGGCGGCCGAAGCGGCAACGGACTGGCTGAAGTACGGCATGAACGCCGCCCGGGGGAAGTATAACGGTCTGGTGGTGGGCGGCGGCGAGGCGGTTTGAGACAACGGGGCTGCTCGAAAAATAGCATTATAAGAGCTGCCCAACGACTTAATTTTTTGCGAGTGTTTTTTTGCTTTACATAAACAACTGGAGGAATGGGCGTGAGCAAATTGTATGAAGCGATGTTTATCGTCGACAGCGCAAAGGCCAAGGAAGACTACGCCAAAATGGAGGCCGAGTGCCTGGGCTGTCTGACCCGCCACGGCGCTGAAATCGTCAAGGCCATCAAGTGGGACGATCGGCGTCTCACCTACGACATCAAGAAGGTTCGCCGCGGCACCTATATTCTGGTGCATTTCAATTCGGACCCGGCGAACATCGTCAAGATGGAGCGTCAGTGCTCCTTGAACGAAAACATCCTGCGTGTTTTGATTTTGGTGGATGAGGATGGGGTGGAGGTTCCGGTCTACGGCAGTCGGGACCGAAGCGACAACGAAGCGCCGGCGGACATGCTGGACTAGAGGTTGTCCCCCGCCTTTTCCGCGATAGGCATGCCGGTTTTGAGCGGCCTGTTCATGGCGGCAAGCCGAAACGCGCGGCTTTCATAAGGAGAGCATAGTGGCAGGATTCAACCGGGTAATCTTAATCGGCAACCTCACCCGCGATCCCGAGCTTCGCTATACCCCCCAGGGAACGGCGGTGGCGGATTTGCGGCTGGCGGTCACCACCGTTCGGGGCAAAAGCGGCTCGGAACGAAAGGAAGAGACGTTGTTCATCGACTGCACGGTCTGGGACCGTCAGGCCGAGACCTGCAGCGAGTTTTTGTCCAAGGGTCGGCCGGTGTTGGTGGAAGGGCGGCTGATTGAAGACCAATGGCAGGACAAGGAAACGGGTGAACGCCGCAGCCGGATCAAGGTTTATGTGCAGAATGTGCAGTTCCTCGGCGGCAGGGAAGGGGGACAGAGCGGACGCTTCGAGACCGGTTCCAGCGGCCGTTACGAGTCCTCGAGTTCCAGCGGGCGGTATGACGCGCCACCGAGTGATGACCGCGGACCCGAACGCGGCGCGTCCTCTTCCGCCACGGTCCGTCGGCCTTCCGCTCCGATTGGCGGCGGTGCGAGCGGCGGCGGTGCGGTCGGCAGCGGCGCGGGCGGCGGCAGTGTGGGCGGCGGCGCGGGCGGAAGTTCGGGCGGGCGTTCTTTCGAGAGTCGTCCGGGTACGCGGCCCGGGGCGGCGACGGACGTTTTCGACGATGAGCCGTCCGGTTCGGGCGGGCCGGTCGGCGACGACATACCCTTCTAATTTTTTAGTTTGATTCCATTATTTTGACGGGAGACGACAGTGAGTTCGGATTACGGCAAGGACAGGCAGGAATTCCATGTCGGCGGCGGACGTTGCCGGTATTGCGGCAAGAACGCACCGACGGTGGTGGATTACAAGGACGTGAACACGCTGCAGAAGTTCATGAGTCCTCAGGGAAAGTTGTTCGATCGGAAGCGCTTGGGGAACTGCGCCAAGCACCAGCGGGCGATTGCCCGGGCGGTGAAGCGGGCGCGTATCCTGGGACTCCTTCGGGTCAGCGGCAAGCAGTAAGTAGTCCATTCACTAGAGAATATGCTGGAGGCGTGCAATCATGGCCATGAAATTGTTGTTAAGTGAAGACGTCAAGGATTTGGGCCTTGCCGGGGATGTAGTGACGGTGGCGAACGGCTACGGCCGGAATTTTTTATTGCCGCGGAAGTTGGCGGTGGAGGTAACGCCGGCGAACCTGAAGCAGATTGAAGGCTTGAAGAAGCACCGGGCCGCCAAGGCCCTGGAAAGGGTCAAGGACTTCAAGATGCTGGCGGAGCGGATTGCGGCGGTGGATGTGACGGTGAAGGAACGGGTGTCGGAGTCGGACGTTCTTTACGGTTCGGTTACGCCGAAGCAGCTGGTGGACTCCCTCGCCGCCGAAGGGGTTCAGGTTGAGCCGGAGATGATCCGGCTGGAGGAGCCGATTAAGACGCTGGGCATGCACCGGGTCAAGGTTCGCCTCCACCCCGAAGTGGAGACCGAGCTCAAGGTGTGGGTGGTGGGCATCAAGGACAATGCGCCGGTGGTGTGAGGGTGGCGTGGAATATTAGAACCGCAAATTTGCCATTAGGGTAACGCCGCGATTTTGGCTATCGCGGCGTTTTTTTGCGATCGAGGGATAACGGCATGGCGAAGCGTAACGCGATCATCAAGCGGGGGAAAAAACGCTATTCAAGCTGGTCGAGGCTAAGGCACTGGCTGTCGGTCCTGACCATGTTGGTGGCGCTGGGCACTTTCCTGTATTACAAGGCTTATGTTTGGATTGGCCTGGCGCCTGGCCGGCAGGCCGGGATTTTCGCCGCCTACGCCGACCTTGACCTAAGCCCGGGAACCTTGGAGCGCATGCCGGAAAGCCCCTTCCCGCCCGGGCAAAAACCGGCCGCGGAACCTTGGCGCCGGGTGACCCGGGTGGTGGACGGGGACACCATAGAAGTGGACGGCGAACGCATCCGCCTGATCGGCATCGACGCCCCCGAGTCCAGCCTAAATAATTCGCTCTACACCGACCTCGGCCGCATGGGCGGCATGGCCAAACCGGAGGAGATGCTGATCCTGGGAAAAGCGGCCAGCCAATTCACCCACAACCTGGCCGCCGGCAAGCGTTGCTGGCTGGAATACGAAAACAGCCGCACCGACCAGTATGGCCGAAGCCTGGCTTATGTGCATTTGGAGGACGGCGCCAATTTGGGGGAGATGATTCTGTATGCTGGATACGCCAAAGCATACCTCGGCTTCAATTTTCGTTACAAGAAACGATACATACACCTGCAAGCCGCCGCCATGGCGCGACAGCATGGATTGTGGGCAGGGGAGTGACGGCCCGCCGTTTCACCACGGTTCGCGGAAGATATTAACCCCATGCGCCGTATGCCGCTTCCAGCGCGCATATGCCATTCCACATAACTCCCAATCTGAAAAAAATTATCACGCCAAAATGCATGCACTCCATATACTGCCGCGCGATCTTTTCCGAATGCCCTGCAAATAGAAAAGGAAGTCATTCCAAAGGATTACAGACAAAGATGTTAGGTCTGTTTGCCCCTGGCGCCGGGCCTCCCCGTATGAGGGGGATGACACGCATGCGGGGCGTTAGCCTGAGGGTCGGGGGGATCCTATCCCGTGGCGGTCGCCGGGCTGCCAGAAGCGGTTCCCGTAAAAGTAGCTTCGTAGGGTGAACAGCCTTATCCTGCCGCCGGACCAAGGAAAGGAAGGATCCATGAGACTGTCCATATCGAAGAAAATATACTGCATCATCGGCATTATGGTATTACTCTCCGTGATAATAGCGGGTCTGGGCCTAAACAGCGTCAATATGATGGCCGGGGCGATGAACACCATCGAAGAAAGCGCCAACCGGACCATCGCCCTCAATATCATCGACCGGCTTGCCCTGGAGCGTCGCATCGCCACCACCGCCGTCGTCAGCGAGTTGGATGAACATAAAATGCGGGATCTGGTGGACAAGGGAATGAAAGACCTCGAACTCAGGATGGCGCAAGCCATCGACATGTACTACGACAATTTCCCCAAACCCGTTACCCCCGCCCGCGAAGCGAACGTGGCCAACATCCGCAACTTGTGGGGCGAATACGTCGGCATCACCAACGAAGTCGCCGCCCTGGGCCTGAAGAACGACAACGCCAAGGCGGCAAGCCTCTTGGACACGGCCGGCGTGGAAAGCCGCGTCAAATTGCAGGACTTCGTCCGCGATCTCCTCCGCCGGGCGATGGAAGGCATAAGGGAGGATCTCGACAGCAACCGGGCGATTGCCGCTGAAGCCAATTACCTGATTATCATCGGCAGCCTGCTGGGCATCGCGGCAACGCTGGTCCTGGCGGTCGTCACGGTCAGGAGCACCATAACCCGCCTGCGGGCCATCACGCAAAACCTGAACGACAGCGCGGGCCAGGTCTATGGCGCGGCGACGCAGATTTCCGGTTCGGCGCAAAACCTGGCCGAAGGCTCGACCCAGCAGGCGGCGTCACTGGAGAACACGTCGTCCGCCCTGGAACAGATGGCGTCAATGACCCGCCAGAACGCCGACAACGCCAACAAGACGAACGAAACGACCCAAAACACCGGCCTGCTTATCGCCTCCGGCGCTTCCGCCGTCGCCAACATGTCGCAAGCCATGCTGGAGATATCCAACGCGGCCGAACAAATCGGCCGCATCATCAAGACTATCGAGGACATCGCCTTCCAGACGAATCTCCTCGCCCTCAACGCGGCGGTGGAGGCGGCCAGGGCGGGGGAAGCCGGCCAAGGCTTCGCCGTAGTCGCGGAGGAGGTGAGGAACCTGGCCGGCCGTTCGGCCCAGGCCGCGCGGGATACCGCCCAGCTTATCAACGTCACCATCGAACGCGTGCAAAACGGTTCGGAAATCGCCGTCAAGCTGGACAGCAGCTTCAAGGAAATCGAGAGGGACTCGCAGACCGTCGCCCGCCTCATCAACGAAATCGCCTGCGCCAGCAACGAACAAGCCCAAGGAGTGGATCAGGTCAACACCGCCATCGCCCAGGTGGACAAGGTGACGCAAAACAACACCGCCGCTTCAGAGAAAACGGCGTCGGCGTCCGAGGAATTGTCCAATCTGGCCTCCGGCCTCAATGACATGGTTGCCGATCTTGTCGCCATGCTGAAGGGCGGAGCGCCCGGCAAGAGCGCGGCTGCCGTCGCCTTGTCCGGCCCAATGCGGCAGAGGACCCTCAACGCCGGGCGGGGCGAACCCATACCCGCCCTCGCGCTCGTGCCCTCCCGGTCCAATCCGCGCGATCGGACGCGACTGCTTCTTCCTGCCGACGTGCACGAACGCTGAATTTCCGGGCGTCTTGCAGAAAGCCCCGGTTGCGAAGCAACAACCACGGTTAGGCTTGCCTTTCCGGCCGGGAGGGGTATCGTGATATTGGCGTCTCCCCGATCGGGGAGACGCCAATATCA
>JAVBTZ010000113.1:0-10695 GCA_031555915.1 Planctomycetota bacterium
CGAACCACTTCACCGCCCACACGGGGCTGGTGATGTCCCAGAAGATTTGGGATTCGATTCCGGCGGAACACCAGAAGCTGCTTCAGGAAGAAGTCGACAAGTGGGGCGTCAAGTGTTCGGCCAGAACCGCCGAACGCGAAGGGGAATGGCGGAAAAAACTCGAAAGCGAGGGCGTCGTTTTCAACGATGTCGACCTCGACGCCTTCTCCAAAGCCTGCGCGGTGGTTTACGAAAACCCGGCCTGGCCGTCCTACGCGGAACTTCGCAAGCAAATCGACAGCACGCCCTATCCATATTGATCATCCGCCATACACTCGTAATGGCTTGCCATTTTTCGCGAACCTTTCCGGGCGCCCGATCGCCCGGAAAGGTTGCGATGCGGATGGGTAAAGCCAAGCCGGACCGGAGGAATTAACCGCATGTCCAGTAATGACCGTAAAACCGAAACAGAACTCCCCCCGCACAATGTACCGCCGCCCTTATTCACCTTCAAGCCTTCCTCCCTATTGGGCAATTTCGAGGAAATCGTCAGTAGCGCCGGGATGTGCCTGATTATCGTGGTTGTTTCCTTGAACGTGTTTCTCCGCTATTTCGCCAATAAATCCATCGCCTGGGCGGAAGAAATCAGCGTCATCGGTTTTTCCTGCGTCATCTTTATCGGTTCCGCCGCCGTCTTCAAGCGGCACATGCACGTCGGCATTGATTTCCTGGTCTCCCTTCTCCCCGCCGGAGTGCGATCGGTCCTGTCCTTTATCGTGGGCGTATTTGTGCTGATTTTCAACGCCTTCATCACCTATCTCGGCTGGATCTACGCCGTGGAATCCTGGGACAAGCCGACCTCGATTCTGCATATACCTTACTTCTTCGTGGTCATTCCCATCTGCATCGGCTTCGCCTCCATGACCGTTTACGCCGCCCTCGACCTCAAGAAGCGCATTTGGAAGAACCACGCCGCCAGCGTTACCCAGCGCTTCCAGGAGGGCGATTTATGACCCTGTTCCCGCTGATCATTCTGTTCGTATTGTTTATCCTGAACGTCCCGGTGGCCTTTTCCATCATGGCTGCTGGCATTTCCTATTTTCTTTTTTCCGACACCTTCCTCCCCGTGGACATGGCGCTCCAGCGCATGATTGCCGGGGCCGAGAGTTTTCCCTTGATGGCGGTGCCGTTCTTCGTCACGGTCGGCACGGTTATGAACTACTCCGGCATCACCGACCGCCTGCTGGTCCTGGTGAACATGTTCTGCGGCCACTGGCGGGGAGGGCTGGCCCAGGCGAACGTTCTCCTGTCGACCTTCCTCGGCGGGGTGTCCGGTTCCGCCAACGCCGACGCCGCCATGCAGTCCAAGGTGCTGGTGCCGGAAATGGTCAAGCGCGGCATGTCGACCGAATTCTCCGCCGCCGTCACCGTAACCTCGGCCGTGATCGCCCCGATTATTCCCCCCGGCATCGGCCTCATCCTCTACGCCTTCATGGCGGACGTGTCGGTGGCGAAGATGTTCCTGTCCGGTTACGTCCCCGGGATTCTTCTTTGTATCGCCCTGATGCTTGTGGTGAAGATAATCGCCATCAGGAGAAACTACGCCCCGACCACGGATCGCATGGCTTCGGCATCCGCCATTTTCAAGCAAACCATGGTGTCCGCCTGGGCGCTTTTCCTGCCTTTCGGGATCATTTTGGGTCTGCGAATCGGCATGTTTACCCCCACCGAAGGCGGAGCCATCGCGGTAATTTATTCCTTGTTCGTGGGTTTTTTCATTTACCGCGAATTGAAGTTGAAACATATTCCCGCCCTGCTTCTGGAATCGACCCTTGGCACGGCCGGCGTAATGCTCATCATCGTCGCCGCCAACGTTCTCGGCTACTACATGAGCTGGGAACGGATTCCCCAGACCATCTCCTCCCAGCTCGCCGGCTTCACCACCAACCCCCTGATGTTTCTTATGATCGTCAACGTCTTCCTGCTGGTTTTGGGTATGTTCGTGGAAGGCACCGCCTCCTTGATTATCCTGACTCCCCTTCTCATTCCGACCGTTCGCAACCTCGGGATAAACCCCGTGCATTTCGGTTTGGTGATGGTCCTCAACCTCACCATCGGCGGGGCGACGCCGCCGTTCGGCACGCTCATTTTCGTTTGCAGTTCGATTCTGAAAATCGGGCCGGGTAAAATCGTCAAGGAGTCGTTCCCCTTTTTGGCCGCCCTCATCGTCGTCCTCTTTTTCGTGACTTTTTTCCCAAGTGTCGTCCTGTTCCTTCCCAACCTGTTCTTGGGGCCTTGAGCCCGTGCTATGAAAGAGCCATTCATGTCAACCGAAACTATGCGTCCAATAGACCGCTTCAATGCCGCGCTGCGGCATGAAGAACCGGATCAGGTGCCGATTTTCGAGACAATCGCCAACCTGCAAATGTTTCCGCATTACCTCGGCCAGGAAAACCTCTACGGCGACGGCAAGCCCTATGTCGAGCTGTCCCGCGTCATCGGCCTCGACTGCTGTTACATCCCCACCCGCGGCTACACCAGCCTGATCCACCGCCATAATCATTGGACCAGCGCCAGCGAATTCACCGACGAATTCGGCGTCCCCCACGTGGTGTCGCCGGCTTCGTGGCCCCTCGCTATGGCGACCAAGCACGCTTTCGCCGAACGGGAGGATTGGGAGAAGGCCCCGCGTCCCGAGCCCTTGCAGGACTGGCGTTTCGAAAACATCAAGGACGGCCTCGCCGAGGCGCACCGGGGCAAGTCGGACGATCTGGCCCTGGTGGCGGGCGTCCGCGCTTCCTTCATTTGCATGTTTATCGGAATGGGCTTCGACAACATGGCGGTGATGGTGTACGACGACCTGGAGCTCCTGCGCGAGATGTCCGCCTACTTCACCGACTTCTGGACCAAAATTGCCGTCCGTAACGTCGAACTCGGGGCCGACGCCATCTTTATCGCCAACGACATGGGCTTCAACGCCAACCTGCTCCTGTCCCCCGACACCATGCAGGACATTTTCATCCCCGATCTGAAAAAACAGGTCAAGGCCATCCACGACGCCGGCGGCAAGGTGATTCTGCATTCCTGCGGCTGCGTCAACCCCATTCTCCCCGACCTGGTCGCAACCGGGATCGACGGCCTGAACCCGATGCAGGTCACGGCCGGAATGGACATCGCCGAAATCAAGAAAACTTACGGAACCAAGCTGACCCCGATCGGCAACGTCGACTCCACGAACATCCTCACCAGCGACAAACCCGGGGTCATCGAGGAGGGGGTGAAGGAGGTCATCCGCAAAGCCGCGCCGGGCGGGAGTTTCATTCTCGCGAGCGACCATTCGCTGCACGGCGGCATTTCCATTGCCAATGTCGAACGCTTCATCGCCGCCGGCAAGAAGTACGGCAAATACCCGCTGTCGGTTTAGGCACCGCGTAAAAATAAGTTGCTTAGTTTTATTTAACCACAGAGACACAAAGGACACAGAGAACCGCAACCGAAAAACTTAATAGTGCCAAATATGAAAGGTGGTTTGTGGTTGTGGTTCTCTGTGTTCTTTGTGTCTCTGTGGTTAAATAAAACAGGTCGACTTATTTCCACGCGGCGCCTTAGCTCCGCAACCCCAACTTATTGTCGGGAAATAAAACACACCTCGTTAGGAACAAGGGGCAGACATGAAGCTTAAAGAAAATGAATTGGCCAAAACCAAGGCATGGGCCGACGCCGGCATCCTCCTTCCCCAATTCGATCGGGAAAAAGTCAAGGCCGCCACCCGCGCCAAACCGACCTGGGTGCATTTCGGGGCCGGCAACATCTTCCGCATCTTCCCCGCCGCCCGGCAGCAGAAACTCCTGAACGAAGGCAGTGAAACGATCGGCATCATCGTCGCCGAAGGTTATGACTACGAAATCATCGACGCCGTCTTCACCCCCTACGACAACCTCAGCCTCAACGTCACCCTCAAGGCCGACGGCAGCATCGTGAAGGAAGTCCTGGGGTCGATTACGGAAGCCCTGAAAGTCGACAGTTCCGGCCCCGACTGGGAGCGGCTCAAGGAAATTTTCCGGGCGCCCTCCCTCCAGATGGCCACCTTCACTATTACCGAAAAGGGCTACGGCCTAAGCCGGGGCGACCAGCTTCTCCCCGACGTAGCGGAGGATTTCCAGAAGGGACCGGCCGCGCCGGCGAGTTACATCGGGAAATTGGCCGCCTTGGTCCTCGAACGTTACCGGGCGGGGAAGCTCCCGCTGGCTCTCGTCAGCATGGACAACTGTTCCCACAACGGCGACCGCCTCGCGGCGGCGGTGCGCGCTTTCGCCGCGGAATGGGTCAAGTCCGGTTTCGCCGACGCCGGCTTCGCGGCTTATGTCGGTCCCGCCGGGTCCGTCTCCTTCCCCTGGTCGATGATTGACAAGATCACTCCCCGCCCCGACCCCAGCGTCAAGCAAATGCTCAAGGACTGCGGCTTCGAGGATGTCGAAGCGGTCGCCACCAAGAAGAACACTTTTGTCGCCCCCTTCGTGAATGCCGAAGAGGCCGAATACCTGGTGGTGGAAAACCTCTTCCCCAACGGCCGGCCGGCCCTGGAAAAGGCGGGCGTCATCTTCACCGAACGCGCCACCGTCGACAAGGTGGAGAAGATGAAGGTCTGCACTTGCCTGAACCCCTTGCATACCGCCCTGGCGGTCTACGGCTGCCTCCTCGGCTTCACCAAAATCAGCGCCGAAATGCAGGACCCCGATCTCCGCCGCCTGGTGGAAAGAATCGGTTACGACGAGGGGCTCCCGGTGGTGGTCGACCCGGGGATTGTCAAGCCCCGCAACTTCATCGACGAAGTCCTGAAGGTGCGTTTCCCCAATCCCTTCGTGCCCGACACCCCCCAGCGGATCGCCATGGACACTTCGCAAAAGCTCCCCATCCGCTTCGGCGAAACCATCAAGGCCTACGCCGCCGACCCCAAGCTGGACGTCAAAACCCTCAAGCTGATTCCGCTGGTGTTCGCCGGCTGGTGCCGTTATGTCATGGGCGTGGACGATCAGGGGAACAAATTCGACGTCAGCCCCGACCCGCTTCTGGCCGAAGTCTCCCAACATCTGGCCGGCATCAAGCTTGGGGACCTTGGCCCCTTCTCCACCCACCTCCGCCCGATTTTTTCCGACCCCCGCATCTTCGCCGTCGACCTCTACCTGGTCGGTTTGGGTGAACTGGCCGAGAAGTATTTCGCCGAACTCGCGGCCGGCCCGGGAGCGGTGCGGAAAACCCTCCACAAATACGTGAACGCCTGAAAAAGTCCACGGAAAGGACGCCCAACATGAAAGCGATTCGCATCGAAAAACCGGGGCAATTGGACCTGGTCGATCTGGACAAACCCAAACTCCGGAATCCCTTCGAAGTGCTGATAAAAATCACCGCCGGCAGCATCTGCGGCTCCGACATCGGCATCTACAAAGGCACCAATTCCCTCGCCTCCTACCCCGCCATCATCGGCCACGAATACGGCGGCGTCATCGACGAAGTGGGCGGCATGGTCACGAACGTCAAACCGGGCGACCTGGTCGCGGTGGATCCGGTCCGCAATTGCGGCCAATGCTACGCCTGCACCCACGGCCGGCATAACGTCTGTTCCACCGTGAAAGTCACCGGCGTGCACGTCCCGGGCGGCTTTGCCGAATACGTCGCGGCTCCCGCCAACCGGGTCCACAAGGTCGACCCCGCTAAAATCCCGGCGGATCTGATCAGCCTGGTCGAACCTTATTCCATCGGCGTGCAAGTGAACCGCCGCGGCCGCATCGAGAAGGGGGATTTGGTATTGGTCATCGGGGCGGGGCCGGTCGGCCTCTGCATCATGCAGGACGCCAAGGCCCGCGGGGCCTACGTGGTAATGTCGGACATCATGGATGAGCGCCTGGCTTTTGCCCGTGAATTCGGCGCCGACGAAACGGTCAACGCCGTGAAGGAGGACATCCAGAAGGCGGTGGACCGCATCAGTGGCGGCGAAGGCATGCCGGTGGTGATTGACGCCGCCTGCACCCTGAAGTCGTTTCCGCAAGCTTTGGACCTGGCGTCCCCGGCGGGGCGGGTGGTGGTCCTGGGGCTCCTCTCGGCGCCGTCCGAAGTGGCGTCGGTGGCGATTACCAAGAAGGAACTGGACGTCATCGGCAGCCGGCTCAACAACAACCGCTTCCCCGAAGTCGTCGACAGTATGGCGCGGGGCTTCCACACCCCGGGAAAATTGCGCTCGCACAGCTTCAAATTCACCGAAGCGCAAAAAGCCTTCGACCTGATCCAAAGCAATCCCGAGAGCGTGCGGAAAGTGGTCCTGACTTTCGCATAGAGCTTGCGGCGGGCATTTATACCGGTTGTATCCGGTGGGGGGAATTTTCGTTCCACGATACTTTTCACATTTCAATTAGGAGAAAAAGGCATGAAAAAACTGTTGGCTATCGCCGTATTGGCAACCATGATCCTCGGCTCCGCCTCCTCCTTCGCCGGGGAAAAGAACGTCACCCTCAAGTTATCCAACGTCACCTCCCAGTCGGCTATTGACGCCGGCGTCGTCTTCAAGAAAGTCGCCGAAGAAGCTTCCAAAGGCTCCCTCACCATCAACCTCTTCGACAAAAACCAGCTTGGCGACGACCGGGTCGTCATCGAAGGCACGGTCTTCGGCGACATCGACATCGCCGTCTCCTCCACCAGCCCCATGGCCACCATGTTCCCCGACTTCTACGTCTTCGACGCGCCCTACCTGTTCCTCACCACCGAAGCCGCCTACGCCGGCCTTGACGGCGAGGCGGGGAAAAAGATTCTTGCCGACATGTCCGGAAAAGGGCTCAAGGGCCTGGCCCTCTGGGAAAACGGCTTCCGCAATTTCACCAACAACAAGGTGGCCGTGAAGGTCCCCGCCGACGTCAAGGGCATGAAAATCCGCACCATGGAAAACGAAGTCCACCTCGCCGCCTGGAAAGCCTTCGGCGCCAACCCCACCCCCATGGCCTTCACCGAACTCTTCACCGCCCTGCAGCAGGGGACGGTCGACGGCGAGGAAAATCCCCTCGGCATCATCGACAGCAACAAATTCCAGGAAGTGCAGAAATACCTCTCCATGACCCAGCACGTCTACACCCCCTACATCATCTGCATGAACCTGGACAAGTACAACTCCCTCTCCGACCTGCAAAAGGCCGCCATCGAGAAAGCCACCGTCGAGTCCACCAAATTCCAGCGCGCGCGGTCGCAGGAGCTGGAAAAGGGCATCAAGGGGAACTTCTCCAGGACCGGCGTCGTCACCGAACTCACCCCCGCCGAAAAGGAAGCGTGGCAGAAGATAGTCGTGGACGCCAAGATTTTCGATCTGGTCAAGAAGAAAATGAAGAACCCCGCCTACCTCGACGCGATGCTGAAGAAATAACCTTGGGCAGCTTTAGAGCGCCTCTAGAAATGTCCAAATACAGGGGAGGGGGGACAGAAGCGCCCCCCTCCGGTTTTTCCGCGCGGGAGGACAAGAATGAAGTTCTTGAAATTGCTGGACGACAAGCTGGAAATGTCCATCTGCATCGTCCTGATGTCCACGATGTCCCTGCTGTTGTTTGTCCAGGTGATCATGCGTTACGTTTTCGGCAGTTCCCTGTCCTGGTCGGAGGAGCTGGCGCGTTACATCTTCATTTGGCTGATTTACCTGGGGATCAGCTACGGCGCCAAAATCATGAAACACATCAAAATCGAGGCCGCCCTGGGGCTGTTTCCAAAACGTTTCCGTCCCTATGTGGTGATTATCGGCGACCTGATTTTTCTGGCCTTCGCCATTTTCATTACCTATACCGCCTACGGCGTCGTCAAGAAGCAGATACTTCTCGGCCAGACCTCGCCGGCGATTGGGATACCGATGTGGATTGTCTATTCGGCCCCGATGGTCGGCTTCGCCCTGACCGCCATCCGGCAGGTCCAGACCCTGGCGCACCGCCTGCGGGCTCTCCGCGGAGAGGAGGTGGCCAATGGTTAGCGCGGTCCTGTTCATCACCCTGTTCATTTTTCTGATTCTGAACGTTCCGGTCGGCATCGCCATTGGCGCGTCGTCCCTGATGGCCATTCTGGTCGGGCAGTCGCTCAGCACCGGCTATCTGGTGCAGTCGCTGATTTCCGGCTGCGACTCCTTTCCGATCATGGCGATTCCCCTCTTCATCCTGGCCGGGGAACTGATGGGCGCCGGCGGGGTCTCCCGGCGGATTCTTGATTTCTGCAATGTCTTCTTCGGGCGGATTACCGGCGGCTTGTCCATCGTTACGGTGGTGGTGTGCATGTTCTTCGCGGCGGTATCGGGGTCGGGTCCGGCCACGGTCGCGGCGGTGGGGAGCATGGTGGTTCCGTCCATGCTCAGGCGGGGCTACAGCCAGTCCTTCACCCTGGCCCTGATCGCGGCCGCCGGTTGCATTGGGGTGATTATTCCGCCAAGCATTCCCATGGTCATCTTCGGCGTCTCCACCTCCACCTCGATTAGCGACATGTTCCTGGGCGGTTTCCTGCCGGGGATTTTGATTGGCTGCGCCCTGATTCTCTACTGTTACACCTACTGCAAGAAACAGGGTTGGAAGGGGGACGACGAACCATTCTCCTGGCAGCGCGCCTGGTCGGTCGGCTGGAACGCCAAGTGGGCCCTGATTAACCCGGTGATTATCCTCGGCGGCATCTACGCCGGCATCTTCACCCCCACGGAAGCGGCGGCGGTGGCGGTGGTGTACGCCTTTATCTGCGGGGTGTTCATCCACCGGGAGCTGACCTTCAAGACGGTCCTCGCCCCTATCGCCAGCGCCTGTTCCACCACCGGCACCACCATGGTCATCCTCGGTTGCGCCACCGCCTTCACCAAGATTCTCACCATGGAACAGGTCCCGGCGATGATCACCGAAATGATTGTCGGCCTCACCGACAACAAGATTTACATCCTGCTCCTTATCAACCTGCTCCTGCTGATTGTCGGCTGTTTCATGGACACCACGCCGGCGATTATCGTCCTGTCGCCGATTCTTCTGCCGGTGGCCTTGAAGATTGGTCTCAACCCCATTCATTTTGGTCTCATCATGGTGGTGAACCTGGCGATTGGTTTTGTCACGCCGCCATTGGGAATAAATTTGTTTGTGGCGGCGCGAGTGGGGAATGTGCCATTGGAAGTGGTGACGCGGGGTATTGTCAGCTTTATCGTCGTCATGATTATTTGTTTGCTGCTGATCACTTTTATTCCGGAAATCGTGATGTTCCTGCCGGAACTCCTCAAAAAATAACCAGAGGCATATCCCCTGAAACCGGTACAAAAATCAAGGCGGACACCGAATTAACGGCGTCCGCCTTTCCTCTCTCCCTCTCTCCCTCTCTCCTCCTGCTCTCTCCCTCTTCCTCTCTCCCTTGCTCCCTTGCTCCCTTGCTCTCTCTCCCCGGTGCTCTCCCCTTCGTGTGATCAAGAGGTTGCATGGTGAACGGTATGTTGTGCCGTTTTTTGCCACCGCCTCTTGGATTACCGACAACCCTAACTTCATGCGGCATTTGCGGATGCGGTTCCCGCAAATGTCGCGTTGCATAGCTACCATTCCTTCTTCACATCCAACATATTCTTGACGTCGCCGGCGGTGTTCACGTCCAAGCCGTATCCCATGTCCCAGCCGTACAGCTTCACCCCCACGCCGGCGGTGAACCCGGCCCGGCCCTTGGATAAATTACCCCCGGGAACAAACACCGGATTCGGCGTAAGACCGGCGGTGGCCGTGGAGCCGTAAGCGGTATGGTCGTAATAAATCCCGCCCCGCAGAGCCAGCATGTCGCAAATGATTTGTTGCTCGACGCCGGCCGAAATGCCCCAGGAATTGTCGTGCTCCTTCACCACCCCGGGTAAATCGCTTTGCATCCGCTTGAACCAGAGGTCGCCCAAGAGCAGGGTCTCGTCGGCCAATTGGTGGGCTATGCCGGCGGAAATCGAAAAGCGCTGCATGGAGCCGGAACCGTTGATGTTTCCGTTGGCGGTGGTATAGATATTTTTGTCCTTGTAGGAACCGGTGGCGAAGCCGAGGGTGGCGCCGAGGGTGGTTTCGTCCTGGATGCGGTAAAGCCCCCCGACCTTGAAGTCGCCCCCGAGAAATTTCCGATCCATGGCGGGCACGGCGGTGCCATTGGGATAGGTGAAAGCGTTTCCTCTCCACTTGCCGTCAAAGAGGGCGACGGAGACGCCGACCAGCAGATTGTCCAGCAGGTGGATGCCGTAGCCGCCGAGGACGCCGGTCTGCGAGCGTTTCATGTCGGCCAGTTGGGCGCCGGAGTAGCCTTCGGTGTAAAGCAGGGCGCCGATGGCCTGGTTATTGGAGGTGCAGCGGGACCAGCGGTCGATGTTCATGGCTCCGCCCAGTTTGAAGCTGAATTGGGTGGTGTTGTCGGCGTCGTCGGAGAGCCAGTCGAAGCCGAGCGCGGCGTCGAAGCCGGTTCCCTTGAAAGCTCCCAGGGCGGCAGGATTCTGCCCAAGGGACGCGACCCCGTCGGCGAGACCCACCCCCGAGCGTCCCATGGCCATTTCCCTTACACCCAGCGGGGAGATGGAGCCGATGGAACGGTAGGTATTGACGTAGAATTCACCGTCTTCACAGCGAGCCGCCGGCGTCATGATAACCGTCATGGCGAATAGGAAGCTGAGAAGGGCGAAGGGTGTTTTGGGCTGCATTGGCCTTATCCCGCAAGATGGAT
>JAVBTZ010000215.1:0-11740 GCA_031555915.1 Planctomycetota bacterium
CAAATGCCGCATGAAGTTAGGGTTATCGGCGACTCAAGGGGCGGTGGCGAAAAACCACTCGCAATTCCCTTTACCATGCAACCTTTTGATCACACGACTGTTGTGGAGGCGGTTCCCACAACAGTCGCGTAGTAGAACTAACCAAACATAGACAGTTTTAGAGAGGGAGAAACCAGATGAAAAAACAACTATCCATATCACTACTTGAAAAGGAACAATCATGAAGATTGCGATCATCGGCGCGTCGGGAAAAGAAGGCCGATTGCTGGTCCGGGAAGCGGTTGCCAGAGGTCATGAGGTTACCGCCATTGTTCGGGACAGGAGCAAAATCGCCGAACCAAAGGCGAAAATACTGGAAAAGGATCTATTCGCCCTCACCTATGACGACATCAAAACCAATGATGTCATCATCGATGCGTTCGGAGCCTGGACACCGGAAGACCTTGACAAGCACTACACCTCGCTCATCCACCTGACCGGCTTGTTGAGCGGCAAGCCGAATCGCCTTTTGGTTGTGGGCGGCGCGGGTAGCTTGTACGTCAATCCGGAACACACCGTCCGGGTTATGGACACGCCGGACTTCCCTGAAATGTTCAAGCCGTTGGCGAATGCCATGGGCAAAGCGTTCGATGCCCTCCGCGGCAAACCCGACGTCAAGTGGACATACCTCAGCCCATCCGCCATGTTTGATGCCGACGGCAAGCGTACCGGCAAATACACCGCCGGCGGCGATGAACTTCTTGTCAACGGCAAAGGTGAAAGCCGCATCAGCTATGCCGATTACGCCATCGCCATGATTGACGAAGCCGAAAACGGCAAACACATCAACGCTCGCTTTACCGTCGTGGGAGAGTGACACCAACGACATAATATACCGGTATAACAAGGTTCGGAGGCACGTTACTCCACCGAATGGGGCGATATGCGGCGTTACAGGGTACGGAGCCGCGTAACAAAGTTGGGATGCGCCCGCCTCGCCTCCCGCAAGGTCATTTCATTTCAATGAGGTTCGGCCGCATGACCCCGCCGCCGGCTTCGCCCCGGGCCAGCTTGGCGGCCCGGCGTTCACGCAGTTTGGAACCGACCACGCCGTGGACGATGCGGGTGAGGTTGCCGATGTCCTGCTGCAGACTCTGGACCTGATCCTCGAGATGGTTGCTGGCGCTGGCCGTTTCCGAGGCGGCCTGGGCGTTTTGCTGGGTGATTTTGTCCATGGCGGCGACCGAGGTGTTGACTTGGTGGATGCCCTGGGCTTGTTCGTTGGCGGCGTTGGCGATGGAGTCGATGTTTTGGCCGATGCCGGTCATGCCTTCGCGGATGTCCTTGAAGCTGCCGGCCAGTTTTTCCGCGATGGCGTTGCCGTGCTGGACCGAGTCGACGGTGTTCTGAATCAGCGACTCGGTGTCGCGCACCGCCTGGGCGGAACGCTGCGACAGGTTGCGGACTTCGTCGGCGACGACCGCGAAGCCCTTCCCCGCCTCGCCGGCGCGGGCGGCTTCGACGGCGGCGTTAAGGGCGAGAAGGTTGGTTTGGAAGGCGATGTCGGAGATGGTCTTGATGACGTTCTGGACCTTGTCGGAACTTTCCGAAATGTTCGACATGGCCTTGCCCATTTCATCCATGGCTTCGGCGCCGCTGTTGACGGCGTCGGAGGTATGTTTGGCGAGGTCGTAGCCGCGTTTGGTGTTTTCGGCGGTTTGCTTGGCCATGGAAGCCATTTGCTCCATGGCGGCGGAGGTTTCCTCAAGGGAGGAGGCTTGTTCGGTGACCCCGCCGGCCAGCGATTGCGAGGCGCCGTTAAGGGTGGAGGAGGCGCCGGAGATGTCGGCTTCCACGTTGCCGAGGCGGTCGATGACCTTGTTGATGGGATGGGTGATGGAGCGGGTGATCCAGATGGCGGAGATGATGCCGATGAGGGCGGAGGCGACGACAAGGATGTTGGTGATGAAGGCGGAACTGTCGACGAGGTTGTCGATGCGGGTGGTTTTTTCGGCGATGGCGTCGGTGAGTTTAACCATGTCGTCGGAGTTTTTCTTGGCCAGGTCGGCGATTTTCACGTCCATGCCGTCGGAGATGGCGGTCATGGCGGCGCCGAGCTGCTCGTTGGACTTGGAGTCCTTGGAGAAGGCTTCGATGTTGGCGGCGTAATCGTTGAGGTCTTTGGCGAAGGAGAGGAAGGCGTCTTTCGTTTCCTGGCGGCGACCGACTTTTTCCGGGGTGTTGGCGTAAGAATGGGCTTCGTCGGCGGTGGCTTTGAGGACGGCGATGCCCTTTTGATAGTGTCCTTCGGCCCGCTCTTGGAAGTAGCTGGTGCCGATGCGGAATTCGAGCTCGCCGGCGTTGAAGTCGTCGCCAAGTTTGTCGATGAAGTTAACCCGATCCAGACGGCGCTGGAGGACGGCGGGGAACTCGGTCATACCGGGTTTCATTTCGCTGAGGAAACCGGACTTGAGGGAGCCGACGGCTTCCTCGATCAGGGCGTTCAGGGTTTTGTTGACATTGTCCCCGAGATCGCTGATGTGGGTTTTTATGGTGTCGAGCCGGGCGACCTGGGCGTGGATTTGATCGGTCATACCAATGATCTGTTCCAGGTTGGCCTTGATTTCCGGGAGTCCCGAACGAAGATCGCCCAGGCGATCCTTGGGGGCGCCATCGAGGATTTTTTCCAGTTCACCGATGGCCCGGCGGGATTCGCCGGCGTAGCGCATGCCGTCCTGGTAATCGACGTCGAAATGGCTGAAGGTGTAGGAATAGAAGCCCCAGCCTGCCGCCATGGTGTCGGTGCCCATTCGGTTCAAAATTTGGTTGGCCGGCACCAGAAAATGGCTGACGTAGGTCGATTCCTGTTTCGTTTCCTCAACCATTTTTTGCGTGCGGTTAAAGGCATACATCGCTTCCGCGCCAACAAATAGGGCCAGGGCGACCAAGGCGGCAAAAGCTAGATAAAGCTTCGTCTTGATGGACATGTTAACATCTCCATTTAGGTAAAAAAAAATTAAGCCCTGGCGACGGTCGACCTTGTAGACGGAAGTTTAGCCGAATCGTTCCACGGCACAGGTTTGCCGGCGAAGCGGGTAAAAAAATTTCCCCCGGAAAACAGTCATGGGGACTGACCGGCGGGCAGAGACATTGAGTACCCGGTTCAATGTTATATTTTGTCCGTACCAATGCAACGAAATAACCTTCGCGCCGGTCAGTTGTGGCGGGTGGCGTGGTGCGGATATAGTAAATTATGACTATATAGGTACCGCCAAGCTTTGGGCAACTGGTTCGTTTTAGCTATATATACCGGTATCGGCTTGAAAGGGTGCTTTTGTAATTTCGTAACATGTCCCCGAATTACCAAGCAAATCTTTGTTAGGAGCCGTTCGCTTTTCCCGATTTGGCCACGGCCTTTTTGCGTGATTCGCCGGTTGGAGGTGATAGTGATCGAGGAGAGGAAGGATGAGGGGGAAACGTAAAGGAGTTGGCGATGCGCAGAAATTCATCAGTGTTTAATATCGCTCTGGTATGGACCTTGACGGCAGTCGTCCTGGCGACTTGGCCGGCAGAGGGAAGGGATGCCCGGGCGATCGAGGCACATAAAATTTTCCCCTATGAAAGCGAAGATCCCGACGCGACGCTGCCGCGCGAGGGGGCTATGCCGCCAGGGGGAATGCGCTCGGAAAGCGACAGGCCGTCGGTAGCCGACTTGGTTATATCGAATGATGCAGCCAGGCCGCGGAAATGGGCGAATCAAGACGACCGGGTGTTTCTGTCGGAGATGACTGTACATCATCAGGCGGCGGTGGCGATGGCGAAAGCGGTTTTGAGCAGTGCCAAGGATGAACAAGTGCGCGAATGGGCGGGTACCATTATCAAGGAACAAGAGGGGGAAATGCGTTTGATGCAAAGCCTGTTGGTAAAGTATGGGGGAATGGACGAAGATGCGGCGGCCCGCATGAATCGGGAAATGGGGAACATGATGCTGGGGGGCGGCGGGATGGAGGGCGAGACGGTCTTTTTGGCGATGATGATCCGGCACCATGCGATGGCGATTGAAATGGCGTTGCCGGTATTGGCTTATAGCGCGAATCCGCAGGTGCAGGAATTGGCGGAAGGGATAATCGTGGAGCAGGCGCGGGAAATAGCGGTATTTCGGGCTTGGCTCCTCGAGCATGAGCAAAGCGGGGCGCGGGCGGCGGCGTTTTAGCGCTAGTGCCAACCGGATCGGTGAGGCGAACTCCCAAACTGTGCGGACAGGCCGGGGGACAGGAATTCCACTGTCCCCAACCGACAAATACGACCCACAGCCACGCTGGCGAAGGCGTAAAGCAGGCTAGTAAAAAAATCTTGAAACGAAAAAACCCCTGTCCCATGCGTGCGGACAGGGGTTAAATAGTTGGAGCCAACTCCGGGATTCGAACCCGGGACCTGTGCTTTACGAAAGCACTGCTCTACCACTGAGCCAAGTTGGCTTGGATGGTCTGACGCGGTTTTTTTTTTCCTGCTCCTGCCGCTGGAACGGTTATTTGTAGCGAAAAACCCTTCCATTGCAAGAATATTTTGCCGTAAAGATCGGCATTGACTATCAAGCCAACGACCAGACCGGCCTTATGAAGGCCGGGCGACAAAAAACCGGAGCCGCACCTTTCGGTACAGCTCCAGTCGGAGGAAGAACCCCATATAGCGGCATCTTTTCAGCGGTCCCGCCTTTAGGCGTTGTGGGACTAACAATGTTCTTTACAAGAGGCGCCCCTAATTCATTGGCCCGCCCTACTTCGCCGTAACCATCTTGATGGTCGGCTGGTAGAAGGTCGTCGACTCGGACTTCGATACCGGGGAAGACAATTCGGCCGTTATCAGATCCGCCGTGAACCGCTTGTCGCCCGAACTCCGCGCCCGAACGTTAATCTGCCAGCTTACGGTCGAACCCTTCGCCAAAATCGCCACCGGAGCCAACGCCAAGGTATTCTGCGAAGTCTGGCTCACCGCCGTCGCGCCTGCGCCGGAGAGGAATTCCATGCCTTCATCCAGGTTAATCGTGTAGCGGAGGTCGTGGGCGTTACGGGAGCCGGTGTTGGTGGCGGTGACGGTATAGGTCAGGCTGCCGCCGACTTGCACCGGGTCGCAGCTGTCCTTCAGGCTCGTCAACACCCCGGCGACACCCGTGAGCGGCAGGACATGCTTCGCAGTTTTCTTCTCGGCGCAACGGGCCGCAACCGTGAAGTGGGACACCACGTCGCCCTCTACCTCGCCCATGCCGACTATCGACAAGTTGCGCGTTTCACCCGGCTTAAGCGTACCCAGATTCCACACCACCCGCGCGTCCTTGAATTTGCCGCCTTCCGCGATGTTCGTTATCTTGAAGTGTCCTCCCAGGCCCATCGCCACCATCGTATCCCGCGCCGGGCCGTCGCCCTTGTTCGTCACTTGAATCTGGTAAGGAATATTGGTGCAGATGAAGCCTTCCTCGGGAGCCCCGGCCGTGAGTTCCAGGTCCGCCCCGACCACCTTGACGGCGCCCGACACCTTGCTGTGGCAGTTGCGGTCGGCGGCGATGACCGCTTCGATATTGTACACCCCGGGCCGCGCCGCCACGAGCTTCGAGGAGAAGGACTGCTGGCCGCCGACCGGAATGGTGCCGACCGGGATGGCAATTTCCTGCTGGCCGTCGGGGGTCGTGAGGCCTTCGGGGAGCTTGGCCATGATCCGCGAGTTGGTGGCGGGGGCGCTTCCCACGTTGAAGGCGGTGAGGATAATCGGAATTTCTTCGCACATTTCGCTTACCGCCGGGAGCTGCATCTTGATGTCGACGTTGCATTGCACGACCCGGGTGGCGAGGGGCAGGGGAATTTCGTAGCAGATTTTCGCCAGGCTGTTCGACACCAGGCAGCCGAGTTTTTCCGCCCGGCCGGTGATTGAAATCCGTTTGGCGCTTTTCGCCGGGATGGTCCCGAGGTTCCAGAACAGCCGGCCATTTTCATCGCGGCCGCTGGGTTGGGGTTCGATGTTCTGGAGACCGAAGTTTTCCGGCAGGGCGTCCTGCATGGTGACGCTGATCATGTCGCGTTCGGAACGGTTGGAAATTTGGATGTGGTAAGTGAAGACGTCCCCCAGTAGGACTTCGGCGGGGCCTTGTTTTTCCAGTAGAATCAGGGCGTTCGTCGGTACGGCGCACGGTGCCGGAAAGCCGCTCCACGAATACAGATTTCCCTTGATTTCCTGATAGTTCGACGTGCCCATGAATTGGGCGGTGGTTTCCCCCCCCCTGGCGGGGACTACTAACATTCCCATTAGTAGAACGACCCCCAGAAATTTCCCCAACACTTGTTTCATAGATCTCTCTCCTCCCAAAGAAGTACACCGAAAGACGGCCGGCGGACGCGGGCGGTTGTGGGACAGGAACTCGCGCTATCTGGGTTGGTTGCGCGGTCGGTTTGTCGCACAGGGCCGACGGTGCCGTTCGGTCGCCATTCCCCAATTGTCGCTTTTGTGTTGCTTCCCCCAGTATGTTGTCTTGCTTGATACAACTCTTCGGGCCGTCGGGTGAATTACCTGAAAGGTGACGTTGGCATGGCGACTCTTTCGAAAACTGCCTCCGACGGCCACCCGAGAAGTGCTATTTTTCGACAGCGCCCGGTGGTAAAAAGATGGCAAAGGGAAAATAAACCCGGGCCGAAAGCCACTCTGCTGCGGCGGGATCGGCGAAGGGGCTGAAACGGGTTTTTCTGCCATGAATTACGGGCGGTGCAAGTTACCGGTATAATTGAAGGTTAGGCGAAAACATGAGGTGCGGGTTTTGGGGCGAGGATGCGTTGATATGGACGGCAATACCGCCGTCGCCAAGGTCGGCGACTGCGATCTGACTCCGGAAACATAAAAAATATTCCCGGTCCGGGCAAGATACCTCCCTGCCCGTTATCCCCCCTCGTACTACTATCCCGTTCCCCAGAACGTTGGCCGGATGTTCCCTCACCCGGCGAGTGAATGCCTGCCCCCAAATTCCGCAAGCAGCCGCTCGGTTGGACTGGTTTTATTTTTGTTAACCCTATATATTGCAAAGGGTTTTACTTTTTTTCCCCTCCACTGCCTACCCCTAGGCGGAAAGAGGGGAGAGTTTTTATTCAACTTTTACCGTAAAATGGATTGTACGAATTCGCCTTGCAAATGCAACAATAATCTGTCCTCCCGGTTGCGGTTTTCCCGCAAATAAAAACCGGGGGGAAGAGTCAATTTACGGCGGAATTGCTTGACAATTCAGGATTATCGGTTATTTTGAGGTAACAGAAATATGACTGAGACGGGTTCACTGATTTTGTGAAAAACCCGGCCGTTATTGCGGCAGAGGGAAGGTTCATATTTCCGGGTCCTTGCGCGCGGAGTCACGCGCGGCCAATTTTTGCATATTTATGGGCATAGGGGAAGCGGGGCTGCAGAGTCCCGTGGCAAGTGCGTGTTACGGTTTTGCCGCCTGGAGGAGAGGCGGGTACGCGCATTCCCGCAGGTATTGGTGTGAGAAGGGGCTAGAGCGCTATGTCGCATGAAACAAAATGCATGGTGCAGGGCTGCGAGAATCGGGTGCATGCCAAGGGTTACTGCCGCAAACATTATGGGCAGATTTGGAGAAAAGGTAAGATTTACACCCAGAAGGACGCTTCCTCCGCCCGCAAGGCCGGACTGAAGGCGGCCCAACGGGACGACACCGACCGGATGCGCGCCCTCGAGCGTGAACTGCGCCGGGCCGAGATGATGTACAAGAACGTCATCGGTTTCGAAGGCAGGTTGAAGTGGCGGCGGGAGATTGTCGAGGTGAAGAAAGAGATGACGCGGCTCGGGATGCCGATTCCCATGCCGGAGGCGGGGCAACAGACGCCGCTTAGCCTGGCCAGCAGTTTTTAAGCCAATTCTGGCCGGACTTTTGCATTACCCCAACATTTTCAGGTATAATATCCCGCCGGAACCGGCGGGATTTTTTTTGGCCAAGGCGTCTACTCCAGGAGTCCAATAGCATGCACTATGCCGGCGATGTCATCCGACCTCCGCATGAGGCCCGCAACGTTCTCCTGCAGGTGACGGTCGGCTGTTCCTACAATAAATGCACCTTCTGCAATATTTACCAAACCCCTTTCCGGATATCGCCGCTGCGGGAAATCGAGGAGGATTTGGCGGAGGTGCGGGAGGTTTATCCGCATTGTCCCCGGGTGTTTTTGCTGAACGGCGACGCGTTTGGGTTGAGTTACGGCCAATTGCGGGAAATCGCCGAGAAAATCCGTTCCTACCTGCCGCACTGCCGCATCATTTCGATGTACGCCGGGATTGCCAATATCAGGGATAAAACGGTGGCGGAATTGACCGAGTTGCGGGAGTTGGGCCTTGGCAAACTCACCATCGGCGTCGAGAGCGGGGACGACGCGACCCTGAAGGCGGTGAACAAGGGTTACGCCGCCGCGGAAATTGTCGAACAGTGCGGCAAACTGGACGCCGCCGGCATGTCGTACAACATCATTTACCTGGGCGCCTTGGCCGGCGAAGGAAAAGGGGAGCGTAACGCCCGGGAGAGCGCGAAAATTTTCAATCAAATCCACCCCACCCACATTGGGGCGACTTCCCTGACTTTGCTGCCGGGTTCGCCGTTGTATGAGGATTCCCGGCGGGGTCTTTTCCGCGAAGCGGGGGAATTGGAGCGGGCCAGGGAGCTGTACACTTTGGTGGAAGGTTTGGCAATCGACACCTTTTTTGCGGCGAATCATGTGAGTAACGCAGTCGTCGTCAAGGGCAAACTGCCGGTGGAAAAGGGGGATATGCTTGCCTCGCTCAGGGAATATATCGACAATTACGACGAAGCGACCATGCGCTGGCGGCGGAGGAACTTAAGAAGCTTGTGAAAAGCGCCATTTCAAAGCGGGACTGGCATTTGTTCGGGAAATTTTATCAAGGAGTCAACGCCATGCCGACTGAAACGAAATCACAAACGAAGCGGAAGACCTGTTATCCGGAGAATGCCGAGCTTTTGGACATCGCGGAAGAATTTTCCGCGGCGGCGGATCGTGACGCTCCGTATGAGGAGCTTTTAAGGATTGCCCGGAAAATAAAGGCGTCGCCGGATACGGCCAAGTACATGAAGCGGGTGTATGGCAAGGAAATGTTGAAAGAAATGAAACTGGATTTTACCTTGGCCGACGCGGAATTTGGAGAGGGGTGGCTGGATGAGCCGGACGAAAAAAGATAAATCGTTTGCGAATTTAGCTAAAAGAATCGCCTTGTCCGACTATCTTTCCAACCAATTATTACGGACTCGGGAGGAGACTCGGGAGGCGGCGGAGTATAACCAGAACCTAAAAAATTATGCGCAATTCATTGGCGATATCGCCGCGAAGGGAACCCTTGCCGACAAGATCGAGGCGGAAATCGCCTTGCAAGAACGCGACCTTCTCCATGCCGAGAACACTGGAAATCCCGTTCATATTAAGGAAGCGGAAGCGGCGCGGATTGATTTCAGAGCCGGTTTGGTGGTCTATGACCGGCTGGCCGGAAATCCGCAGCAGTACCGTGAATACGCCGAAGGTTTCATGCAAAAGAATAGATTCTCGGGAGGAGTTCCCAAAGACGAGTTTCATAACGTCTTGAAGAGCCAGAACAGCCGCGAGGCGATGCGGGACGGTTCCCGCCATAACACCGCTGGTGAGGAGGCGTTGGTAAAAGCCAGGAAAATTTTGCTGGCCGCGATTCTCGAAGATTATACCCGGGCGCAGGAAATCGTCATCGGGGGAGGCGAGCCGCCGAAGGGCACGGCAAGAATCGGCCTCACGAAGGTATAATCACACTACGCCGGAGAACGCGAATCAAAGTTGAATTTTCGTGATTAAAGGGGGTCGCAAACCGCATGAATACGCCAAAGCCAAAAATTATCCGTCGGTTGTGCCCAGTGCTCATGGCGTTGCTTGGCGTTTTCGCCGCGGCCGCGCCGCTGCCGCCGGCCCAGGCCGCCGCCGCCGAGTTCGACGTCGATTCCGGTCGGGTGATTCTCAGGCAATTGCAGTTTTGCGTGGACTGCGGCTCGGCCTTGCTGGTCAGCGGGGTGCGGCCGGGGGTATTGGTGCGCTGTCCCGATTGCGGCAAGGAGCAGACCCGCTTGGCGAATCCCTACGTCCTGTCGCAAATCTACCAAATTTGCAAAATCTGTCAGGCCCCCCTCAATCCCGAAGGCCATAAACCCGGCGACACGGTGGAATGCGGCAACTGCCACACCCCGCAGGTCCTGGACCGGGACGCCTTCGCCGGCGCCAAAAAGTCGGGCGACAAGACTCTTGGCCTCGGCTACATGCCAGGTTTTCCGCCGGGGACCGGCAAGAAGAAATTGCTCCTTTCCCCGAACAAAGCCGACGCCCGCCTCAGCCTGATACCATTGGCGGACGGCGCTTCCGGCGAAGTGCCGCTGCCGCCGGAACTGGCGTTCCGGCGGATTCCCGCGCCGCCGGAAGGTCAGGCGAAGGGTCGGGAGGAGGCGGGGGATTTGGCCATGTTGCCGGCGGTTTCGGAACCATCGCGGCAGAGGGAGGGCCAAAGCGTTCCGGCGGGTAAAACCAGCGGGCCAACGCCAAAGCCCCCGCCGGCGCCAACCGCAAAGGCGGCCTCGGGTGAAGTTCCACCGGCTTTTTCCCAAAGCGAGCCAACGCCTCCCTCCCAGATTCGGCAACCGCCATATCCTCAGGTTAGGCCGGAAATACCATTTCCAGCCGCGACGCAGAAAGCCGCCCCGACGCAACCGCCGGCCCTGCCGCCGTTGCCGCCGCTGCCGCCCGCGCCTTCGGCGCAGGCCGGAGCGGGCGGCGGCGCTTTGGGGATTGGTCCTATCGGCAGGGGCGATGTGGCGGTGGCGCCGGAACCGATGCTGCCGGTCACGGAAACGATAATCAAGAAAACGCCTCGCGCCGCCGGTAACGGGATGGTCTCCGGCCCGGGCCAGCCGCAAACTCCGCAACGCGCCGGCCGCGGCGGCAACGCGCCGGCCGAGCTTCCGGCCATGCCGATGGAAAGGTCTCCGGAAAGGCTGGCGGAACGTCCCCAACCGAAGCGTCTAACCGAGGTTATGGAAGTGCCGGCGGTGACGGCCGATTTGTTCGGGGGGCCGCGGGAGGGCCCGGGCGGGTCGGATGAGCGTTATGTAACCAGCGGCGGGGTTATCGCCCGGGTGGACGGCGAGCCTATTTACGCCCGCGATGTGGCGCGGGTGGTGGATCCGGTGATGCGGCGCTTGCGGAGCCAGGCGGGCGGGGTGGCGGAAGCGGAATTGGCCCAGCGCGAGAAGGAATTGAAGCGGGAGGTTTTGGAGCGGTTGATTGACCGCGAGGTGGCGATGCGGGAGGCGGCGGCGATTGGTTTTAGGCCCGACCCGGCGGCGGTGCGGGAGCGGGAGGTGGAGTTGGCGCAGATTCTTGCCGGCAGCGGCGTCGACATTCGCACGGAAGCCAGGCGCGACGTCACCATGCAGGAGATGCGGCGGCGTTTTGCCGAGAAGCCGGCGGCGGCGAGCCCGGGGGAGATTCGCGAGTTTTACCGTCAGCACAAGGGGCAGATGGTGCAGCCCAGGATGATTGCCCTGGATCAGATTGTGGTGTACGAGGACCGGACCTACCGGCGGGACAAGCGGAGCGCCAAGGAGATAGCTTTCGAAATCGCCAGCGAGTTGGAGGCGGGTTCCCGCTTTGACGATTTGCGCGCGCGTTACGACGAATTCTGGGAGGCGGCGGGCCTGGAG
>JAVBTZ010000063.1:0-5041 GCA_031555915.1 Planctomycetota bacterium
CGCCATTAACGATTTCCTGGATTTCACCCAAATCCTGTATTTCGACGACAACGATAAAGAGATCGCCGCCCTATTTGCCGGCGAAATCGACGCCATGATCGACGACGACCCGGTCGTTCGCTATTACGCCGCCCGGGACAAGCGCCTGCAGCGGGTCGAAGGACACATCCAGAACGACGATTACGCCTTCGCCACCCGCTACGACGACAAGGAACTGCACGAAAAAATAAACAACGAACTCAAGCGCATGGTCGGGGAGGGAGTGGTCAAGGATTTGGAACGCCGCTGGCTGGACAGCACCGACGACGCCACCCGGGTCATGCCGGAATTGCCAGAGCAAACCACCGGCCCCGTCCTGCGTCTGGGGGTGAGTTCCGTCTCGGCCCCGTTTTGCTATGTGAATGATGCGGGACGCCTGGTCGGCCTCGACATCGAGCTGATGCAACGCCTGTCCCGGCGCATCGGCATGCGGCTGGAAATCACCGACATGGAATTCGCCAGCCTCATACCCTCCCTGCTTGCCGAATCGGTCGACCTCATCGGCTCCTGCTTCAGCGTCACCGAGGAACGCCGCAAACATATCAATTTCACCGACAGCTATTATGTCGGCGGCGTCGCCGCCCTAATCCTGGCGCACGATTATCAACCGGAAGCCGCCGCGACCATCCCCGACCCGGCCGACTACTAGAACGGATCCCGAGGCCATGCCAGATCCCGCCCCAGTCACGCTTCCCAAACCTCCCCGCGAGGTTCTCGCCATCCTGCGGCGCCTTAACGAGGCCGGCTTCACCTCCTACCTCTGCGGCGGCTGCGTTCGGGACAGCCTGCTGGGCTCCCAACCCAAGGACTACGACATCGCCACCGCCGCGAACCCCGTCCACCTGGAACGACTCTTCCCCAAGACCCTCGCCATCGGAAAAGCCTTCGGCGTCATGCTGGTCGAGGGCGAAAGCGGCCGCTACTACGAAGTCGCCACCTTCCGTTCCGACCACGATTACGCCGACGGCCGACGGCCCGAGGGGGTGACTTTTTCCACTCCGGAAGAAGACGCCAAACGCCGCGACTTCACCATGAACGCCCTGTTTTACGATCCCTTCGCCGAACAGGTAATCGATTTCGTCGGCGGCCGCCGGGACATCGAAAACCGGCTGCTGCGTTGCGTGGGGGAGCCGGAACGCCGCTTCAGGGAGGACCATCTCCGCCTCCTGCGGGCGGTACGCTTCGCGGCCCGGACCGGCTTCGCGGTGGAAGGGGAGACCTGGCGGGCGGTGCAGGACTTGGCCCAGCTGGCGACGACCGTCTCGGCGGAACGCATCGCGGCCGAGACCGAGGCGATGCTCTTGGGCGGGCACTCCCGGGAGGCGTTTGTCATGCTGGAGGCGAGCGGAATCCTGCAGGTTCTTTTCCCCGAACTGTCGGCCCTGAAAGGCGTCCAGCAGCCGCCGGATTTCCATCCCGAAGGGGATGTGTGGGAGCATACCCTGCTTCTCCTGGGCCTGAACGACGCCGCGGTGGCGGGAGTGGCGGAACCAGGCGACGCGACCAGACCCAACGCGGCGGCCGACCTTGACGCGGCCCGGGGGATGGAACGGGGCGACTTCACCCGGCTGGAATACATCGAGGGAATAAAGGCATGCCGCCGGGCTTTGGCCGACTGGCAGCAGGCGACCTTGGCCTGGGCCGGGCTCCTGCACGATCTCGGCAAACCGGCGACTTATACCGAGTCGGACCGCATCCGCTTCAACAACCACGACCTCCTCGGGGCGGAAATGGCGGTGGCGTTTTTGGAACGCCTGCGGCGGCCCCGGCGGGTGGTGGACGGGGTTTACGATCTGATTCGCCGGCACATCCATTTTTCCACCCTCAGGAAAATGCGGAAAAGCAAATTGCGGCGCTGGCTCAAGGAAGACAGTTTTCCCATGCATTTGGAACTGCACCGCCTAGACTGCGTGTCCTCGCACGGAATGCTGGCCAACTGGTTCTACGGTCTCGGCGAATGGCGGACCGAGCTGGCGCGGGAACCCGAACCGGAGGCGCTTCTGCGCGGGGGCGATGTGATTGGCTTGGGGGTCAATCCCGGACCGGAAGTTGGGCGGCTCCTAAGATTGGTGGAGGACGCGCGGCTGGAGGGGAAGGTGGCGGACCGCGAAGAGGCGCTCGCGTTGGTACGGGAGGAACTGTGCCGGCGGCGGGAAAACAGTTGATTTTGCCGATTTCTGTTTGATAATTAACGATTAAAGTTTATAATGTCTATGCGACGTTAATTATACAAGGAGCATGGACATGATGCAGTTCAATCCGAAAATATCCTCCCGCCGGCCCGGCTTTTATCCCGCCCATTTTTACGGTCTAATTCCGCTTCTTTTCGCAATTCTTTTTGTCGGCGTTGCCCCCGGTTTCGCCAACGCGGGACAACGGCGGCACCGGCATTATTACCGCCAACCGGCCGGCCGCGACGCCCTCAACCGCTTGCAGCGGGAGATAACCGCTTATATGCGGGATAACTCCCACCCCGCCAGCGGCATGGCTTACGAGGCCAGCTTCGCCTTCACGGGAGCGGGGCGGCCCCTGGCGGTGGCGGGCACCGGCTTTGGCCTTGCCGCCCTGGTGGCCGGAGTGGAACGCGGCTGGCTGGACCGCGAGGAAACGGCCGGACAGGTGGTCCGTATCGGGTCATTCTTGAAAGACAGCCGAATCCGTAAAACTCTGCACGGCGCGTTGCCGCGCTGGCTCTATGCGGATAATGGAAATGGGAATGAAACCGGATCCGACGGCCCTGGTTCCGACGTCAGCGCGGATTTGGTCGAGACTTCCTTTCTCATCCAGGGCCTCCTAATCGCCCGGGCCTATTTCGACGCCGACACGGAAACGGAACGGCGACTGCGGCAATTGGTCGACACCCTGGCGGGCGAAGTGGAATGGGACTGGTTCACCGGCGGCAGGGAGGAAGGCTTGTATTGGCAATGGAACCGGCGGGACGGCTTCGACCGGGGGGCGATAATCCCCGGCGGCAATGACAACCTGGTCGCATACGTTCTCGCTTTGGGCTCGCCCACGCATCCGATTAGCCGCGCCAATTACGAACGCTGGGCCGAAGATGGAGCGTTGCGGGAGCGGGAGGTCGCGGGTTACCGCTTGCCGGAAGCGCTGCCGGGCGGGGGCCCCCTGTCCATTTGCCATTATGCGTTTGTGGGATTGAATCCGTGGGAATTGGCCGACCGGCACGTACCGGAGGGATATTTTACCCGCAATCTCCGCCAGGTGTTGTCGAACCGGGGTTATTGCCTGTACGAGGCGCCGGAGGAATTTCAATACGGCGAAGATTTTTGGGGACTGTCGGCCAGTCTTAGCCCCGACGGTTATGTGGCGTTTTCGCCCGAGGACGACCGGGGTTTCCTGGCGCCGTCCGCCGCTTTGGCGTCGATAGCGTATGTTCCCTATTACGCCATGCAGGTCTTGGCCAACCTGGACGGGGAACTGCGCCGGATGGCGTGGGGCGCGAACGGTCCGTATGACGCGGTGAGTTTGGCGGATAATTGGTGCGCCAACGAGTACCTGGCCCTCAATCAACTGCCCATTGCCGGCATGATTGAGAACTACCGCAGCGGGCTCCTCTGGAAATTGTTCATGGGCGCGGCGGAGGTGAAGGCGGGTCTGGCGAAGGCGGGTTTGACCCGGCCGGATTTGCGGGAAGGTTTCCCTGAGGCGGTGCGGCCGCTGGAACCTGCGGCCGGCGGCGGCTACGCGGAAGGGGCGTATGTGGCGGTGGTGCATCCGGAAACGAATTCGTTCCTCATTCCCTACTGGCTGAAACGGGCCGGCCGACCCGAATTCGCCTTGTACGACGCGAGCGGCGGCATGATCTGGGAGAGCACGCCGGAAGCCCAGGCCGGGCGCAACTGGCTGGAAATTCTGCCAGACGATCTCGACGCGGCCGGTTTGCGTTACGGTGACTCCGATGCCGATGCCGGCGGCCTGGTTCTCCGCCTGCGCCGGGACAACGGGGATTTCCGCCTACCGGTGGAACTCCACCATATGCCCTAGGGGACCGGGCCCGAAGCCGATCTGGTAGGAGTGCTCCAGCGCCCGGGTGACGTAACGTTTGGCGCTCTGGACGGCCTGAAGGAGGGGGTCCCCCAAAGCCAGCCGGCAGGCAATGGCCGACGATAGGGTGCAACCCGCCCCGTTGATGTTTGCGGTTTTCACCCGCTGGCAGCGAAGCCAGATCTTTTCCTTGCCGAGCAGGAGAAAGTCGTCGGCGTCCTCTTTCCGGGCCCCGCCTTTGACCAGGACGTTCCGCGCGCCCTTGGCTTGAATAAGTTCGGCCGCCTTTTCCATGTCGGGCTGGCTCTTTATTTCCATGCCGGCCAGGAGGACCGCTTCCTGCAGGTTGGGGGTGACGACGGCGGCGTGTTGGGCCAGGCGGAGTGTTTCCTCCTCGGCTTCGCGGTCGATAAGCCTGCTGCCGCTTTTCGCCACCATCACCGGATCCAGGACGATCTGCCGGGCTTTACGTTTTTCGATTTCTTCTGAAACCACTTTGGCGATGTCGGCGTTGGCGATCATCCCGACCTTCACCGCGTCGATCTGAATATCATCGAAAACGGCGGCGATCTGGGCTTTGACCATCCCGGGCGAAATGACCTCGACCGCCGTTACCCCGCGGCTGTTTTGGGCGGTGATGGCGGTGATGGCGGTCATGCCGTGGACCCCCAGGGCGGCCATGGTCTTGAGGTCGGCCTGGATGCCGGCGGCGCCGGAGGAATCGGAGCCGGCGATGGCGAGGACGTTTTTCATGCTGTGGTTCCTTGAGTGAAAATTAAGCGCCGCGCAGAAATAAGTTGACCTGGTTTATCACGGGATAACTTACGGCTCCTCCACGAGCCGCCGCGCCACCCCCGCATCCGTCACCAGGGTCGTCAAGCAGCCCCCCCGCAATACCGCGCTAATCGCCTCAACCGTCCGCGGGGCCCCCCCCACCCCCCGCCCCGCCCGCCAGCCCCACCCCCGGGCGCACGCACCAACAAAAACCCGCCAACAG
>JAVBTZ010000164.1:0-8118 GCA_031555915.1 Planctomycetota bacterium
GGAGTTAATCCTGAATGCAGTTTTATAAATAGATTTAAATCCAGGGGCTATACGTCATTTCGCAGTTAAGAGTGGTTCTCTGTGGTCTCTGTGTTCTCTGTGGTAAAAATTATTTTGAATCATCGCTTCGCAAAGGCTTACCCTTATTTCAGCGCCATACGTCTCTGTGGTGAAAAAACCCCTGTCAATCAATTTCTCTGCGGCTCCTCACCGGACCCTGCCGGCTTCAAAGCGAAGCCACCGACTCGTTCTCCATGCGGTTCACCACCCTGAGGCAGCCGTTCATGATATGGCGTTCCAGCGCTTTCGCCGCGTTTTTGTAATCATACTTGCCGAGATAATCCAGGATTTTGAAGTGCTCGTTGCTGGCCATGGATTGCAGGGCGTCCGAGTGGTTCAGCAAGAGGTGGTTGGCGGTCATGAACTGGCCCTGCACCTTGACGTAGCAGGTCAGGAGGCACTCGTTCCCCGAACTGGCCACGATATGGCGGTGCAGGTTCAGGTCGAGCTTCCGCGTTTCGATAATGTTGCCGTGGTCGCGAATCTGCGCCGCGCACTCGCTGGCGAGATGGTTCAGCTTCTGGATTTCCAGGTCGCTCTTCATTTCGCAGATGAGGCGGAGCGCCATGTCCTCCAGGCCCACCCGCACCTTGCAGATGTCAATCACCTGTTTCCGGGTGAATTTGGGAATTTCGATGCGGCCGTTGGCGCGGATGTTGAGGATTCCCTCCATGGACATCAGCTTGATGGCCTGGACCACGGGGGTGCGGCTTACCCCGAACTGCTGGGCTATTTCATCGGGGGAGAGCTGTTGCCCCGGCTCCCAGCGGCTGGCGATGATTTCCTCTTTAAGTTTTTCGAAGATGATGGTGTCGAGGTTGCGTTTCAATTTGTTCGGCAGCTGCTGTTGCATTACAGGTCTCCCATGCTTCTTGGACGCGGCCAGGGCATATACTCGTCGCGTATTGAATTTGTGAAGAAATCACCGCTTTAATAAATAATTTTTGCATTATACCGGTTTTCGGCGGGCGATGCTGTACAATATACAATATAAAAATATTAAATTTTTAATGTATCTTTCCCCGTTCTCCCCCTATAATCTCCCCACCGGACCCGATCCCCGACCGAGCCGGGCCCCGCCGGGCCGGCGGCAGGGCGATCCCTGCAGAAAGCGAACGCCATGCAAATCCTCAACTTCGGCTCCCTGAACCTCGACTACGTCTACCGGGTCGAACACATCGTCCAGCCGGGGGAAACGATCCCCTCCACCCGACTGGATATTTTCTGCGGCGGCAAGGGGCTTAACCAGTCCGTGGCCCTGGCCCGCGCCGGCGCGGCGGTGCACCACGCGGGAATGGTGGGTCCCGACGGCGCGGCGCTTCTCGCAGCCTGCCGCGAAAACGGCATCGACGCCAGTAACATTATCGAGACCCGACAACGCAGCGGCAACGCCATCATCCAGGTAAGCGCGACTGGACAAAACAGCATCATCCTTTTCGGCGGCGCCAATCGGGAGAACAGCCCCGAACACGTGCGGAGAGTGCTGGACCGCTTTCAGCCCGGCGACTTCCTGCTCCTGCAAAATGAAATCAACCTGATTGGGGAAATCATCGCCGCCGCCGCCGCCAAGGGCATGAAAATCGCCCTGAACCCCTCGCCCTTCCACTCCTCGCTACTCGACTGCGGCCTGGAACAGGTCTCCCTCTTCCTGATGAACGAAATCGAGGGGGAGCAAATCACCGGGGAAAAGGAGCCCGCGGCCATCCTCGCCGGCATGCGTAAGCGCTATCCCCGGGCCGACACGGTCCTAACCCTGGGAGGAAACGGCGCCAAGTTCCAACACGCCGACACCGTCCTCTCCCACGGCGTCTACCAGGTCCCGGTGGTGGACACGACCGCAGCCGGCGACACCTTCACCGGCTACTTCCTGGCCGGCCTGCTGCAAGATCTCCCGCCCGCCCGTTGCCTGCAACTGGCTTCGGTCGCCTCTTCCCTGGCGGTGTCGCGCCCGGGCGCGGTCGCGTCGATTCCGTCCAGGCAGGAAGTGGAAAAAATGGCGGCGGAGTGGCAGTGACGGGACCAGTCCAAAAGCGTGAAAAAAGCGGGGAGAAGGACGGCGGCGGTCCTTCTCCCCTTTGGTTTCCAGCCGCGAAAAGCTTCACTTTCCCCCGCTTCCCCGTTGCGAATCCGCCAGACGTTTTTCCCGCCGCCGCACGTAAAAAGGCCACAACGCCGACGCGAACGCCATCAGCAGCAGAAGTACGGTAATCGGCCGCGCAGCGTAGACCGCCAGGTTGCCCTTCGACGCAATCAAAGCCCGCCGGAGATTACTCTCGGCCATGGGCCCAAGGATAATGGCCAGCACCATGGGTGAAGGCGGAATGTCCAACTTCAGGAAAAAGTAGCCGACCACCCCGGCTAGCAACATCACCGCCACATCGAAAAAATTATTGCGGAGGGCGTAGGAACCGACCACGCACATCAGGAAAATCACCGGCATCAGGAGATACTGCTTCACCGAAACGAACTTCAGATACAAACGCACCCCCGCCAAACCCATTATCAACATGATGACGTTGGCGACCAGCATGCCGGCGAAAATTTGGTAGACCGTATCGGCATGTTCCCGAAACAACATCGGCCCCGGCTGCAAGCCCTGCAGGGTCAGGGCGCCCAGCAGCACCGCCGTGGTCGCGTCCCCCGGCACCCCCAGGGCCAGCATCGGCACCATGGCCCCGCCGGTGACGCCGTTGTTGCCGGCTTCCGGCGCAGCCACCCCTTCAACTATGCCGGTCCCGAAGGCTTGCGGATTTTTCGAAAAACGCTTGGCCATGTCATAGGAGACGAAGGCGCCGATGTCGGCGCCGGCGGCGGGAACGCAACCGATGAAGGTGCCGATTAAGCCGGAACGAAAAGAAATTGGGAGGCATTTCTTGAAGTCCCCCCAACTGGGAAGCACCCGCGAGACACTTTGCGGGGTGTAGAGTTGACTGACCTGACTCCGCAGGGCGTCAATAATGTTGGCGATGGCGAAGAGCCCGATGAGGACAGGCACGACTTCGAACCCGCTCAGGAGATTGGTGACGCCGAAGGTGAGCCGGGGCGAGCCGGTCATGTGGTCCTGACCCACCGAACTGACGATGAGCCCGATCATGCCCGAAATCAAACCTTTCGAAAGGCTGTTACCGGATACGCTGGCGATGATGGTCAGGCCGAAAACCGCCAGGGCAAAATATTCGCCGGGACCGAATTCAAGGGCGATGCGGGCCAATTGCGGCGCCACCGCCGCGCAAATGATCGCGCTCAGGAAACCGCCAAGAAAAGAGGCGACGGTGGAAATCCCGACCGCCCGCCCCCCTTCCCCGCGATCGGCCATGGGACCGCCGTCAAAGACGGTGGCGGCCGAGGCGGGAGTGCCGGGAGTCTTGATGAGAATGGCGGTGATGGAACCGCCGTAGATCGCCCCGAAAGTGATGGACAGGAGCATGAGCATGCCGGCGGTGGCTTCCATGCCGTAGGTGAAGGGCAGGAGGAGAGTCACGCCCATCAAGGCGGTAAGCCCGGGCATGGCGCCGATGAAAATCCCGCCGGCCACCCCGAGAAACATGATTAGCAGCATGTCAGGCTGCATGACATAAGCCACAGCGTCGAGAAACTGTCCCATGCGCTCCTCCCATCTATACCGGTATAGATCATGCGGCTGGCGTCAGAATGGCGACGGCAGCGGGACCAACAGGTATTTGGCGAAAATCAGGTAAATAAGCACCGGCGCCAAAATCCCCACCAACAGCAGCCTTCCCCATACCTGCCGCATTGCATCCGTGCACATGGCCAGCATCAACGCCCCGGCAATAAAAATCCCGGCGATGACGTACCCCGTCCACCAGAGGAGCACGGCGTAAACCGCCATGGCCAAAATCCCCAGGATAATCCGTAGGTTGAGGAATTCGATGACCGTGCGTTCCCCGTGGAAGTATTCGTGGCAGAGGGTGTAAATCCCCAGGACCGCCAGGGCGACGGCGGCCAGGCGGGGGAAAAAGGCCGGGCCGGGATCGTAGCGGGAACTGCCGCGCGCGGCCGCAACCGCGTAGGCGAAAAAGATGCCGGCGAAGGTGAGAATGCCGCCGAGAATCATGCTGGCCGCGCGCTTCGACATGGGTTTTCCCTTACTGTTGCTTGTAGATTTCGATGGCTTTGGCAAAGGCCGGGCGCATTTCATTAAGGAGCGACTCCGCCCCCGCCGCGTCCTTGGGCATATAGGTCATATTGGCGGCGAGGATTTTCTTCTGGCACTCGGGGTCTTGCACCGCCTTGGCGAAGGCTTCGCGGAGCACCTTCAGATTGGCGGCGGGAATCCCCATGGGGGCGCAAACGCCCCGCACCGCGACGATGACCAAGTCGACCCCTTCCTCCTTGTAGGTGGGAACTTCGGGGAAGGCGGCTAGGCGAGCGTCCCCGGCGACGGCCAGGGCGCGCAGCTCTCCCGCGGCAATGTTCGCGGCGGCTTCGGCGGCGCTGGCGACGACCGCGTCGACGTGGCCGCCCAGGAGCCCGATGATGGCGGCGGCGCCGCCGGACTGATAGGGGACGTGGTTGAACTCGGCGCCGGTGGCGTTTTCTAGACCCAGGGCGGAGAGGTGCCAGATGTTGCCGGAACCGGCGTTGGCGAGGGAAATGTCGCCGGGGCGCTTTTTGGCGTCGGCGATGAAGTCCTTGAGGTTTTTCCAGGGGGCGTCGGTTTTGACGATGATGGCGGCGGGTTCGCCGTTTACGGCGGCGATGAGGTCGAAGTCGTCGGTTTTCAGGTTGTCGACGATGCCCAGGAAAGGCAGGGTGACCAAATCGGCGGTGGCGGACACGAGGGTGTAGCCGTCGCGTTTGGCGTCAAGGGCGGCGAGGAGGCCGATGGTGCCGGTGCCGCCGGTCTTGTTGGTCACTACGACGGATTGGCCCAATTGCTTGGCGGCGAACTCGCCCATGATGCGCATGGCGAGGTCGGTGCCGCCGCCGGCTCCGTAGGGACAGATGATGGTGACGGCTTTTTCGGGGAAATCGCCCGCGGGGGAAAGCGGGGCGATGAGGCAAAGCGCCGCCAGGAGTAAAAACAGGGCGAAGGGACGTTTGGGGTTAAACATGAACGGCTCCTTTGGCAACAGAAATTGGGCCGGAAAAGGGGTGCCGAAAGCGGGGCTGCCCCCCGGGTGAACGAATAGGTGCGGGTGGTAAAAAATATCCGGGCTATTGAATTTCCGCCAGGAACTTTTCGACCTTCTTTTTGTTTTCGGCGTCCAGGTCGCCGAGGGGTTTACGGGGCGTGCCGGCGTCGAGTCCTTGCGCCCGCAGGGTGTATTTGCAGATTTCCTGCCAGTGGGGAATGCCGTCCTTTTTGTCGTAGAAGAAGTAGTTGATGAAGGGCTGGAGGTGTTTCTGGTGGTATTGCATGGCTTTTTTGGCGTCGCCGGTCAGGCAAACGTTGTAGAGCCCGACGCACTGCCTGGGAAGGATGGCGGGGAAGCCGGACAGCCAGCCGTTGGCTCCGCAGAGCAGGCCCTCGGCGGCGCAATAGTCGTGGCCGTAGTAGATGCCGAAATCTTCGCCGCAGGCGTAGCGGAGTTCGTGGCAGCGGTTGGGGTCGCCGTGCGCGGCCTTGATGGACTCGATGATGCCGTCCTGCTGGAGGGTTTTAATTTCGGGGACGGTGAGTTCGTAGCCGGCGAACCAGGGGTTGTTGTAAATCATGATGTTGATGCCGACCGCTTCGCGGATGGCGCGGAAATGCTCCATGACCGCCTTCTTGTGGGGATTGAAGTAGAAGGGGAGAAGAATCATCAGGCCGTCGGCGCCGCACTTCTCGGCCCACTGGCTCATGCGGATGGTGTTCAGGGTGGAGTACATGCCGGTGCCGGCGTAGACGGGAACCTGCCCGGCGACGAACTTGCAGATGTGTTCGATGACTTCCTTCTGTTCCTCGAAATTGAGGGCCTGGTTTTCCCCGGTGGAACCGCAGATGGAGAGGCTGTGGACGCCGTTGTCCAGGAGCCAGCGGATGTATTTCTCCTGGCGTTTCTGGTCATAGGACTGGTCCGCATCGGCCCACATGGTCATGCAGGCGGGCATGACGCCCTTGCCTCTTTTGGCGCTCTCTTTGACTTTCATTTCCGTACCTTTCCGAAAAAAATAGAAATGGACCACAAGAAGAAATGGACCTCAAGAAGAAATGGACCGGCATTCCGAACCATACGTTACGCGTAATTACCGGCGCGGCACAGGCGCCGGCGGGGTTGGAGATGCGTTCTATGACCGCTGTGAGAAGAATTAGGCTTTATGAGAGACTGAATTTTTTGTTAATATAATCCGTTCAAGGCGCCTAGTCAAGATTTTAAATATATTATTAAAAAATGCAGTCATATCGTCTGACGACCAACTGACCCCTCCGACAACCCGGCCGGTTTTCCCCACCCCATCCAGCGGGAAACGGCCACCCCCGCCGAGGGCAAATCATTCCCCCGCCGGTAAAAAGCTCCGCCGCACTAGGAAACTTCGCCGCTTCCTTCACCCAAGAAGATTGAAGCGCCGCCCCGCCAACGGGTGGGATCGGCCGGCAATTTTTTGCTAAAAATAAAACTTGACAAACTCACATCAGACAATATGATACCATCATAACCCAATGCCAGCATATACTCGCCGCATATTATATTGCGCCCATCAGAGACCCTAGACGCCGGCGAGCGTCACCTCAACCCCGTCACCTGCCCAATGCTCATTTAAACTTGCGTAACAACACCCCAATCGGGTCCCGGCCCCATCACCGACACGGAACGCGTCCCGTTCAGGACGCCGGAACAATTTTCCATCCCATAGGAGACACGCATGCTGAAAAGGAATCTGCTGGTAGTCGCGGCCCTGTGCCTGGTCGCCGTCTCGGCCCTGGCCGGGGAAAAGATCGTCCTCAAATTCGCCTGGGCCGACCCGGTCGACCCCATGAAGCAGTCCACCTCCGCCTACGCCGCCACCTTCAAGTCCGAACTCGAGCGCCTTTCCGCCGGCCGCATCCAGGTCGAGCTCTACCCTGCCGGCCAGCTGGGGGACCAGCGTTCCTCGGTCGAGCAAATCGCCAAAGGGACCCTGGAAATGTGCAATATTTCCGTCGGCGTCCTGGCCTCCCTGTATTACGACAAACTGGGCATCGTCGACATGCCCTTCCTCTTCGATTCCCGCGCCCAGGCCGCCCGGGCCCTGGACGTCCGCCAGCCTTTCATTCGGAAGATGGTCGACGAATGCATCGAGGAAACGGGCATCCGCATTCTCAACCTCGCCCCCTTCGGCCCCCGCCACCTCACCAACAACAAGCGTCCCGTCCATTCCCCCGCCGACATGAAGGGTTTGAAAATCCGCACCATGGAAGTCATCCCCCACATGAAACTGATGGAGTCCCTGGGCGCCAACCCCACCCCCATCCCCTTCCTTGAACTCTACACCAGCCTGCAAACAGGAGTCGTCGACGGCCAGGAAAACCCCCTCCAGGCGGTGGACGTCATGAAGTTCTACCAAGTCCAAAAGTACGTCACCATCACCAATCACGTCATGGGGATTGGCGGCAACCTGATTAACGAAAAGTTCTATCAAGCGCTGCCCGAAGACCTCAAGGTCGCCTTGGTGGAGGCGGATCGGGTCGGCCAATTGGTCTACAACGGCATGGGCGCGCTCTTGGACGCCCTGGCCACCGACACCCTGGTCAACAAGTACGGCATGGAAATGTACGTCCCGACCCCTGCGGAAATGCAGGAATTCCGCAGCGCCTCGGTTCCCTACGTGCGCGGTTTCATGGAGCAGGAACTCGGCAAGGAATTTGTCGAGGATTTCCTGAAGCTGGTCGAGTCCACCCGCCGGAGCTTTGTCGACGAGGCGACCAAATAGCCCCGGTAAGCGGGCGCTTCTCAACTTTGTTACGCAACTCCGCATGCTGTTACGCCGCACCCCTCCCCACGCGTCATTCCGGCGTCTATACATCCAACCGGGGTATAAACAGGCGTTTTAGCCGGAATCCAGGGGGCTGGACCATTGCTATGGCACTTCTTTCTCGTTCTGCAGCGTCATGGCGATTCCACTGCCGTCATG
>JAVBTZ010000006.1:0-5367 GCA_031555915.1 Planctomycetota bacterium
CGAGTAATTTCGTACATGTCCCGAATGGCGCTGAAATAAGGGTAAAACATTCCTCCTTGCCCTGTTACGCTGTCCCCTCCCCGCACGTCATTCCGGCGTCTTAAACGGCTGCTGCATCCCTAACGGGCGGTTTAGCCGGAATCCAGGGGGCAAAACCGTGACGGCCTGCAAACTCGACCGTCACCGCTGCATAGCAATGGTCCAGCCCCCTGGATTCCGGCTTAACCGCCCGTTTATACCCCGGTTGGTTGTATAGACGCCGGAATGACGCGTGGGGAGGGGTCCGCGTAACAGGCTACGGAGGAATGTTTTACCCTTATTTCAGCGCCATTCTAACGTGTCCCCAAATTACACAATCACGCCCAGAGGAAATTATAGGAGACCCCATGCGTCCGCGCACCACGCGCCTCATTTTCGCCACCCTCACCCTCGCTTTTCTCGCCGCCCTGTTTCTCTTCCCCCAGCACCTAACCGAAATCCGCGCCCACGCCCTACTCTCCCAACTCTCCAGCCACATCGGACACTTGGGACCGAAAATTATCCTCACCCTCCTTTTCCTCCTCCTCACCGCCTTCCTCGGACGCTTCTTCTGTTCCATACTGTGCCCGGCCGGCCTGGTGCAGGAACTCTTCCACCGCCTGGGAGGACTCTTGCATCTCCGCCGCCTAAGCTTCAAACCCCGCGCGCCAAGAAACCTCCTCCTCGCCGGCCTGGCCCTCGTCACCGCCCTGGGCTTTATCGCACTCGTCAATTTCCTCGACCCCCTGGGACTCTTCGGCCGGCTGCTCGCCGCTTTCCACCCCGCCCCGCCGCCGGTCCTCACCGGCCCGCCGCCGCCCCTGGCCTGGGAAGACTACCTCCTCTACGCCCTGGCCATCCTTGGCGCGGTTTTACTCATTGCGGTCCCCCTCCGGAAAGGCCGCTGGTTCTGCGACCGCGCCTGTCCCATCGGGGCGCTGTTGGGCGTCGCCGCCGAACTGGGGGGAAACCGGGGGATGCGTATCGAGGGGGACAAGTGCGGCTCTTGTAGCCGCTGTGAAAAATTTTGCCCGGTGCGAACTATCGACAGCAAAGGCAAAAGCATCGACGCGTCGCGTTGCGTTTTGTGCCTCGACTGTATGAAGGCCTGCCCGGTGGCGGCTATCGCCTATCACCGCGGCAAGCAGGAAAAACCGGATAAACGCCGCAATTTTCTGCAAACTTCCCTTGCGGCGGCGGCGGCAGGATGTTTTGTTTTGGCCCGGCCCCTGGGCGGCGCTTTGGGATGGGGGGGGGAACGACCGACGGCCGTCACTCCCCCGGGTTCGGGCGGGGACATCAGCCACGAAACGCATTGCATGTCCTGCCAATCATGTGTGCTGGCCTGTCCGGTGGGGATAATCCAAATCCAGGGGCCGGATTTGCGGCCGGTCATGGATTATGATCGGGGGTACTGCCAGTACGAGTGTGCGGACTGTACGAAGTCGTGTCCGGCGGGTGCGTTGAAGCCTTTGGCGTTGGAGAGGAAAAAGCTTACCCGGCTGGCGGAGACAAAATTATTTAGAGACCGTTGCGTGGTGATTACGGAGAAGAATGCCTGCGGCGCTTGCGCCGAAGTTTGTCCGACGCATGCGGTGCGGATGCAAGAGGCGGGGGAGGGCAGGCCGACGGAACCGGATTTTGCGGCGGAGTTTTGCATTGGTTGCGGGGCGTGTTACCATGTTTGTCCGGCGGAGCCGCGGGCGTTTACGGTGACGGGATTGCCGCGGCACGAATTGGCGCAGGGGGTGCGTCCGGGCGGGCATACGGAAGTAGAGGAAATGCGGAATGGGACGAAGGAAGCCGAGGGCGGCTTACAGGACTTCCCCTTTTGATTGAAGTTTTGCAAAGTGGCGATTAACTCTACAACGCTAGTGCATGAATAACCAGTTGCGGTGACCTTCGTTCTTTACCGCCAGCGCCGGAATTATTGTCTAACCCTATACTCATGCTACTTTTACGGATGTGGTTCCCGTAAAAGTAGCGTTGTAGGATTAAACCGCCAATCGCCACTTTGTAAAAATCATTGTTGCCTGAATTTCAAGGGTTTTTGCTTTTACAAAATCGCCATTCGGCGGTTTGAATGGTGATTTTGCAAAAGTCCAGTTTTCACATGTCGTTCTGTTCGGCGGAGAGATATTCCGCCGCATAGCGCTGCGGAATTTCCGCCTTGATGAAGAGATCGTACAAGTCCGGGTCGATATGCCCGTTTTCCTTCATTTCCTCCATAATCTGCAAAGCTTCGGACAGCTTCTTGCTGGTCTTGTAGGGCCGGTCCGACGCGGTCAAGGCTTCGAAGATATCGGCGATGGCCAGCATGCGCCCGGGCAAATTCATCTCCTCCCGCACCAAACCGCGGGGATAACCCTTGCCGTCCATCCGCTCGTGATGGGCGCCGGCAATCTTCGGCACGTCGGCCAGTTCCTTCGTCAGCGGCAGTTTTTCCAGCATGATGATGGTTTGGGTGATGTGATCGTTAATCTTGTAGCGTTCTTCGGCGGTAAGGGTGCCCCTGGGGATCAGCAGGTTATGCAATTCGCCCCGGTTGTACAGGGCTTCAGGCATCTGTAGTTTGAAGCCCCACTTGTTGTCGGCAGGAATGCGATCCTTTTCGCTGCGGGGAATTATTTGCTCGGGCTGATCCGCCAGAAGCATTTCGCAGGTCGGGCCCGGTTCGACCCCGGCCTGCTCCATGCGCTCCAGTTCCGCGCGGGACACGCCGAGACGTTTATCCAGGGTGCGAAGCCACGAACGACTGCCTATGGCCTCAAGCCGGGCGGCATCGTCCTCGTCCAGATATTCCCCGCCGCGATTACAGGAAGCGACAAAGGCAAATTCTTCGTCCAAACAACGGAAAGCTTCCTCCATTTTCCGCTGCTCCGTCGCCTGGTCGGCCCCCGCCAGCATCGCCCGTAGCGAGGCAATCTCCACGTCCCGCTTAAGCACCTCGAACCGGGTCCGAATCTCATGGATGCGGTCGTACAAAGTCTCCAGCTTGGTGGCCTTGTTCACGACGAATTCGGGGGTGGTGACCTTGCCGCAGTCATGCAGCCAGGCCGCCAGCCGCGCTGCCTCCCAGCCATTCTGGTCGAGATGGAAATCTTGCATGGCGCCGTCCTGCGCGTCGTGGGCGGCTTGGAGAAGATGATGGAAAATGACTGGCACCCGGGCGCAGTGGCCGCCGGTGTGGGTGGACTTGGTGTCTATCGCCCCGGCGAGGATATGAATGAGGGCGTCGCGAATGTCCTGCTGGCCTTTGATGAGGGTGCGCGTTTCCAGCACGATGCCGATGGCCCCGGCGAGCGTCTCGCTGAATTCCTTCAAGGCGGGCGGGAAGGATTCGTTGTTTTTCGTATTTTCATCGATCCGCTTGATCAGGCAGAAAGAACCCAGCGTGCTGCCCCTGCGGTCTCTAAGGGGCACGCAAATCGCGTCGACGCGGAGGGTGGATTCGTCCTTGAAGGCGGGTCGCATCGGCCCCAGCATTGCTCGCGGTTCATCCCGGTAAACCGTCGACTCCATGGTAATTCCCCGCACCATCGCTTCGTACGCCACCAGTTTTGGCGACTGGTTTTGCCTCGGGTAAACCAGGTCCTCCACCTCGGCGTCCCGCCAAAACGCCCGCACGTCCGACGGAACTTCGCTCCGGCCGTCCCACAACACCAGGATGCCGCCGTCAACGTCGACCATGGCAACAATCTCCCTTATGACCTGGTCCAGCAGGCGGGACATGTCCATCTCGGCCCCCATGCTGTCAAGGAGGCCAAGGATTTTCCTTAGTTCGCCGTGCAGGTTTTTCACGCCGCTGGCAAGCGCGCGGATTTCCACGACTCCGGTGTCCAGATGGTGATGCCTTTCGTTTCCTGACGCCGGCGGTCGGCTTGCCTGTTCGGCCAGGGATTGCAACGGCCGGCCGACGTTACGCCCGACCAGCCAAATCGACGTCATCGTCAGCAGAAGCAACCCCAGCAGTTCTATCAAACTGGCGCGGATAAAGCTTCCGGCTTCGTCGAACAATTCCCGCTTGGGAATGGCTACGGCAAGGGTGTAATTGATGGGGGCGAACTGCTTCAAATCTTCCACCGACACCAGCCATTCGCTTCCGTCAACCATTATGTCCAGGTTATCCCCCCGCTTGCCTTCGGAGTATAAAGCCATCGCCTGTTGGATGACGGGCGGAAAATCCGTGGTTTTACTAGCCTTGTCCGTACCGTTGCCGCCGTTGGCAAGCTGGTGCGAGTCGGCGATCGGATTTCCGCCGCCATTGAACAGCACCGCCACGGAGCCGTTTGTCGGGAGTTCGCTGCTTAAAATTTTCGACACCTGCTGCAAATCCACGAGCATCCCGACCACCGCCTTTTCGCTGGTGACGCTCTTTTTCGAGACGACGAGGCTGTGCTTTTGAATGGTGTGGAAAAAGAACGGCCCCGTTTCCACATAGTTGTCGCTAAGCATGGCTTCCGTAAACCATCCCCGGTTTTGCGAATCGAACTGGTCGATGCCGGGGCAATCCCTTTCGCCTTTCAGATTCAGGTCCTGGTCGAAAAACAATTCCCTCGCCCTGTCCAGTCGAACGGGCCCGTGGCAATCCAGCACTACCAGGGAGCTCCCCGGCGGGGCGCCGTAGAGCTTTCTTTCCTCCTCCGTTTCGAGGAGGATGGCAAGGAAGGCGTCGCCGTTATCAAAGCCGAGCACCACCCCTTTCACAAAGTAACTTGCCTGGCGCACCTGCAACAACATGGGTAGGAATTCGAGACGTTTTTCCAAGGTGTCTGCCTGCCCCAGGGTGCTGTGCGCAGCTTGGTTGATGAAGGATTTTATTTGGGCGTGAACGCTGAGATCCAGCTCCCGCACGATGGCTCGCGTGAGGGTTTGCGAACGGCGTATGGCCGACCGTTCGGCCCCCTTCGCCACGATGCGGTAGCCTACCAGCGTCAGGGCGAGGCCGGTAGCGATAAGCATGGCCAGGAACAGCCCTCCCAAAAAACTTTGCACTCCCAACCGCCAGGGTCGGTTCAACGTGGCCGGACGGACGTGCATTTCGCTTTGGCTGGCGAGGGACATGTTTTCCTCTTTTCCACAGTTTTAAAGCATGACTGGATGCTGACCTTTCGCGTTTGTTTTACCTGGGGATCAACGTTATCATAATGCGGCCCCTCTTGTTTTTGTTCATTCTCCGACAGTCTCCTTCAAAGTGCGACTCCAATATTAATCCTACAACGCTACTTTTACGGGAACCACTTCCGTAAAAGTAGCATGAGTGTAGGGTTAGACAATAATTCCGGCGCTGGCGGTAAAGAACGAAGGTCACCGCAACTGGTTATTCATGCTAGATTTGCGGGGCGGTTC
>JAVBTZ010000270.1:0-10315 GCA_031555915.1 Planctomycetota bacterium
GCCCAAAATTAACTTTTACCCATTCAGAATTTGCCCAATGACCCAGAGGCATTTTCGACCAGGCGGTAAGGGCGAAAATGCCGATCCAAACGAAACACCCGGGTTAAACTGGTAAAAGTTATTTTTGGGCAAAGCCTAATATGCGTTCGCCGCTGGCGAGATCGAAGAAATGGCCGCAATCCGGTCGCGGCGTCAGCCGGATTTCATCCCCCGGCTTGAACGACGCGCGCCCGCGCATCACCACATTGAGGGACAAGGGGCCATTCGTCGCCAGAATCATCGTTTCGCTGCCGTTCGGTTCCAGCACCGCCACCTGAAATTTGATTGAGCCGTTCGGATCCACCTCCAGGTGTTCGGGTCTAATCCCGTAAGCCACCCTGCGACCCGGTTCGGCCGGGGCTCCAACCGGCAAGGGCAGGGTCGGACCGTTTTCCCCCGTCTCCAGTTCCAGTCCCCCGTCCCGCCGCGCCACCGTGCCCTCGATAAAATTCATCGAGGGGGAACCGATGAAGTCGGCGACAAAACGGTTCGCCGGACGGTCGAACAATTCCAGCGGCGTGCCGGTCTGCTCGATAACCCCGCCGTTCAGGACCACAATCCGATCCGCCAGGGTCATGGCCTCCACCTGGTCGTGGGTGACGTAAATCATGGTCGTCCGCAACCGCTGGTGCATTTGCTTGATTTCCAGCCGCATCTGCACCCGCAGCTTCGCGTCCAGATTGGACAGGGGTTCGTCGAACAGGAAGGCCTGGGGATTGCGGACTATCGCCCGGCCCATCGCCACCCTCTGCCGCTGCCCCCCGGACAACTGCCGGGGATAACGGTCCAGGAGCTCGTTCAAGTTCAGAATCTCCGCCGCCCGCAAAACCGCCTTACGTATCTCTTCCTGGTCCGCCTTACGCAAACGCATGGAAAACGCCATGTTCTTGAACACCGTCATATGCGGGTACAGGGCATAGTTCTGGAACACCATGGCGATGTTCCGATCCTTCGGCTCCAGGTCGTTCACCACCCGGCCGTCGATGCTGATGTCGCCGGAGGTTATCTCCTCCAAGCCGGCAATCATCCTTAAAAGGGTCGACTTGCCGCAGCCCGACGGTCCGACCAGGGTGACGAATTCGCCGTCCGCAATCGCCAGGGAAATGTCCCGAATCACTTCGACCTGGCCGTAGTATTTCCAGCAATTCCGTATGCTGACTGAACCCATGGGTCGCTCCATTCACTTGCGCCGGTTAGGGCTGATCCGAAAACTTGCGTCCACCCTCAACTTCTCCGCAACCAAACCAGCATTTCCCCCGGTTCACGGTTGGCCCAGGCATAATACGGGATGGCCTTGATTTCGCCGGCGGACGCCTGCGGCTTCTCCCCCCGGTACAACACTCCCTTCCAGTCGTCCAATCTTTCCAGAGCGACCGGCAGGGTCAGGGTCGTCACGCCGCCAAGAAGATTTTCCTCGAACCGCTCCTTCGCTTCCGCCTCGGCCGCAAGGACGACCCGGGCCAGAACCGGCGGATTGTCGGCCTTTTCCAGGCAATAGACCAGGGGACCCCGCTGCAGGGCGACCCTGCCCGCGTCCGCCTTGACCCCGGGGTAGGCGTACACCCGCCGGACCGGCATCGGCAATTCGAGACGCACCGTGTCCCCGTCCCGCCACTCGCGGCGGATGGTCGCGTAGCCCTTATTTACGGACGCGGCAAGATCGATCGCCGTGCCGTTCACGCTAATGCTCGCGCCGGTACCGGCCCAGCCGGGAATCCTGAATTGCAGCGCGAAAACCCGGGGCTCCGCCACCCCGACCAGGCACTCCACCGCGCCCTCCCAGGGATAACGCGTCCGCTGCCGGAGCCGCACTTCGCCGCTCCCGAGCGGGAACCTGCCCTCGCTTTCGCCGTACAGGTGCACCGCCACCGCCGCGTCGGAGTAACCGTAGAAATAGGTGCCGATGGAGGCGATGAGGCGCGCGATGTTCGGGGGGCAACAGGGGCAGCGGTGCCAGTCCCAGCGCCGGTGGGAGCCGTCGCTTTCCAGCGGATTGTCGTAGAAGAATTTCGTTCCGTCGAGGGAAAGCCCGGCCAGGGCGCCGTTGTAAACGGCCTGTTCCAGCAAATCCGCATAGCGGGAATTGGGTTCGAAACGGAGCATGCGTTGGGCCCAGAAGACCAGGCCAATCGCGGCGCAGGTCTCGGCGTAGGCGCTTTGGTTGGGGAGGTCGTAGTCCGAGGTGAAGCCCTCGTTGTCGGCGTTGGGGCCGAGGCCGCCCGTCACGTACAGGCGCTTCAGGGTCAGGTCGTCCCAGAGACGGTCAAGGGCCAAACGCAGTTCCGCGTCCCCCGTTTCCAACGCCACATCCGCCATGCCGCAATACAAATACATCGCCCGCACCGCATGCCCCACCACCTTGTCCTGCTCACGGACCGGGTGGTGGGACTGGTTGTACTCGGGGTTCCGGCTCGCCCGCAGGTTCTCGGTCTCGCCCCGCGCCTTCGCCTCCTCCTCGTAAAATTTCGGCGTGCGGCCGCGTTCGTCAATCAGGTACTTGGCGAAATCCAGGTAACGCCGATCGCCGTCGAGATGATACAGCTTCACCAGCGCCAGCTCCAACTCCTCGTGCCCGGGATAGGCGTGGAGCTGGCCCGGCCCGGGACCGATTTTGTCCATGATGTGGTGGATGTAACGGCGGACAATGCGCAGAAGCTTGTCCTTGCCGGTCGCCTGGTAATAGGCTATCGCCCCCTCCAGGAGGTGGCCGGCACAGTACATTTCGTGACAGTCGCGGATATTGGTCCAGCGGGAGGCGGGGTCGTAGCGGATGAACCAGCTGTTGAGGTAGCCGTCTTCCAGCTGCAATTTTTCCAGGAGATCCGTAATGCGATCCACCTTCTCCTCCAGCGCCGGAACCTTCGCCGACGCCGCCAGGAAACCGACCGTCTCGATAATCTTCGCCACGTCTGAGTCCCAGAAAATGCGGCGGAGCGACTTTTCCGTCCCGAACGGCGGGGCATAGGGCGGGGTCTGCTTGGCGAGGTCGAACTGGATCATGACCCCCGCCTCCTCGGCCCGGCGGAAAAGGATCTCGGCCGTCCTCTCCCGCACCACTTTCTGGCGGTCGGCCCAAAAGCCGGATACGTTAACCATGGGCACGCTGGGACTGCGGTAGGTCGAGGGCCGATTCTTGGTCTCGGACATGTTTTTATTCCTTAGTTCAAAATTGCTTCGCTGTGGGAGGATTCAAGCATAAGGTCACTTGACCGCGCCGGCCGTCAGGCCGCGAACATAGTAACGCTGCAGGGCGAGGAACAGCACCAGGCAGGGGATCATCATCACGGTCACGCCGGCCTGCACCGCGCCCCAATCAATCCCCCCCATGACCCCGGTACGCACCGCCGCCATGAGAATCGGCAGGGTGTACTTCTCGCTGTTGGTCAGGAGAATGAGGGCGGCCAGGAACTCGTTCCAGGAGGTGAGGAACGCGAACAGCCCCACCGTCACGACGCCCGGCGCGGCCAGCCGAATCATAATGAGGGTGAAGAGGTTCACGGTGGAGCAGCCGTCGATGCGGGCCGCTTCCTCGATGTCCACCGGGACGGCGTCGAAGGAATTCCGCATCATGAAAACCGAAAAGGGAAGTTGCAGGGTCGAGTAGACGAAGACCAGACCCAGATGCGAATTCTGCAGGCCAATCTTCGTCAGCAGGAGAAACAGCGGCGTCAGAATGGACTGGAAGGGGATCATCATGGTGGTCATGATGCAGACGAAGAGCGCGTTCTTGAAGGGGAATCTGAAACGGGAAAATCCGTAGCCGGCCAGGGTGCTGATGAAGATCGTCAGGGCCGCCGTTCCCAGGGACACGGTGATACTGTTCAGGGAGTGAACAAACAGGCCCTCGCCGAAAGTGTTGAGGCTCTCGTAGGTGCCGATTGATATCCCCTCGGTCGGCCAGGGGGGAAGGGGCGGCTGGACCGCCTCCCGCGGATTCTTGAAGGAGGACAGGAAAACCCAGGCCATGGGCGCCAGAAAGACAAAACACAGGCCGAGACCGGAACTGTTCCAAAGCAGTCCCGCCAGATGCTCACGCCAGGTTTTGGGGCGAATCGGTAATCCGGGACGCACGTTTTTCTCCAATCGAGCCGCACTGTTTGCACGTTCTTGCGCGGCTGTTAAGACCGCCAGCCCTTTTTCTCCCGCAGGACCAGGAACTGGAACAGGGTGAAGGCGATGAGAATCAGCATCAGGGCGATGGACAGGGCCGCGCCGTAGCCGAGTTTGAAGGAGATGAAGGAATTGCGGTAAATCTGGTACACCGCCGTCATGGTCTGGTTTCTGGGGCCGCCCATGGTGATGATGTAGAACTGGTCGAAGGCCAGAATCGAACCGGTAATGGACAGGATCATCGACAAGAGAAGGGTGCGGCGGATAAGGGGAAGGGTGATTAGGAAAAACCGCTGCACGCCGGTGGCGCCGTCGATCCGCGCCGCCTCCTGGATGTCCTGGGGAATGGCCTGAATGCCGGTCAAGAGAAGCAGCATGGTGAAACCGGCCGCCCGCCAGGTGACGATGAGAATTATCGAGATAAAAGCCAAATCGTAATTTTGGATGAACTGAACCGGCTTGGAGGCGAGCCCCAATTTCTGCAGAACGACACTGAACAGGCCCAGATCGGGATTGAGGAGCCAGACCCACAGCAGGCACGAAGTGGCGAAGCCGACGATGGAAGGCAGGAAAAAACTGGTGCGGAAAACATTCACGAAACGTTTCGAGGCGTCGACGAAAAGGGCCAGGGGGAAAGCCACGCAGAAAATGGCGATAGTCACCCAAAAAGCGTATTTGCCGGTGAATATAAGCGCGCGGCCGAAGTGGGCGTCGGAGAACATGGCCCGGTAATTGTCGAGGCCGATGAATTTCGCCGTCCCCAAAAGCGGCCAGTTATGGAGGGACATCCACGCCGCCATGCCGAGGGGAATGACGAAGAACACCAACACCAGGGCCAGGGCGGGCGCAATAAACATCAGCCCGGTCCACTGCCACTTCACGGGCCGGAATTTCAATTGCAAATCCCTGCGGATCGCCGCCGAAGTGGCGCCGGGATCCAGAGTGGGGGAGAGGTCTTTCGCCATGCTTCTTTTCCTCGAAAAAACCGTAATTCGGGGACATTCGTGCATGTCCCCGAATTACTTGCGGCTGCGGCTCAGCGGTTGGAATCGATGATTTCCTGCATGTGCTTTTCCGCGGCGGCGGTGATGGCGTCGATGTCGCCGTCCGTGAAAACCGCGTTCTGGATCATCTCAATCCAGGGGCCGTTGTTGTTGTTGAACAATTCCATGTAGTTGAGGCAGTAGGGGGTGTTGCCTTTCAGCAGGAGATTCGCCGCCATGCGGTAAACGGGGTGGTGGGTCTTCAGGGCTTCGGCGGAGATGTCCAGCCGCGGGGGAAGCGAGCCGTACTGGGCGAGAAGGGTCTGGCCTTCCAGGGTGTAGCTCCATTCGATGAACTGCTTGGCGATGGCCAGCTTCTTCGAGCCCTTGGGGATGACGATGTTTTCGCCGCCGGCGAAGGTGGCGAAGCTGCCGTCCTTGCCGGGGATGGGAGTGGCGCCGATATTGAAATCGGGATGATCCTTGAGGATGCGGCCGACATTGAAGGTGCCGCCGTTCACCATGCCGACCCGGCCGGCCGCGAACAGGGGGATGCGGTTGGCGCCGCCGTCGGACTGGGCCGTTTCGGGGAGGGCGCCGGCTTGGTAGAGTTCACGGTAGAACTGCAGCGCTTCCTTCACTGCCTTGGTGTTCAGGGTCGCCTTGCTGCCGTCGGCATTCAGCACATCGCCGCCGCTGGCCCAAATGAGGGGCAGGAAGGTGAAGGATTGGTTGCCGCCGCCGGCCAGAGAGGAGAAAAAGCCGTAGATGTTGGGGTCGATCTTGGACAGGGCGACGACGGCGTCCTTCCACTCGGCGAAGTTGCGGGGCGGTTTTTCCGGGTCGAGGCCGGCTTTTTTGTAGTGATCCTTGTTGTAGATGAGGAACGACGCTTCGGCGGCAAAGGGCAGGCCGTAAATGCGGCCGTCCTTACTGGCCATGCGCATGTGGCCGGGGGACAAATGCGGCAAAAACGGCAGGCTCTTGGCGTAGTCGGTGATGTCTTCCAGAAGCTCGTGGTGGATGAGCTGGGGGGTGTAGATAAGGTCGAGGGACAGGGCGTCGGGGGCTTCGCCGGCGGCGGAGGCGGTGGCGAATTTACGCACCAATTCCTGGGGGAGGACCAGCTCCAGCTTGATCTGGTCGGCATGCAGCTCGTTGAAGCGCTTGACCATCGGCGGCATGAAGTTGGAGCCTTCGCTGCGAATCCACATGGTCATGGTGTCGGCCGCCCTAACCGCGTTGCCGGCGAAAACGACCAGGACCAGGGTCAGCAGGGATAACAGGGTACGGTTCAGCGAGGAGCCCGGCATTCTTTGCATAATTTCCACCTCCAGAAGAAGAGATACGGTTCCGCCAATAGTGAGACCTTGCCGACTGCATTGCGGAGGCGCAGTCGCGGGATGTTTATCGGGTGAATTCTGCCGGCTTCAGTGGAATGGGGAATTTAGCATTTGACTGGGGGTTATACTTGCGCGTGTATTTTGGCTGTGTGCTATTGCCATTATTTAATGCAATCGTCTTGCCAAGAGATACAAATGCATGTGAAAAAGCCCGACGGCGCGGTAGCGTTTGTCGTAACATTGGGTGGGAAAGGTGAATAGCTCTGGCGGCGCTGAAGCGTAAAAAGGTTGGAGCCGGCAAGCGGGGGAAGGGTCAAGGTGGAAAAATGCGGATTTGAGACTATGTAGTCTCATGATGATACGGTTGAGTCTCATTGTCCCCGCCCAGCTCCTTCAACTTACGAAACAACGTCGACCGGCTTATACCCAATAACGCCGCCAATTCACCGCGGTTCAACCGCAATGAATCGGACAACGCCACCAGTTCCGGCAAAGACTTCGGACCCTCACCCTCCCTTACACCCGCCGCCGGCAACCGCCGGCCGCTCCGCGAACCCGCCGGTCGCAACATCTTCTTGACCACTTCGCCCGGTATCGCCGCCGCCGCGTCGCACAAAATCGCCAGCCGCTCGCAGACATTGCGTAATTCCCGCGTATTGCCCGGCCAGCCATGGCGCTCGAGAACCTTGAAGGCGTCTTCCGCGAAATGCAGCCGCCGCCGGTTCTGCTCCCGACATTGCGTGGCCAGGTGATATTCGGCGATCGGCCGGATGTCGGCCGGGCGCTCCCGCAGGGGCGGTATGAAAAGGGACAAAACGTCAAGCCGGTGCAGAAGGTCGGAACGGAAATTCCCCTGTTCGGTCCGCTCCCACAGGTCCTGGTTGGTGGCGGCGATGATCCGCACGTCGACCGGAATCACCCGGTCGTCGCCGATTTTCCGAATCTCCCGCTCCTGCAGGGCGCGAAGCAGCTTGGGCTGCAAATTCAGCGGGATTTCCCCAACCTCGTCCAGGAACATCGTCCCGCCGTGCGCGAGTTCGAACAGACCGGTCTTGCCGCCCCGCACCGCGCCGGAAAAGGCGCCGTCGGCATAGCCGAAAAGTTCGCTTTCGAGCAGGGTGTCGGGGAAGGCGGCGCAGTTGATGGCGACAAAGGGCTTGGCGGCGCGGTTGCTGGCGTTGTGGATGCTTTGGGCGAAAAGCTCCTTTCCCGTCCCGGTCTCGCCGACCAGCAGGATGTTCGCGTCGACCCCGGCGTATTTCCGCGCCGTGGAGATGGTCTCGGCCATGACCTCCGAAGCGTGAATGAGGTCGGAAAAACCGTATTTAGCGCTCAGGCCCTGTTTGTTGGTAGCTTTCCGAATCATGTTTTCCGCCGCCTGAATTTCGTTCGCCGGCTGGAAGGTGCAGACCATGCCGATGGCGCGGTCGTCGAACCGCACCGGAATGCAGTTGGCGACCAGCATCAGCTTGTTTATATTGCAGAGAAAACCGCGGCGCTCGCTGTGCGAACGCAGGATGTCAGTCAGCTCCCGATCGTTAAATATCTGCTCGGCCCGGCAGGGGGCGCCGCCCGGTTCGGCCGGGAGCGGCAGCATTTCCCTGGCCCGGCGATTGGACGCCAGCAGGACGCCGTCCCGATCGAAATGCAGGATCGCCTCGTTGGCGCTGTCCAGGATGGAGCGGTAGCTTTCCGCCCGGGCGCGCTCGGTGAACATGACCTGGGCGGTTTTCATGACTTCGGCCACGGCCAGGCGGAACGTTTCGTCACTGGTGCGGACATAGGCGCAGTCCCAGCCGCGCTCCTGCGCCAGCTTGCAGGCGGTGAAGCCGCCGACCACCGCGTCGAAGCCTTCCTCCCGGGCGCTCGCCAGCGCCTTCGCGATGTCCTCCTCGTTGGCGATACGCTTCAGCCGCATCCCCACGGAGACGATGTCCTGCAGGTTGTCGACGTCGAGGTTGAAGGATTCGGTGCCGAGGATGAGGACTCTCCGGGCCGAATGGATTCGCCGGCAGGCGCCGACCGCGTTAAGGATGTCCTGGGCGCCGGTGGGCATTTCCATGACGGTCACGCCGGGATACTTGGCGCGGAGAGCTTGCCCCGTAAGGCCGCGGGCGAGGATGATGTCGGGGTGGCCGAGATCGAGGGCGTCGACATTGGTGCCGTAAGCCTTGACGATGACGTGGGCGATGCCGGGATGGCGAAAGCCGGCGAGTATGGAATCGGCGAGAAAGGAAAATTCGTCGTCCGAGACAATGATGGCGATGGTGAGCATCTGGCCTCCGCTTCATTTTACCAGTGAAAGTGGGTATTGGTTAAATGCGGTTTCTCACTTTTCGCAATTACGTTTCTGGTAACCGTTCACGGCTTCGTTTTCATCACGCTGATAACAGCGCTCCCTTTTGGGAAAAGCAGTACGCTTGTCATTCCGAACGGTAGTGAGGAATCCAGCGTTCGCGGAGACTGAGTATAAACCGCCCCCATTTGGAAGCGTTTGCGATGCCAGAAACGAGCCGAATGTAAAGCGTTATTACTCAACCACCGCTTCCGCTGGATTCCTCACTACCGTTCGGAATGACAAGCGTACCGTTCCCCTGTAAAAGCAGGGTTTTTTGCCATCATACTGAAATTGTGCCGTGAACGGTTACCGTTTCGGTATAATTCACCCCGGGCGGCGCTTGACTTGCGGTATGGGCGGGCGATAATTGCCGAGTCGCCACGCCAGCTTTCGGAGAGGGACCATGAAACAGCCGCTACAAGGCAAAGCAAACCCCGTTCGGGAAACCGCAACCATGAACCGCGAGGATCCCGTCAACGCCGACGTGATGGGACACATCCGCACCAAATATAATACCCTTTCCGAATCCCAAAAAAAAGTCGCGGATTACGTCGCCATGCATCCCGACAAGGTGATGCTCCTGGCCCTGGCCGACCTCGCCTCCTCCTGCGGCGTCAGTGAACCCACCGTCATGCGCTTCCTGCATAAGCTCGGCTACCAGTCCTACCAGGTGTTCCGGGTCAACGTGGCCCAGAAAGCCGCGCGCCATACCGGCGAGTCCCTGTACAACGAAGTGGTGCCGGACGACGGCATCGGGGAGGTCATGCGGAAAGTCGTCGCCTCCACCAAATGCTCCCTGGACGATCTGTCCCACGTCCTCAGCCCCGAAGCCCTGGAGCGGGCCTGCCAACATATCCTGAAGGCGGAACGGGTCGTCGTCATCGGCGTCGGAGCCACCCACGCCATCGCCTTCGACCTCTGCCACAAACTGCTGAAATTGAACGTCGACATCCGTTGCTTCAACGACCCGCATCTCATAAATATCTGTTGCGGCGGCCTCACTCCCAAAGACCTCCTCATCGCCATTTCCCATTCCGGCGAAAGCCGGGAAATTCTCGACGGCGCCGCCTTCGCCCGGGAGCGCGGCTGTCCCATCTGCGCCATCACCAGCTTCCCCCGTTCCAGCCTGGCCAAAAGCGCCGACGTCGCCATCCTCTCCACTTCCCACGAAACCCGCTACCGCTCCGACGCCATGACCTCGCGTATCGTCCAACTGTGCATCATCGACATGCTTTATATCCGCCTCGCCCTGCTGGGCGGCGACGGCACGCTGGGAAGTATCGAAGCCTCGCGGGTGGCGGTCGCCAAGAACAAGACCTGACGACGGACAGCATGAAAAATCCCCGCCGGCAAGGGCGGGGGGGGGGGGGGCCGGGGGGCGTTGTGACGAGGGGGCCGCAGTGGGTTGGGCGGACAGCCGCCCGCTGGGAGTGGCGGCGCGGGAAGCGGGCGGTAGACGGCTGCCGAGCGTGGTTGGGGGGAGGCCGGGGGTGGGTCCTGGG
>JAVBTZ010000219.1:0-26918 GCA_031555915.1 Planctomycetota bacterium
AGGTAGCCGAACAGGCCCGCCCCGACCGTGACCATGACGTCAAACATGTTGTTCCGCATCGAATACGATCCGACTATCGCCAGCAGGAATATGCAGGACACAATCACAAAACGCGGCGCCGCCAGAATCCGCGCGAAAAACCGCGCCCCCAAAATCCCCAGCGCCAGAATGAACAGGTTGGAGCTGATGGTGCTGGCGAAAACGGTGAAAATGATCTGCGGGTCGTCCCGAAACAAGAGCGGCCCCGGCTGCAGGCCGAGCGCCAGAAACCCGCCCAGAATAACCGCCGTCGCCGCCTCCCCGGGAATCCCCAAAGTGAACATGGGAATCATCGCCCCGCACACGCAGGCGTTGTTCCCCGCCTCCGGCGCGGCAATCCCCTCGATCGCCCCCTTGCCGAATTCGGCCCGGTTCGCGGCCGAGCGTTTCGCTTCGCCGTAGGAAAGGAAGGCGGCGATATCGGTGCCGGTGCCGGGCACGGCGCCGATGCCGGTGCCGATCAGGGCGGACTTTAAAATGTGCGGGAGAATACGGAAAAACTCCTGCCGGCTGAGGCCGATCTTGCCGATTTTCGCCTGCTTGGGGAGTAGCGCGTCGTAATGTTCCATTTCATTCAGCGCTTGCGCCATGGCGAACAGGCCAATCAGGATGGGAAGGATATTGAAGCCGCTCAGGAGGTTCAGGGTGTTCCAGGTATAGCGGGGGTAACCGCTGATCGGGTCGACCCCCACCGTGGACACCAACAGCCCCAAGAGCCCCATGTACAAACCCTTCAGCATCGACTTCTGCGACACATAGGCAATCATGGTCAGGCCGTAAATCCCCAGCATCACGTATTCGGCCGGGCCGAACCTGACGGCGATTTTGGCGATTTGCGGGGCAAGGAAGGTAAGGATTAGCGCGCTCACCAGCCCGCCCCCGGCCGAGGCGACCGTGGCGACGGTAAGGGCTTTTCCGGCCATGCCCCTTTGTGCCAGGGGATAGCCGTCGAGGATGGTGGCGCCGGCGGCCGGCGTACCGGGCGTTTTCAGGAGAATCGCGGAAATGCTGCCGCCGTAAATCCCCCCGGCGAAAATGCCGATGAGTAGCGACAGCGCCGCCGAAGGTTCGAGATTGTAGGTAAAAGGTATCAGCAGGGCGATACCCATGGTGGCGGTGAGTCCGGGCAGGGCCCCGATGATTATCCCGAAGAAAACGCCGGCGAACAGGAAAAGCACTACGCCGGAGGTGTAGAGATGCCGGAATCCTTCCAGCAGGTAACCAAAAAACATGGACGCCTCCCCCTTCGGAACAGTTGCCGTGAACGTTGCTATCCCCCCAACCAGCCTTCCGGCAGGGGCGACTCGAGCAGCACCTTGAAAACCAGGTAAACGAGCCCGGTGACCCCCAGCGAGATCCCCGCCAGCAACAACGGCGAACGGCCCCCGGCCAGTAACTGCAACACCGCCAAATAAACCGGCGCCAATACGACAAAACCGGCCTGGTTCAGAAAAAGGGCAAACAAAAAAGTGGCGGCGAAAGCGGCCGCCACCCGCCAGGGGTTGGCGAAAACCAGGTCCCCGCCCTTGCCGCGGAGAACCGAAGAAACGCCGATGGCCAAGGCCACGACAGCCAAAAGCACCCCCACCACCCGGGGAAACACCGCCGCCCCCAACTGCGCGTCATGCGGCGGGGGAAAGCCCCGACTCTCGTAAACCGCCACCGCCGCCAGGGCGAGTCCGGCCAGGACAAAAAGCGCGTCGACGATTTTTTTGGCAATGCGCATGGCTGTTTCTCCGCAATTTACCGCTACGGCTTCCTTACCAATCCCAAACTCTCGATGACCGGGGCCAAGGCCGCGGAGGTGTCTTCCGCCAACTTCTTGTAAGCCTCCGGCCCCCGATAATCAATGCCCAAACCCATCTTGTTCATCAGCTCGATAAAACTCGGATCTTCCATCATCTTTTTGAAACCGTCCGACAGTATAGCCACCCGATCCGCCGGAATGCCCGCAGGACCGCCGAGACCGCGGAAGGTGTTGACGTTGACGTCGATCCCCAGTTCCTTCAAGGTGGGGATGTCGGGGAAAATCGGCAAACGCTTCTCGCCCATGCAGGCCAGCATGCTCAGTTCGCCCGCCTTGACCTGGGCGGAAACCTCGGCGCCGCTGACCGTGACCGCGTCAATCTGTTCCCCGATCAGGGCGGCCTGCGCCGGCGCCGCGCCGTCAAACGGGACGTAAGTCAATTCAATCCCCGCCGCCTTGGCGAACACCGCCGCCGCCAAATGCCAGAGGAGGCCGGTGCCGGAATGGCCGACCTTGAGTTTTTTTGGATTGGCCTTGGCGTAATCGATGAATTCCTGGACATTGGCGAAACGGCCCTTTTTCACCGTCAAGGCGGCCGGGTCGGTGTTCAAGTTCATGATCATGGTGAAGTTGTCGAAGGAGAAGGGATAGATGCCGGTCCTACGCATGAAGCCGAGTTCCACCGGCAGAATGGCCAGGGTATAGCCGTCCGCCCGCGCCTGCAACGTTTCTCCCAACCCCACCGCGCCGGACCCGCCCGGGCGGTTCTCCACCGTGACATTCACCCCCAGGTACTTGTTGCCGTTCTGGGCCAGGGCCCGGGCGATGGCGTCGGTGCCGCCGCCGGCCGACCAGGGCACAATCAGCTTGATGGAACGAGCGGGGAATTCCCCGGCCGCCGCCGGCATTGCCGCCGCCGCGAGTGCCAGGCACAGAATGGCGATGAATCTTTTCATAGTCCGTCCTTTCGAAAGAGGGGAAACAACCGGTATCGAGTCAGAACGCGTCGCGGCCAACCGATTCCACGAAGTTCTTGAGTATGGTGCGGGTTTCTTCGTCGACATCGTGGAGGGGGCTTCGCGGCAGGCCGACGTCGATATCTGCCAGGCGCATAATCGCCTTCATGCGGGCGGGGAACTGCGGGCCGCGGAGCGCCTTCCAGAGGGGATAGAGCCGGTTCTGCACCGCCAGGCCCTCGGCGTGCCTGCCGGCTTTTGCCAGATTCCACATCTCCAGGCACAACCTGGGGAAGAGGGCGAGTATGGCCGAAATGGCCCCGTCGGCGCCCAGTTCGAAGGTGGAGAACATCATCTCGTCCGTGGCGCTGTAGATGAGGCCCCGCCGGCCGTTCGTCTGCACCATGTCGTAGCAGGCCATGATGCCGCCCAGACTCTGCTTGATGCCGACGACCTCCGGGATGTCCAGCAGCCGGCCAACGGCGGCGGCGCTCACCTCGGTCTGCGGGATGACGTTGTAAATGATGATGGGCAGGCGGGCGGCGTCGGCGAGGGTTTGGTAGAAGAGGCGGTTTCCCTCTTCGTCGGGGACGAGGATGTTGTAATAGGTGGGGGTGAGCATCAGGGCGTCGGCGCCGGAATCCCTGGCGAAGAGGGCGGTGCGGACGGCATGCTGGGTGGAGGGGCGGATGATGCCGGCGACGAGGGGCAGGCGGGGGGCGAGGCTTTTGGCGATCTTGAGGAGGGAGGCAAGTTCGCCGTCTTCGAGAAACGCGCCTTCGCCGGTACTGCCGCCCACGCTGATGCCGTGGACGCCGCAGGCGACGATGCGCGCGACTTCCTTTCTGAACCGGTCTTCGTCAACGGCGCCGTTCGCCTTGAAAGGGGTGACGACAGGCGGGATGAGGCCGACGAGCTGATGCTTTTTTTCCATTATGCTCTCCAAAATTTGGTCGGATTGAACGGTGGAATCGGGGAGGGCGGCAGCCGTGAGCTGGTGACGCGATGGCGGCGGATTCTGGGGGCAAGGATGCGGAGCCTGTGGTTGCGGCAAGCCGCTTGGACAAATAGGGGACGGTTATAACAGCTATCCTACTGTCTGACGTCATAATTGTCAATTTTTTTTCCGGGATCTTTTTGTTGACTTTTTGAGGAAATCGAGCCAACCGCCGCTCGATTTTTTCGAAAAGTCCACTTTTTGTCTCCCTTATCCTTTTGTCCCGCCATGAATAAGCGTTATCCCGGCCGGGAAATTACTGGGGGCGGGAAAATAAAAACTTGACAGATTCAGGTCAGGTCATTATACTATCTGATGTCAGGACATGCGCCTGCAATATGTCGCAACCTCGCCGCCAGGCATTTTCCCTTTCCTCCTTGGCCACGTAATTCCGCCTTCACCCCCCTGCCAAATAGCGGCCCGTTGCGTCCTCCCGCCCCAACCGCGCCAGGCGCTTCTTCACGCCCGCGAACGCCCCAATTCCGCGCCGCCGGTGCCGATGGGGTTCACCGCCAGATAGCAAAGGAGAGTGCCCATGCGTTACCTTGGAGACCCGCGCCGTTTGCCAGCCGCCCTCATGCTTATCCTCGTCCTCACCCTGGCCGCCTTGGCCCCCGCCGCCGATTACACCATGAAAATAGCCTTCACCGACGGCGCCATGACCCGCATCGGCAAGGTCGAAGTTCCCCACCCCTCCTACGCCGCCATGCTCGCTTTCAAAAACTCGCTGGAAAAATCCTCTTCCGGCCGCATCGCCGTCGAACTCTATCCCGGCGGCGTCCTCGGCGACGCCAAGTCCAACCTCGAACAAATGCTCATTGGGCTCCTCGAAGGCGCCACTCCCGCCGACGGCGCCGTCGCCCCCTTCTACGCCAACATCCAGGTCCTCGCCGTCCCCTATCTCTTCAAGGACGCCCTGGAAGCCTATCAGCTCCTCGACAGCCCGCTCATGCAGGAAATCATCGACGACATGGCCGCCGCCAGCGGCATGCGCATCGTCGCCTCCTACGACAACGGCGGCTTCCGCAATTTCACCAACTCGAAACGCGAAGTGAAAAAAGCCGACGACATGCAGGGCCTCAAAATCCGCACCATGGACATCCCCGCCCATATGGAAATGGTCCGCGCCCTCGGCGCCTCCCCGACCCCCATCGCCTTCCTCGAACTCTACAGCGCCCTCCAGACCGGCGTCGTCGACGGCCAGGAAAACTCCGCCATCACCACCTTCTCCGCCTCCCTCCAGGAAGTGCAGAAATACGGCATCCTCGACGGTCACCTCCTCGGGCTCGCCTATCTCGTCATCGGGGAAAAATTTTACCAAAGCCTGCCCGACGATCTGAAAGCCCTGGTCATCCGCGCCGGCAAGGAAGCCACCATCGGCGCCCGCGGCATGGTCCGCGCCTGCGAATCCATCGCCATCAACGCCCTCTCCGAAAGCGGCATGAGTATCTACAGCCCCACCCCGGCCGAACTCGAAACCTTTAAAATAGCCCAGGAACCGGTCCTGAAATTCCTGCGCGCCAACGTCAACAACAGTTATCTCGACCGGGTCCTGAATTTTGTCAAAACCGGCGGCGCCTCCGAAAAGGGCAAGTAAGAAAAGTGCTCTACGGAAATATGGGAAAAGCAAGCCATGAAAAAATTGGCGGAAACGATCTACGCCCTCACCGGCCACCTCGACGCCGTCGCCAGGCGCGTCTCCACCCTGCTGATTTTCGCCATGGCCGCCGTCGTGGTGATTCAGGTCGCCGCCCGCTACCTGATGCGGAATCCCATGGTGTGGACCGAGGAATTGTCGCGTTACCTGATGATTTGGGCCTCTTTCCTCGCCATGGGCAGCATGATTCGCAATTGGGATTGCGTCAAGGTGGACTTCATCGTCGACCGCCTGGGCGGCAGGGCGGGGAAAGCGGTGCGGTTGCTTCTCCGCGCCACGGTTTTCCTCCTCTGCCTGGTGGTGGCGTTGTTGTGCCTGCGGGTGTATCCGGCCGTGACCAGGAATCAGGTGACTCCGGCCTTACGCATCAGCATGCTTATCCCCCAAGCCGGCATCATCGTCGGCATGATTATCCTTACCTTCCAGTCGCTGGCGGCGCTGGCCGCCGAATATCTGGGGATGCACTCCCCTTCCCATTCCGACCCAGCGGCGGCCGCGGCCAAATCCGGCGAGTAGGACCGCGCCGCCTGTTCATCGCCCATCCCGCGGAAGGACCAATATGCTCCAGTTCGGCATCGCCACCGCCCTGCTGTTTTTCACCATTCTGGTGGGCCTCCCGATCGCCTTCGCCATCGGCCTGACTTCCATCGTCTACATTCTCATCACCACTCCCGCCTTTCTGAACGTCATTCCCCTGCGGATGTTCGCGGGGGTCGATTCCTTCATTCTCATGGCGATTCCCCTGTTCGTTTTCGCGGCGGAAATCATGATTCATTCGGGCATTTCCGCCAAGATGTTCAACCTGATCAAGCTGTTGGTCGGGCGTTACCGGGGCGGTCTCGCCTACGTGAACATTCTCGCCAGCACCGTCTTCGGCAGCATTTCCGGCGCCGCCCTTTCCGACATCGCCGGCCTGGGTTCCATCGAGATGGCGGCCATGCGGGACGACGGCTACGAGGAAAATTTCGCCGGCGCCGTCACCGCCATGTCCAGCGTGCAGAGTCCCGTAATCCCGCCCAGCAATTCGGCGATTCTCTACGGCGGGATTATGGGCTTGTCCGTGGGGGCGCTGTTTGTGGCGGGGGTGGTGCCGGGACTGCTCCTGGCCGGCTCGCAATTCCTGTACGTCTTTCTGGTCGGGAAAAAAATGCGCCTGCCCAAGCACGAGGAAACCTATCCCCGCGCGGAGAAAATCCGCATCCTGCGTGAAGGCATCGTCGCCATTCTCATGCCGGTGATAATTCTCGGCGGCATTCTGTTCGGCTGGTTCACCCCCACCGAAGCGGCGGCGGTGGCGGTGGTGTACGCGGTGGCGGTGTCGTTCCTGGTGTTTCGGAACGGCAACTTGCAGGCGTTCAGGGACGGCTTGTGGAACGCGGCCAAAAGCGCCGCGAACCTGTTCATGATTATCGCCTTCTCTTCGGTGTTTGCCTGGGCTCTCGGGATGCACCGGATTCCCGACCGCATCGCCAGCTTCATGCTGGGCCTTTCCGACAGCCTGGTGGTCCTGACCCTGCTGGTGAATGTCCTGCTGGTCATCATCGGCATGTGGATGGAGACAGGGGCCGCGATCATTCTTTTTGCGCCGATACTGGCGCCGATCATGGTGAAGGCGGGAATGCATCCGGTGCAATTCGCCATGATTCTTTTGGTCAATTTGGCAATCGGTTTGGTGACGCCGCCGGTGGGGGTGGTGTTGTACGCGGTGGCGAGCGTGGGGAGGCTCAAGTTCGAGCGGTTGGTGCGGAGTAGTTTGCCGTTGATCTTTATCGGTTTTGCCGTGGTTGCCGTCATATCCTTTGTGCCCGAGGTGAGTTTGTTCCTGCCGAGGCTGCTCGGGTTTATTTGAAGCGCCAAGGGCCAACCCGGTTTTACCCGAATAAATAAAACGGCCGCTCTCGGGCGGCCGTTTTTTATACTTGCCACAGAGATCGCAAAGGACACGGAGAACCACCAATTCAGAACGACACCCCCAGGGCGGCTTGCACATTATGGCCGCGGTAACCGGGGCGGGTGTCGAAGTCGTAGTCGACGCGGAAGTCGACGCGTTCGTTGATGCGGCCGCTTAGCCCGGCGCCGAAGCGCCAGTAGTGGCTTCCCGGGTCGACGCCGAGCAGGGTGACGCTCCCGGGCAGGCCGGCGTAACCGGCTTTCACGGCGGGGCGGGACTGCCGCGCGACCGGGACGAAAGCGGCGCGGACTTCGGGCGCCAGATAGCCGCCTTGGGTGCCGAAGGAGAACCGCCGGTTGAGACGGACCCCGACGGGGAAGGCGAGAGTGTCGTCGTGGGCGGATTCGAAGCGGTTGGCCTTGAAGCGGGGGGAGGAGACCTTTTCCGTCCAGCCGGAATTGCTGAGCCGATCGTACTCGATCCCCACGGACGGGGTGACGGCGAAGCCGCCCGCGAGAGGGAAGGCGTACCCCGCTTCCGCCGTGGCGGAGAAGGCGTAGGAGGCGTATTTCCCCGCCTTCCATCCGCCGGCGTAACCCAGCAGGTTGACCTGATAGTCGTTCCAGGCGTGGCCGTAGGCGAGGCCGGCTTGGGCGTAGAAGCCGCTTGCGTGGGTGTAGAGGCCGTAGAGGGCGAGGTTGAAAATGTCCGGTTTGTTTTCGTAGCGGAAGTCGTCCTGTTTTAGTTTGCCGCGCGAGTAGGAGGCGGCGAGGCCGATTTGCAGGTTGTTATTGAAGGCGTGCTCGAAGCCGAGGGCGAAGCCTTGGGAGTCGTATTTGTAGCCGGAGAGGTTGTCCCGGGCGTCCTGCTTGGCCCAAGAGCCGAAGCCGGAAGCCCACAGGCTGGAACGCCCGCACGGGACCACGGCGCGGACGGCGTAGACCGAAACGGCGTCGGACTCGGTACAGGAGCCGCCGCAGGCATAGGCGCAGGGGTCGATGGGAGGACAGGCGGAGTCGAGCAGGCGGGAGTGGTTGCGGGCCTGCCAGAGGCGGCGGAAGCGGTCGGCGTCGGTGCGTAGGGGGGTGTTGGCGTAGGCGCCATAGGCGCCGTAGAGTTGTTGGAGGGCGTGCGGGGCGTCGGCGCCGCCGAGGGAAAGGGCGTGGTCGAAGAGCTCCTGGAACTGGGCCAGGTCTTGCGGCGTGAGCGCGCCGTCGGCGACCAGATCGTCGAGGAAACCGGAGCCGTCGTGGAGATTGGGGTTGTTGGTGCCGCGCGGGTCGAAGTAGTTGTCGGACTCCTCCTGGAAGGACTTGGGGCCGGGCGGCGGCGGCGGAGGAGGAGGAGGCGGAGGAGGCGGCGGCGGCGGCGGCGGAGGAGGAGGAGGGGGAGGAGGGGTGGAATCGGGGGTGAGGATGAGGTCTTGGCCGTTTAGGCGGATAATGTAGTCGGTGCCGCCGATATTGACGCCGCGGTCGGCGAAGAGGGAGGGGGCGACGCTCTGGATGAGGGTGAGGGTTTGGCCGGTGGTGAGGGCGGGGGAGAGGCCGGTGATGCTGAATTGGGTGTTGTCGCCGATGTTGATTGCTTGGTTGGACTGTAGGGCGAGGGCGCCGGCTCCGAGTCCGGTGAGGTCGAAAAGGATGCGGCTAGCGGTGAGGTCGAGGGTGTGGCCGGGGGCGCCGACGACCTGGGAGCCGGTGCCGGAGATGGACAGTTCTTTTACGGTGGTGGTGGGGGCGGCGATGCGGGCGAGGTCGAAGGTGGTGCCGGGGGTCATGCGCAGGCCGGCGGAGTCGGCGATGGAACCGGCCCCGGCCAGGGCCAGGGTGCCGGCTTGCAGGAGGGTGTCGCCGGGGTAGGTGTTGCGGGCGGTGAGGATGAGTTGGCCGGCGCCTTTCTTGGTGAGGGATTTGCCGTCCCAGCCGGGGCGTTTGGTGGTGGAGGGGGAGTTGTCCTGGAGGACGGCGCCGAGGGTGAAGGTTTCGCCGGGGATGAGGGTGAAGTCGCCGTGGGCGGCTGCGGCGGTCCGGGAGTACCAGGACAGGCCGAGGTCGACAAATAATTCCTTTTTGTCGCCGCCGAAATGGGTGTTGACATAGGAGATGAAATCGGGTTTGGCTTCGCCGGCGACGGTGAGGTTGGCGAGGTTGAAGCCGGTGACGGTGGTGTCGGCACGGATGAGGGTGTAGGTGTTGAACGGTTTGGTGACGAGGTTGTCGCCGGCATTGGGGGTGTAGCCGTTCAGGTTGATTTTGCTGTCGAGGTGCAGGGCCGCTTTGCTGGCGGAGGTGATGGGAACGGCGTTGTTGCCGGCGGTCAGGTTGAAGCGGTAGCCGGAGCCGGTGACGGTCAGGTCGCCGACGCTAACGCCGGCGGGGGCGACGCTGACGATTTTTTTGCCGACCGTTTTTACGACGCCGCCATCCGTGTAGGTGTCGGCGAAGAGGACGGCGTTGTTGTTGAGGAAGGTACGGACGGTGCCGGCGGCATTTATCCAGTTGGCATGTTGGGTGGCGTTACTGGCCCAGACGCCGTCGTCGAGGCCGGTCCAGGTCAGGTCGAAGAGGTTTTGCTCCATGTTGAGCCAGAGCTCTTTATTGCCAACCGCCAAGTTGATGGTGCCGGTGTAATGCGGGCTGGTGGCGACGGTGCGGTTGAAAGTCAGTTTGGTGGCGAGGTCATTATTGGCTTTCATGATGGTGAATCTGCCGGCGGTTTCGCTGGCGGGATTGACGCTTACGGTGAGGGTGGAGTCGGCGACAACCTCGCCGGTGATTTCCAGGCGGTCGCATGCGTTGCCGGTTCCGAGGTCTACTTTAAGCTTGGCGTCGGTCTCCAGTTTGACGTTACCCACCAGGGTGAGGGTGCCGATCCGGTTGGCGGCGGGGATGGTGGTGTCGGCGGATTTGAAATAGTTGTAGTTGTTGGGGGTGGCTTCGGGATGGTTTTTATCGACGTAATCGGGGATGGCGAAGCGGGCGGAATCAGGGGCAATGCTGCCGGCGATGCTGAAGCCGTTTGAAGAGCTAATCGTGCCGCCGCCAGCCAGGGTGCCGGCGGTGAGGTTGAACTTCTTACCGTCATTGCCGCCGGTGGCAAAGCTGGCGCCGCTGACGACGCGGAAAGTGCCGCCGGAGACCGTCACCTCGCCGTTAATGCCAGTGTCGAGGTTGAGGCGGTTATCGCCCAAGAACTGGACTATGCCGGTGCCGGTTTTCTTCAGGCTATTGTTATGGGAGGATCTATCGATGGGGTCATCGAAGTAGATATTGTTGGGACCACTGAGGGTGAGGGCGACGTTGGAATTCAGAAAGACCGAATTGGGGGCGTTGTTTGCCTTGTTGCCGTCGAAGGCGATGTCGCCGTCTGTGGTGTTGAATTCGCTGGCGTCGCCGTCCAGGTGAATGGCGCCGCCGCCGCCTGGGCTGACATTTTGCTGGGTCGTATTACCGGTAACAAAGGTGTTGCCGTTGATAGTGGTTTTACTGTAGGCATCTATCGCGCCGCCGCGACGACCAGCGATGTTGCCGTTAAAATAACTGCGGCTGCCGACCGAGAGCTTTCCCTTGGAGAAAATCGCCCCTCCGTCCCCATTAATCGACTTGTTGGAAGTGAAGGTGAGGGTGGCCAAGTTGGAGAAATCAAGGACGGCGCTACTTGATTGGTCAGCCAACCCCACGGCGCCGCCGTTACCATTGGTGGTTTGATTGTTGGAGAAAATCAGGTTGCCGTTGCCGCTGAAGGTTAAGGGTTGGTTTGGACCGCCCTGTACCCAACGCACATTTATGGCGCCGCCGTCGCATAAATCTTGCGAGGTGGCTGTGTGTCTTACGCCGTCGATGGTGAGGGTTTTGCCTTGGTTAATGTCAAACTTAAGGTTACCTATCTTGTCAATGCTGTAGTTGCCGACCGCGACCGGAATGCCTATTCCGAAACGGTTTTTTATGGTGCGGTCTTGGCTGTCGTAACCAATCTTGATAGTGGTTTGTCCTTTGCCGGTGACGAGGACGATGCCAGAGGAATTGAGGAACGCTTCGTTATTATTATCATCATTGGCGCCGGTACCTTGTTGTGCCCAACTGCCGAGGGCTTGGTTGTGACGTAGGTCGAAAATCGCTGCGTTGTTTTCGTCGACGTTGAAGCGGGTGCCGTGGATGAAGCCGGTGGCGAGGTTCATGGTAGTCGTGCCGCCGGTGAGGTTAAGACGCCCAGTTTTGGCGCCGGTGGGGAGATTGAGTGAGGTAACGTCGAGATTTTTGTTGGTATCAAAACCGTAGATAGTGGTGGCGCTATTGGCTCCGTTGAAGGTATGGCTGCCGCCGCTAATCAGCATGCCGCTGGTTTGCTGGCCGGTGCCGGCGACGGTGACGTCGGCGTTTTGGCTGGCGTCGAAGACGGTGTAGTCGGTTGGGAGGAACGAGACTAGGGGAGGCACGTTATTGACATACCATTTATTATCAACCATGTTCCAAGTGCCGGTGCTGCCGTTGCGCCAGTAGAGGATGCGGCTGTCGGTAGCTTGATTGGTGGTCAACTGCACGGTTTTGTCGTCGTGTTTTGTGAGTTCGGCGGTAAAGCCAGCCGGCAGGTCTTGGCCAAGCAGGGTATAGGGATAAGGAGTAGGAATGGGAAGGATAACAGGAAGGGTTAGGTTGGCGGTTACCCCGCCGCTGCTGGCGGTCAGGACGGTCTCGTTGGTAACCACTCCCCAGCTTTGCAAATCCACCTTGCCAATCGAACCGGATACCGCCCCGGTTATCACAACCTTATCCGTCTTCTGGGTAGTCGAGGCCGCGTCGATGTCAACCGCCAGGGTGGCGTTGGTTAACGCGGTGTCGCCTCTGAGTTCCAGGGTACCGACACGGGCGGAACCCATTATCGTAGTCCGGCCCGGTGCGAACTCGTTGACGCCGGCGGTCCAGACCGGGATTTCGAAGCGGTCCGAATCGGGGGAAAGGGTGCCCTTTATGTCAAAGCCGTTAAATGAGGTAACCTGACCGCCGCCGGCCAAGGTACCGTAGGTGGTGCCGTCGGTTTTGGTGACATTGAACTTTTTACCGTCACTGCCGCCGGTGCTGAAGCTGGCGCCGCTGACGACGCGGAAAGTGCCGTTTTCGACCTTCACTTCGCCGTTGGGTTGATTGTTCGAGTTCAAGAAGCTATCCCCAACAAACTGCACCAACCCCGCGCCGCTTTTCGTCAGGCTGTTGCCGCTAGCCATGTAACTGATGGGGTCGTCGAAGTAGAGGTTATGGTCGCCCTTGAGGTCGAGGTGGACTTGAGAATGCAGAGCTAGCGAATTTCGGCTGTTTTTAGCAGTGTTGTCGGTGAAAGCTATGTCGCCAAGGGTGGTGTCGAAACTGCCTACCCCACTTGTGAGTAGGTAAATGGCACCGCCGGCCGTCTCAGCCTTATTGCCGGTAAAAAGGGTGTTTCCTGCAATACTGACTTCTTTGGCATATATCGCGCCACCCCTACCCTCTTTAATCGTTGTAGTATTACCACTAAAATAACTGTTGGCGCCGATTGTGACCTTTTGCCCGGCGTGAATCGCCCCGCCATAGCTGTAGGTATTGCCATACGCCGAGTTCGAGGTGAAGGTGGCATTGGCGCCGACCGTGACGTTTTGCCCGGCGTCAATCGCCCCGCCACATGCAGCGATACCCGTCACCTGATTATTGCTAAAAACCACCCCGCCGTAACTGCCACCGCTTTTTACTGTTACCGAACCGGTCCTGCCATTCACCACCCCGCCCCAACTGGTATTGTCACTAAACCCCGAAAAAACCAAAGTCTGGCCGGCCGCCGCCTCAAGGGTGATAGCCGTGCCAGAGGCGAAGTTAGTATTGCCCGCCGCCGGCGACACCGTGCCATAACCCTTGAAGGTAACGGCGTTAGCGCCAAAATTGAAGTTTTGCGTCAACGAACTGTCGCTGCCCTTGAGGGTGATACTGTCGGTGGCTGTCCAGGTGGACGTGTTGGCCCGCAACGCTTTCAAAGTCTGAAACTCACCCTTGGTGGGGTCTGCCGGCTGACTGGCGTCAACCACATAATCCATCGCGTCCACCGTTCCCAACGTCAACGTCAACGTCAAAGCCAGTCCGAGCCCGAGCCAGCGCCCCGCCGCCATTTTCCTGCCGCCGACGCCATTCCCAAGGAGTTTTTTCATGCTTTACCTCCGTTGTCGCCATCTTCTTCCTCCCCCATTTCGGCCCCGGGCAGGCTGAAGACCGCTTCTTCGGTCGCCACCGGGGTCGATAGTCTGACGCTGGAGGCGCCCAATCGTTGCGAGGCTTTGACGTCCTCGATGACTTGCATCCCCTTCCATTTGCCCTGCCGGTAGCGCCAGTAGAAAATCAGCGCCGAAAAGAAGGAATACAAGACGATGATGATCCAAAGTACGTATTGGTCCGCCCCCAGATAATAGGCGACCAGGCAGGGAATGGCAAAGAGAAACCAGCCGGCGAACGCCATGACGTACATGGAGAACTTGGTGTCGCCGGCGCCGCGAATGGCGTTGCCGTAAAGGATGAATATGCCGTCGAACAGGCAGAAAACCCCGGCGAAGCGGACAAAGTTCGCCGCCATTTGTCCGGTCGCCGCCGACAAGGCCCCTTCCGGCGAGAAAAACGAAACCAGGAATTGGGGGTAGATTTCAAACAGGATGCTCATGCCTATCATGTAAGCCATGATGAGGATCCGCGCGTTCTTGACCGCGCGTTCGGCAAAGGGGATGTCCCGGGCGCCGATGCCGTGTCCGACCAGAATCGAGGCGGCCGAGCCAATCCCCAGCATGGGAATGAAGGCGACCCCGTTCAGGGTGATGGCTACCCCGGTGGCGGCGCCGACGTTGGCCCCGTTCACCACGCCGTAACGCGCCATGATAAGGAGGAAAACGGCGAAGGAGCCGATGTCCAGCAGGAGTTGCATGCCGTTCCCGAAGCCGAAGCGGAGCATGCGCCAGAGCAGCTTGCCGTTGAACAGGCGGGCCGGCCAGGTGCCGAAGCGGCGGCGGTTGTCCCGGCGGAGAAAGAGGACCAGGAAAACGATGGCGCTCAGGGCGTCGGTGCCGATGGTGGAGAGCCCGGCCCCGACCACTCCCAGCCGGGGGCTCCCCAGCCAGGCCGCGAAAGCGTTCAGGCCGGCGCCGAGTCCGGGAAAAGGCCAGGGCGCGTGGTTGAGGTAGGCGCTCCCTTCGGCCCCGAAAATCAAGGCCCAGTTGAAGGCGACGTTAAGCATAATGCTGGCGAAGCCGACCATGACCACCACCCAGGTTTGGTTGCGGCCGGTCCAGAAACACATCAGGCTGGAGTTCAGGAGCGCGAAGACGACGCCGGTATTCAGGACCAGGAAATAGCCTTCTTCGAGTCCGGCCAGGGCGGGGGCGTGGCCGAGTTTATAAAAAAGCCCGGAGGTGAAATAAGCCGTGAGCGAAAGAAGCATCCCGGCGACCAAACTGAAGAGGACCGCCTGCCATACCGCCAGGCCGGTGCGGTCGTTCCGGCCGGCGCCGGAGTATTGTGCGACAAAGGCATTGGCGTAATTGGCCACGCCCATGAAGAAGCTGGCCATCATGAAAGCGCAATTCCCCGCCGACAAGGCGGCGGCTATGCCGTCCTCCGCATACCAGGCCAGCATCAGGCGGTCGCAGAACAGTTTGAAGGCGAAGGTCCCGGCCGACATGATGAGGGGAAAGGCGACCTGGAAGACCTCCGCCAGGTTGCCGGTGCGTATGGGTTTGGGGAGGGGGGCGGGCATAGGGGTCCAGTCTTTGGCGTTAACAATGGGGCGCGCTCCTGCCGGCGCAATCTATCCGATTATCGCAATCTATACGATTATAAGGTAGAAGGGAAGCAGGTCAATGGCTAGACCGGGAGTAATTTTGGGGGAGTTGCATCGGGTTGTCCTTATTTCAGCGCCATTGGGCGCATCTCAACTCTGTTACGCAGCTCCGCACCCTGCTACGCCGGAACCCTCCCCACTCGTCATTCCGGCGGTATAAACGAATGCTGCACCCCCAACGGGCGGTTTAGCCGGAATCCAGGGGGCAAAGCGCTGACGGCAGTGGAATTACCCTGTTGTCGCGGTAGGGAAAGAAGAAGTACCGCCGCCCCCAATGCAAGAGTTTATACTAAGCCACTCTCGACCCTGGATTCCTCACTACCGTTCGGAATGACAGTCGTACTGTGGTGCAATGGATGGAATGTTCACATTTCCGCCTTGAAACCGAAGACGCGAACGGTCATCTTTTTTTTTCCAGCAGGCTGTGGAGGAAAAAGGAAAAAATGCTAAAATCCCTGAAAGGAACGCCAGTACCATGGGAAGTAATGCCCATATACGGCAATGCCGGGGAGGCATCACGCCAAGGGGGCGGTCACGGAGTGGGCCGCAGGGCTAGGGAGCCCGACCCCAAGGCTGCCGGACCGTGCGTATTTTTCATCAAGGGAGTGTATCCATGCGGTCAAGGTTATCCATTACGGCTCTGGTATTTGCCCTGACGGCGATGCTATTGGCCGGCTGCCAGCGTCAGGAAGACGAATACGCCTATTATGTGGAAGACGAAAACGCCCGGTTGAAACAACTGCTCATCCAATACGAAAACGACGCCCGGAATAACCAGGTGACCGTCGCCGAAGCGAACGGCAGGGTGGAACGGGTCAATCTCGAACTCGAAGCCGCCAACCGGAAAATCGGCGTCTACGAGGGGGAAATCCCCCGCCTCCGCGCCCTGGCGACGAACGCCATGGAAGCGGCCCGTTACACCAACCAGGTCGCCGCCGCCGCCGCCGTGCCGCCCCCGGTCATGCCGGTCGCGTCCCGGGCGCTCCCCGAGCGGATCGCCCAGCAGTTGTCGGCCTTGGCTGAACAGTTCGGCGGGGTGGTGGTGGGGAACAGGCTGGAACTGCCGGGCGACTTTTTCTTCGACTCCGGCAAGTATGATTTGAACAATCACGCCCGTTCGGCGGTCAGGCGCATGGCGGAGATTCTCGCCGGCGAAAACCTGCCGCTGATGGTGGTGGGTTATACCGATAACGACCCGATTAAGAATCCGGCACTCCGTTCCAAGGGGATTAACGACAACCTGCATTTGTCGCTTCTCCGCGCCAAGGCGGTGGTCGACGAACTGCGGAAAGCGGGATACCCGCCGGAACTCATGTATCCCACCGGTTGGGGCGATTTGAAACCGGTGGCCCCGAACGTCGACCGCGCCTCCAAACGCCTGAACCGCCGCGTCGACATCCTTATCGACCCCGCCCAAACCAGCATGTTCGGCGCCAGTGGGGGAGCCCCGGCCGGAATGGATTACACTTCAGGCCAGCCTGCGACGGTAAACACTTACGACAACGCCAGTTACGGCACCACCACCAGCTACGAACCGATTCAGTCCACCATCACCGGCATCGAACCCATAACCTACGGCGCCTACCAATAAGCCGACCGCAGGGGCCAATGGGCACCTCTAAAAATAGCATTTTTAGAGCTGCCCCAATAAAATTACACGGAACAACCGGGATATTCCTGGTTGTTCCTTTTTTATACGCGGCGAGTGTATTGCACGAGTTTGATTTGCCGCCCTTCGGTCAAGCGTCATACACCTCCGCCATTTTCCCCGCGATCGTGTTTATGTCAAAAAGTGTACGCGCCCGCTCTTTCGCCGCTTTTCCCATCTGTTCGCGTTCAGAACGGTTCTTGATGCATTCCAGCAGCGTCTCCTGCAAGTTGGCGTTGTCCCGCAACAAAATTCCGCTCTTCCCATCCTCGATCAGTTCAGGGAAACAGCCGCTATCCCGCAACAACACCCCCCGGCCCGCCGCAAGGGCCGATTCGGCGATAAACCCGGCCCCGTCGTTTTTCGCCAGCCCCACATACAAATCCGCCGCCGCAATCAACCGGATGTACGCGCGGTCCGGTTCCAGCAGGGTGACGTCCTTCTCCAGCGCCATGATTTTCCGCAGGCGTTCGATTTCCCTTTGGCCCTCGCCTTCGCCCATAAGGAACAAATGGCATTGGTTGCGGACCGCCATGACTTCCTGCCAAACCTCCAAAAGCTCCTCCTGTCCCCCCTGGCCGTCCAGGGGCGCAATGTTCAGGATGAACAGGGGTTTTTCCTTGCCGGGACAATACTTGTCGCGGAAAGTCGCGCGGATGCCGTCCCGTTCCTCGACCGCCCGATCCGCCGCCGCCAGATTGACCCCGGCATAAGCCACCCGCAGCTTGTCGCCGGCGTTCTTGGCCCGGAACAATTTCGCCACCGCTTCCGAAGGGCAAAGCACCGCCGCGACCTCGCGTCCGAATTCCCCGCCGCCGGGCTGGCCATCCAGGTAATACCTGGAGGCGACGATTTTAACCTTGGGCATGAACCAGCGCGCGCGGGCCAGCATGGCGGCGGCGACCGGGTCGTGGAGGTGGACAATGCCGGCGTCGGACTGGGCGACGGCATCGGCCAACGCCTTCCAGCGCAGGGGATTCAGGCTGCGTTCGAGCAGAAAGGGGGTGGCTTCGACGCCGGAGGCTTCGGCCAAATCCCAGCCGTGCGACTGTTCCGGCAGCAGGATGGTCGAAGCGAAGCCATGCTCCCGTAGCGCCGCCGCCAAAGCGGCGATGCGGGCGAACAATTCCCAGTTGTGGTCGTGCGAGGCGATATGTATGATTTTCTTGCGGTCGGGCATGGGCGGAACCTCCGATTTTTCAACTTTCACCGAAAAGTAATCATATTTTTCCTGTACCTTTTGGGCAAGGAATTTTTGCGGGGGGGATGGTTATGCAGGCTCGTTTCGGCCGGGGAATCTTGGAATTGGTGGCAGGTGACATCACCTTGCAGGAGGTGGACGCGATAGTGAATGCGGCGAACAGCGCCTTGGCGGGCGGGGGAGGGGTGGACGGAGCGATTCACCGCCGGGGCGGACCGCGGATCATGCAGGAGTGCCGGCAGATAGGCCATTGTCCGACCGGCCAGACCGTTTTAACCGGAGCGGGTGATTTACGGGCCCGTTATGTACTGCATACAGTGGGGCCGATATGGCGTGGGGGCGAACATGGCGAGGCGGAGTTGTTGGCGTCCTGTTACCGTACAGCCCTGGAACTGGCGCGGGAGCATGCCTGCCGGACGGTGGCGTTCCCCAGTATTTCGACCGGCGTGTACGGTTATCCCCTGGCTTTGGCGGCGGCGGTGGCGCTGGGGGAAATCGCGGCTTTCCTGGCGGTTAACGCGGTTCCCGGGTTGGTGCGGATGGTCTTGTTCGGCGACGAGGCGTTTAGCGCCTACCGCCGGGCGTTGGAAGGGATATTGGCTAAGGGCGGGGGCGAGCGCCTTAACGATTCGGTCCCCTGAAGCTATTACAAAGATAAATCCCCAGGACCGCCAAGCCGCCGCCCAGACCGATGCTTGGGGTAAGTTTTTCGCCGAACAGCAACACGCCGAACAACACGGCGGTAACGGGATTCAAGGCGATAAAGGCGCCGGTACGCGTCGCGCCGATTCGCCGGATGGCGTCATAATACCAAATTTGCGCCATGGCCGAGCCTAAAAAACCCAGGTAGACCAGGCTGAACCATTGGCCGGCGGACAGGTTCGCCAGGGTGGGGACAATTGGTTCCTGCAAGGTCAGCAGGCTGGCCACGATCAGCATGGCGGTTCCCAGCCAGATGGCGTAACTGACCGTCAACAACGGTCCAAACGACCCTGACAAGCTGCGGGAGCAGACCGTGTAAACGACCCAACAGACTATGCAGCCGAGGAGGATGCAATCGCCCATAAGGGAGCCGCTCAGGCTGTCCGGACTGCGGCTGGCGATGACCAGACCCGACCCGACCAGGCAAAACAGGATGCCGACGCTTTGCCGGGGTCGCAGGCGTTCGTGCAGAAAAATCCAGGAGGCCAGGGCAATCATGGCGGGGTTCATGGCGACTATGAGGGAGGCGCGGGAGGCGGTGGTGTAGCTGAGGCCGTAAAACAAGAAAATAGTATAGGCGAAGATGCCGAAGAAACCCAGGATAGCCAAGTGCAGGAGTTGTTTCCCGTGGGGAATTAGGATGGGGGTTTTGCTGATGAGGAGGTAAGCCAATAGGACCAGGCTGGAAATGACAAAGCGGGTGGTGGCGGAAATCAGGGGTGGAATTTCTCCCCCCAAATAACGTCCAGCGACAAAGGTGCCGCCCCAAATGGCGCCTACGGCGACCAGTTTGACATAGATGATTCGCAAGGGAGTGGGTTGGCTGGCGGATAGGGCATTCATGATTTTATCGACTTTGGCAAGATTTATCGAATCAGCTCAATTCTGGCAAAATCCCTAGCGGCGAGAAACGCTTTATCCGCCGTTAAGACTGGTATTTGCAGCGAAGCAGCTAATGCAACCGCCACACCGTCACCGATATTAAGAGCCGGTGCAACAATTCGTATGTCGGCAACAATTTCCGACCATCGACGGTTGAATCCTTCAACTGCAATGATCCCAACCCGTTCCAGCCAGGCAAAAGCGGTATGAGCCGACCAATCCTCGGGGTTTTTTCTTGGTATGGTAAAGGCGATCTCGCTGATATTGATTTCGTGCATAACACAACCCCCGTTACGCAAATGGGCCATGGTTACATCCCAGCCTGGCTCATTACGCCAATAGGCAACCAGCGCCGAGCTATCGCAAACCATTCTATGCCTCATGCTCTTCTTCTTTGTGCCGCTCGGCAATGAATTCGTCAACGGTTAGATCGGCAAATACCGGAGCGAAAGCCGCACGGAACTCCTCAAGAATGGCTTCGCGTTCTTCTATCGGGAGAGAACGAAATTTATCCGAGGCTTTGGTATTGATAATCATGTCCAAAGGCGGCTTATAATTTTTGGCGTGTTTGGTGTTTTTGGCTGCATTCTTGGTAATGAGGGTCATGCAAAAGCCCTTTCCATTTTGGACTTTCACTCGGCCAAACCCGCGGCCAAGAGCGCTTCGGCCAAGCGCAGATCCGCCGGAGACGTTATCTTGATGTTGTATTCGCTGTCCAGCACCGCGCCGACCTCCCCCCCCATTTCCTCGACCAATTGCGCGTCGTCCGTTATCCTGCCGCTGAGCCCGCCGGTGCGCCGGCCGTATTCGTAAGCTTCAATCAATACGTCCGACCGGAAAACCTGCGGCGTCCCCACCCGCATGAGGCCGGTTCGCCGCACCGTCTCCTCCACCCGGTCGCCCGCGACCCGCTTTACCGTGTCCGCCAGCGGCCGCACCGGAATGGCCGCCCCGACCCGCCGCGCCGTCTCCACTAGCGCCTCCGCCAAATCCACGGCGAAGAACGGCCGCACCGCATCATGCACCGCCACCATCTCCGCCTTGGCTCCCACCACTTCCAAACCGTTCCACACCGATTCCGCCCTGGACTCGCCCCCCGCCACCACCAGTTCCACTCCGGCCTCGTGCAGTTCCTCCCAACGTTCATCCTGCAAGTACGCCACGTCGTCAGGATGGACCACGACGATGATTTCCAGCAGTCTCCGCAGCTTGGCCAGTTTGCGGCAGGTCCGTAAAAGTATCTCCTCGCCGCCGAGGGTAAGAAAGGGCTTACGCACTTCCCCTCCCATGCGTTCGCTTAGGCCCGCCGCCGGCACGATTACGCTGAGGTCGTTGTCCTTGGAATCGGGTCCGGCGTTAATCATGGCATGCCCCTTTGCGTTAGCAGGGAAAACGCCCTGGGAAACACGGCGGCCGGCCCCGGTTTCACCTTGCCGCCGGCAGCGGGGGACGCGCCGCTTTTGCCGCCGGTAAGGGCGAAAAGCGGCTTAAGCGCCGGTATTCGCTGCCCAGGGCAGGAAGTTTCCGCCGGGATTTTGGCAAAAAGGCCGCCCTGCCATCCCGCCGCCGCCGTTGGTAAATGCCTGCCGGCCCATCTGCCAGCCCAGGGAAAACACCGGCTTACCCGCCAGGCGGGGAATGGTACGACCCTTCCTTCGGCCGTATCCGTCGGTTTGGCGGAAGGTTCCCGCTTCTCCAGGATAATGTCGGAAAAGCCGTCTGTTTGCCTCGCCATGAGTTTGCCCTGGCGCATAAGTTCCAGCATGGCTATGAATAAACCCAGCATCTCAAACCGGTCGGGAATCCCCGACAGGAGGAACGAAAACCGCATCCGGCCCTTTTCCTGCAGGACCATTTCGATTTGCTCCATACGGGTGGAAATGGGGATTTCCTGGGTCTCCACCACTTCCGGCGCGAATTGATCGTTGGACAACAACTGGGCCAGAAGCGACTCGAAGGCGGCGCTTAAATCATTGTAGTCCATGTCGCCGTTCGAACCGTAATCGGGGTCGACGATGCGGAATTCCATACGCGGCGACACCCGGGGAAAACGCCGGGACTGTTCCTCCGCCAGTTCTCCCAAAAGCCGCGCCGCATCCTTGAAGCGGCGGTATTCCAACAAGGCCGCCACCAATCCCGACCTGGGGTCGAAATTGTCCTCCTCCCCTTCCTCCCCCTCCTCGCCTTCCTCCGGCGGCACCAGGAGCCGGAGTTTGATTTCCATCAGGCGCGAGGCGAGATCGAGAAATTCCGCCCCTTCGTCGACGTTGACCATGTCCAGCCGGGATATCTCCTCCAGATAACTGGCCAGGAGCTTGGCGATGGGAATGTCGTAGATGTCGATTTCGTCGCGGAGGATGAGACTGTGAAGGAGGCCGAGGGGACCGTTGAAGGTATCGGGGATGGTGACGTAGAGACTCATGGCAGGTTGATTTTCTAGCGAATGCGGGCGGCTGGGGTTGGGGTGTGGGGCCTTATTCAAGGTTAAGCTTATTGCTAAGCGCCGGATTTTGCGTCGTGGGACGCAGGGTTTTCAAGCGGAGGCCATGCTCGGTACGCGATGACGTCCCGGTGGGTTTGGAGGAACCGGGTTGACGGATCGGAGTTTTTATCCCGTTTGCGGCGGCGGGCTTGGCCGGGGCCGGGCCGGAGAGGCCGACCTGGTAGCGCGCTTTCGTAGTGGCGTCCGGCGGTTTCAGGGCTTCATTACGCAGATAGGAAGCCGCCTCCCTTAGGTCGCCCCCGCGCAGACGGAACCGCTCCATCATGTTGCGAAGCGCTTCGGCCTGGCGCAGAAGGGCAATCGCCGCCGAGGCGGTTTCACTGGCGGAGAGGGTGTTATGCTGGGTGACCCGGTCGATTTGCGCCAGGCCGTTCGCGATTTGGCCGATGCCGTTCGACTGTTCGTTCGAGGATTTGGCGATTTCCTGGAAAAGATCCGCCACTTTCCCTGCGTTATCGACAATTTCCCTGAGGACGCTGTCGGTGTGCTCCGCCAGGGTGGCGCCCTTCTCCAGTTTCGCCACCGTCACCTCCAGCATCTGGGCCGTGTCCTGGGCCGCTTTCGCGGACCGTCCGGCCAGACTCCGCACTTCGTCGGCGACGATGGAGAAGCCCCGTCCGTGCCGCCCCGCCCTGGCCGCCTCCACGGCGGCGTTAAGGGCCAGGAGGTTGGTCTGGAAGGCGATGTCGTCAATCAATTTTACCACGGCGGCGATTTGCGCGCTGGTGGCTTGGAGGTCCTTCATGGCGGAAATCATTTCCGCCACCGCGTCGTAGCCGCGGTCGACGGCGGCGCGGCTGGCCGCGGCCAGTTTGTCGGCGACATCGGCGGAAGAGGCGTTGGCGCGGGTTTTCTCGCCGATTTGCGTTACGGAGGCGGAGATTTCCTCCAGTGACGACGCCGTTTCAATCGCTCCCTGGGACAGGGTCTGGCTGGCGTTGTTGATGGCGCTGGCGCCGCTGGTGACCTGGCTTACCGCCACGTTCACCTGCTGCAGGGTTTCGTTGGTGACATTAAGCATTTGCCCCACCGCCAGGCCAAGTTCGTCCTGGTTCGAACGCATTTCCAGCCGGCTGGTGTAATCGCCGTCGGCGATGGACTTGAAGACGCCGACTTCCTTCCGCTGGCTTTCAATCAATTTTTGAATGGCGTTGGCGAGGAGGCCGGTTTCGCCGCGGTGCGCCAGGAGTTCTGGCTCGACGTTATGGCGGAGGTTGCCGTCGGCGACCCGGGCGATATGGGTGACCCCGGCGAGGATCGGCCGGGAAATGCGGTTGGAGAGCATGAGGCCGAGGATGACCGAAAGGAGAAACGCGGCGATGACGAAGAAAATCTGCCAGCGGGAGTAAGTTTGGGCGGTGTGGAGGGAGGAGTCGACGGCGGCGACGGCGTTGTCGCGAATCATGTCCACCAGCTCGTCCAGGTGCTGATTGGCCTGGTCGCGGTATTCGCGCAGTTCCGAAAAGGCGAGGTCGAAGGCCTGGTTGGCGATGCGGTCGAACTGGCGCCCGCCGCGGATGCCTTGGCTGAGGAGTTCCTCCTGTTTATGGAGGATGTCCAGAAGTTCGTTCTGTTTGGCGGTCCAGGCGTCCCAAGCTTGGCGGAAAGCCCGCCAGGCGGCCAGTTGGTCGGGGGTGAGGCCGAGTTTTTCGAAGCCTTCCGAAGCGGTCTGGGCGTCTTTGTAAGCTTTTTCGATATCCTGATAGTTGCGTTGGCGGATATCCTGGTCGGCGAGCTGGCGTATGAGCAGGGTGCGTTCGGAAGCCATGATGGCGGATTGGGCTTCTTTGATGGTGGAGATGCGCAGGAGCGATTGGAGGTTGTCATGCCCGATGTGGCGCATGGAGCTTTCCAGCCGGTTGAAGGGGATGAGGCTGCTGATGCCGGCGATAAGGGCGATGAGGGCTACAAGGCCGAAGCCCAGGAACAGTTTGGCCTTTATGCTGGCAGTCAGTTTTTGCAAAAGAGACATTGGCGAGCCGTTCTTATTTTAATTCAAGCGTAAGTGGCAGATGAAATAAGGTTGAGCCCAGGAACAGCTTGGCAATTATTCGCAGCTATGACCGGATGGGTCGGTATTGGTTGACTGCCATCGCGCAGGGGAAAAAATACCGGAGCAACCGAAGTCAGGGTTTTATGGTGGTATACCGTATCAGCACAACCATATAGATAGGGACTCTCCGCCGTTTTGTCAAGGGTAAGTTAAATTTGTCTGGTGGCGGGAAGAAATTTTTTTTTTCGTCCGATGTTTACGGTTGACACGCTTGGCAAGATTGGGTTAAATAAAGTTACATTTGGATGGGGGCTTGGCGCCCGGACTGGCTCACCAATTTACAAACCGGGTAGGTTTTCAAGTTTATTTGTTGTGAATGGAGGTGTGGAGTGGCTACGGGAACTGTAAAGTGGTTCAGCGATCAAAAAGGGTATGGCTTCATCGTTCCGGACGATGGCGGTCAGGATCTGTTCATCCATCACTCGAACATTGTTATGGATGGCTTCAAGACCCTCAAGGACGGGCAGAAAGTCGAATTTGAACCGGCTCAGGGCCGCAAGGGCCCGGAAGCCACCAAGTGCAAGCCTCTCTGATTGCCTCCAGCGCGGCTTAGTATCAGACAAACTGTCGACAGAGTACCCTCACCCTCCGGTTTCAACCGGAGGGTGTTAGTTGGTAAAGAACGGGTGCGTTGTTGCTGATATTTGCCCATATGGTAATGCTTTGCTGACCGCAAAAAAAATCCCTCCGCAGCAGCGGAGGGATTTTTTTATAGGATGATTTTTTTACCACGTTAATAATTTCTGCCGCCCTGATAACCACCACTACTACCGCCTTGATAACCGCCGCCGCCCTGGTAACCGCCGCTATTATTCACAGCTTCGGGGAAGCGGGGCGACAGACGGCCGTCACCCTGGGGGAAGGGGCTGACGGTTTGGGGAAAACTTCTGCCGCCGGGTTGATAACCTCCCCCGCCGGGGTAGCCGCCGCCGTTTTGGTAGGTCGGGGCAGGGCCGCCGTCGTCGAACATGGAGCCGAACAGATCGTTTTGGCCGCCCAGGCCGAAGAAAATAAGCCCCAGTAGAATGAGGCCGAGGAGTACGGTCAGGGCGATTTTCCATTTGCTGTAGGGACGGTTGCCGGAGACTTCGCCGGTTTGGGCGTTGATGGTGAAACGGTACGTTTCCCCGCCGTAGGCATAGGCCGAGAGCCACACCGGCAGGAGGATGTGTTTGAAGGTTACTTTCGCATACTGGGTTTTTTGCGAATCGATTCGTTGCTGGTCGCCGCCGATGTCTTGTTGAATCGCCCCGACGATTTGCGGCTGCATGCGATCTTTGGCCAGGCCGAAGCCGTCTTTAAGCTCGACCTGATAGGTTTCGGTGACGAAGCCGGCCAGGAACTCGCGGCGGAAGGGGGCGAGTTTTTGCAGGTTCCACGGCTTCAGACCGTCCTGGATTTCCATCGGTACCGATTTCGCGGCTGGCACGAGGACATCGTCGAAGCCGACCTGGACGTTGCCGGAGACCCGGGACCAGCGGATGCGCGGGACCTGCTGGGCTTGCATGGTGGTGCGGCCGTTGACAGTTACCGGGACCATCTGCGTGACGTAATAGACGTCGCCGCGCTGGCCGGTGTAATAGGAGGTGGCGATGGCGTCGTAGGTCCAGTAGGGCATGTAAATGCCCTTCATGGCTTCGCCGCGGGTGGCGCGCCATTTGAAGTCGTTGGGGGCGAACCAGCGGCTTTTGACCCAGTCGCGGTAGATGCCGAGGGCTTTGTCCGAGTCGATTTGGAAAGGAAGCAGCGCCTGGACGTTCAGGCGGACTTTGGACAGGTTGGTCATGGCCAGGGGGTGGCCGCAGTAAGGGCAGAGGTCGGAGGTTTTGCGTTCGGATATGGTGGTATTGGCGCCGCAATAAGTGCAGCGGATGACGTCCTGGGTGGGGTAGGCGGTGTCGGACTGTTGCTGGGCGTTTTCTTCCTCGAGCGCCTTGAGGTAATCGTGCTCGGTCAGGTAGGACTTGTCGTCCTTGTCGATGGGGATGTCGTTTTCCGTACCGCAGTAGGGGCATTTCAGGTGGGTCGAACCGGGCATAAAGACGAGGGGGCCGCCGCATTTGACGCAGGGGAATTGTTTGGCGCCGTCGGGGATGGAGGTGTCGCGGGTTTGGCCGCTCCTGACCTGGTCGAGTTCCTTTTGTTCAGCCTTGGCTTGATCGTCCATGCAGGGGTCCTTCAGGGTGATTATTACCACAGAGACACAGAGGACACAGAGGACCATAAACCGCCAGAACTACAACTACTTTTTAGATTTTATTTCTTGTTATGACATTTCGGCAAGAAGAAATAAAAAATGTAGTTTAGGCTTTGCCCAAAAATAACTTTTACCAGTTTAACCCGGGTGTTTCGTTGGGATCGGCATTTTCGCCCTTACCGCCTGGTCGAAAATGCCTCTGGGTCATTGGGTAACTTCTGAATGGGTAAAAGTTAATTTTGGGCAAACCCTTAGCGGTTTGTGGTTCTCTGTGCCCTCTGTGTCTCTGTGGTTAAATTAGCTAAAATATTTCCCAAAACCACACGCCAATTCCCGCCGGGAAATTGAACGGGTCGTCCTCAGGCCTTGGGGGTACCGGGGCCGGATGGAGGTAGGGGAGGCACCGGGTTGCTGCCGCCGGGGAGAGGCGGAGGCATGCTCGGGGGCGGCGCGAAGAGGGACGCAAGTTCCTGCACGTCGCCGGCTTTCTGCCAGCCGGGCATGCCCTGTTTCCACACCAGGGTGTCTTTGCTGAGTTCGCCGGCGGCGCCCTTCTGGGCCAGACCGTTGGCGTCGAGGGGGCCGACCTGTTGGCCGTTG
>JAVBTZ010000119.1:0-11241 GCA_031555915.1 Planctomycetota bacterium
CCCATGAAACCAACCCCCCCTAAACAACCCCATCTTTTCAACCTGTCAATTCAAAAAAGAACGCCGAAACCCACCTCCCACCGCCACCCCCAAACACCGCGCCAAAAGCGCCCGCGCTATCCCCCGCCCCCGATACTCCGAATAAACCGCCAAACGACCAATATGCAACCAGCCCCCGTCGTCAAAATAACGCAAAGTGCCGGCAGGGACGCCGGAAACTTCCGCCAAAAGATGGACGGCGGGAGCGTCGTAATTATCCCACTCCTCGTCGGGGGGACACTTTTGCTCCTCAACAAAAACTTTGTAACGGATAGCCCGCACGGCAGGGAATTGGGGGGAAGACATCCGCAGGGCGACGATTACCGGGTCGGTTGACTTGGGCATGGCTTAATTGTCCTGGTTGTTTTTTTTATTTGTGCCGGGGCTCTTGTTTTGCCGGCGTTCACGGAAAAAATCGCTCAGTATCCCGCCGCAGGCTTCCGCCAATACCCCCGACTCGACATGAACCGTGTGGTTCAACCGTTCGCAGGCGAGGACATCCAGGACCGAGCCGCAAGCTCCGGCTTTAGGGTCCGCCGCGCCATAGACCAGGCGGGGAATACGGGACAGGACCAAAGCGCCCGCGCACATGGCGCAGGGTTCGAGGGTGACGTACATGGTGCAGTCTTCCAGGCGCCAGGAAGAGAGGGCCGCCGCCGCCTGGGTAATGGCGAGGATTTCGGCGTGGGCGGTGGGATCTTGCAACGTTTCGCGTTGGTTGTAGGCCCGGGCGACCAGCTGGTCGCGGTGGTAGATAACCGCGCCGACCGGGACTTCGCCGGCTTCCCAAGCGTCCTGGGCGGCGGAGAGGGCTTCGGCCATACGGCGTTCGTCGAAGGATTCCATTTTTTTTTCTCACCCCTCCTTATCCCACCACCACGCCAACGCCTTCGCCAACGCCGCGTCAAAGAAAAACCAGTCGTGCCGTCCCGGCGCTTCGGCGTAAGTGAAATCCAAATTCACGTCCGCCATAAAATTCCGAAAACGCCGGTTCTCCTCCAGAAGAAAATCGTTTTCGCCTACAAAAAGGCATAAACGCGGCTTCTGGGGAAAACCCGCCACCTTCGCGGCCAAGGCGCAGACATCGTCATCCGGCGTCATTTCCAGACTGTCGCCGAAAACCGCCCGCAAGTCGGTATAAATCTGCTCGCCAAACTCCTCCCGCATTTTTTCCCCGCCCTCCGCCGTCCGCAGGGCCGGCAACGCCTCCCCGAGAAATAACGCAGCCGGCGAAAAGGCGGCGGCAAATCCGTACTGATCCGGCCGGCGAAGCGCGCACTTCAACGCTCCGTAGCCCCCCATCGAACATCCCATCACCGCCGTGTCCTCCGCCCGGTGCGAAATATTGAACAGCCGCCGGCACAGGTCAGGGAGCTCCTCCGTCACATAAGTGAAAAACCGCTGTCCCCGCCGCATGTCGGCGTAAAAACTCCGCGACACCTCCGGCATGATATAGTAGGCCGGATGCTCCTTGGCGTAGAGGGACAACAGGGTATAGTCCAGAAAATTCCCGCTGTTGCCGCACAGCCCGTGCAGAAGGTAACACGAACGGTAAGGCGGCTGGACCGCCGCGTCTTCAGATCCCGCTTCCACGCCAACCCGCGCCGGCGCGACAACCGTCAGACCGGTGTCCATCTCCAAAACCTGCGAGTACACGCTGCCGCGTAAGATCATGCCGCCCCCTTCGCGTAATTTCATGCCGCCCCCTTTCTATAACCGCAGCCTCAACACTTCGCCCACCGCCCGCTGCAACACCGGCAACGTTTCCTCCATGCTGTACGCCACTCCGGTTATACTCCGTAAACTCCCCACCCCCCCTTCCCCCGCCTTGATCCCGCAAGGATGCATAAGACCGGTAAAACGCGACAAATTCGGGTCAATGTTCAAAGCGAACCCATGCCACGTCACCCACCGCGTCACCGCCACCCCCACCGCCGCCACTTTCTCCCGCCCCACCCAAGCTCCCGTCAGACCCTCCCGCCTCCCGCCCGCCAACCCATACGCGGCCAGAAAACGAATCGCACACTCCTCCAACAACCTTAGATACCGGTGCAAGTCCCGCCCATACCAATCCAGCCTCAATATCGGATACACCGTCCACTGACCCGGCCCGTGATAAGTCACGTCCCCGCCGCGATTGCTGGCGTAATACTCAATCCCCGCCGCCCCAAGTTCCTCCGGCGTGACCAGCAAATTGCCCCCGTCGCCCGAACGCCCGCAAGTTATCACCGGGCGGTGTTCGGCAAAAATCACCCGCCCCGGCGACCCGGGGTCATCCGCCAGCTCCGCCAAAAAACGCTTCTGCCAAGCCAGCCCCTCCGCGTAGGACAACCCCCGCATCACCCGGTACTCCGCCGCGTGCGTCGCCTCCCCCCCGCCCCCGCTCACGCGTTCGCCTCCGCAAAAAGACGTATCCCCTGCAACACCAAATTCGCATCATACACGTTGTGGGAACGCATGTACAAGACCGCCGTCTCCCCCCACCCCCCGGTCACCGCCACCGGCAAGCCTTCCCCGGTCACGCCGTCCGGCGTATTTATCAGTAACGTCGCCGTCGCCACCGCCATCGGCAACACCAAATGCATGCCGTTCAGAATGGCGTCCCGGGTATTGTCGCCGACGGCAATCTCCTTCCACTCGGGATAAACCTCGGCCGAACCCTCCGAAAGGTCCGGTAAAAGCGCCGCCTTGCCCAACCCCTGCAACCACAAAGCCGGACCCGGTAAAATATAACCGCCCCGAAAAACGCCCTGTTTGTCGACCAGGTCGACCGTGGCGGCGCTGCCGCACTGGACAACCAAATAGCCCCGCCCGCCCGCCTGATTCGGATAATGCAACACCCCCGCCGCCAACGCCGCCAGCTGGCGGTCGACGCCGGTCGTCTCGGGAGTGGCAAGAGTGTTGGGAATAATCGCGGCACCGGGCCGGATGAAATGCCGGCGCATGCCGGAACGTTCGGCGGCGGAATCGACAAAAGCGTTCGCCGTCGGGAAAACCGAAGCGATCCAGACGTCGGGACTGTCGGCCTGGTCGACCGCCTCCTGCAGGGCCAGCATGAAGGTTTGCAGATCCAGCTCCCGGGTGGGGAAGGAAACGCGATAGGCAACAAGGTCTCCGGCAAAAGCGGCAATGGTAAGGGTGGTGTTTCCAATGTCTACGGCAAGCATACAGGGTCCCTGATTGGTTGGACGGGTATATATGGTATCAACTGCTACGGCGGCAACTTGCATTGTAACAATCATGGGGCCAGGCCGCAACTCTGTCTTGCATTGTCGCCGTCCGCCGACATAATGGGGGGGTGTTTAAGAAATGAACCAAAATCTTGCGAAAAGCGATTGTCAAGAAAGGCCAGTCCGTGCAGCGCGCCGCCAAAAACCTCCGTGTCCTCATCACCGCCGGCCCCACCGCCGAAGACATCGATCCGGTCCGGTTCATCACAAACCGTTCCAGCGGCCGCATGGGGATGGAAGTGGCACGGGCGGTCCAACTGGCCGGGGGGATCCCGTTCCTCATCCTCGGCCCGACCCAGCTTGAACCACCCAACGGCATCGAAACGCTGCGGGTACGCTCGGCCGCCGATATGCACCGGGCGGTTATCGATCGGCTCGACTGGGCGGACAGCCTGGTCATGGCCGCGGCGGTCGCCGACTACACCCCGGCCGACCCCCTGACGGAAAAACTCAAAAAACAGGACGGCGACCTGTGCCTCCGGCTTAAACGCACCGTCGACATCCTCGCCGACCTCAAGGACCGGCCGGAACGGCGGGGCAAGTTCATCGTCGGGTTTTCCCTGGACGTCCGCCTCAATCTGGAAGAGGGCCGCCGCAAGCTCCTGGCGAAAAACCTCGACCTGATCGTCGTGAACACGACCTCCTCCTTCGGGTCCGACGAAGAGACGGCGGATATCGTGTCTCCCGACTCGATTGAGGAATGCGGGGTCATCGGCAAGGATGAATTGGCGAGAAAAATTGTCGACAGGATAATAATGAAACATACGCGCTAAAGCGTTTGGAATAGGAGGCGCCAAAAATGCGAACGGTAACCATAGAAGAAGCGAAAGACCAACTGGCGAAGTTGGTGGATGAAGTGGCGGAGGGAGAAGAGATTATTATCTCAATCGCGGGTAAGCCCACCGTTAAGGTAGTTCCCTATAACCCGCCGAAAAAACCTCGGCGTTTGGGCGGCATGGAAGGCATGGCCGTCGTTGCCAGGGATCTAGACATAAAGTCGATTGCCAGAGATGAGATAATCGAAATGTTTGAGGGGAGTGAATGAAAATACTCCTTGATACCCAAATGGTGATTTGGGCGATTGTATGGCCGAGTGTATTACCTAAAGATGCAAAAAATATTATAACCAATGAAGATAATGAAGTTTTTTTCAGCCCGATCAGCCTCATGGAAGTGGCAATAAAAAACAGCAAGAATCGCCCGGACTTTCGTATCGATGCCAAAACTTTATACAGAAAATTGTTGGACAACGGATTTCTGGAACTCGCCGTATCCGGAATTCATTGTGCCACCGTCGGAGACCTTCCACTAATTCATAAAGACCCATTCGACCGAATTCTTGTTGCCCAGGCAAAACACGAAGGCATTACGCTCCTGACCACGGATGAAATCATGGCAGGTTATCCCGCGCCAATACTTCGAATCTGGAAAAATTAACCGTTCGTTTAATAGCCCGTGCCCTAATAAACCTTTCCGCAGGAACCCGACCTTGACCGACATCGCCAAAACCGCCGCCACGACCGAAGACCCCCGCCGCGAAGTACGCTCCACCTGGGCGGTCAGTTCGTTGACCATGCTTAGCCGCCTCCTCGGCTTCCTCCGCCTCGTCCTGATGGTCCAGCTCTTCAGCAACCTCCGCTGGGCCTCCGACGCCCTCATCTTCGCCTTCCGCATCCCCAACCTGTTTCGGAACCTCCTCGGTGAAGGCGCCCTCTCCGCCGCCTTCGTCCCCGCCTTTGTCCGGGCCGAAAAAAACGAGGGCAAGCACTCGGCCGGAATCCTCGGGAGCCAGGCCTTCACCCTCCTGGCCCTGATCGGCGGACTCATCACCGTCCTGGGAATTGCGATTTGCCTCGCCATCGACCACTTCAGCGACAACCGCGAAGTCTCCCTCGCCTTCCGCCTCACCGCCCTTTTCTTCCCCTTCATGCCCCTAGTCTGCCTTGCCGCCCTCCTCGGCGGCATGCTTAACGCCCTCCGCCGCTTCGCCCTGCCCGCCGCCATGTCCATCATCCTCAACCTCGGCTTCCTGGCCGGCTTCGCCTACGTCTACTTCGTCCAATGCCGGGGCGACCTCAAGAACCTCGTCGCCGAACCCTCCACCTACGCCATCGCCATCTGCGTCTTGGCCGCCGGGATTATCGAAGTCCTGGTCCTGCTCCCGGCCCTGGTCGCCGCCGGCGTCCTGGTACGGCCGGCCCTGTCCTTCAACCACCCGGGCATAAAGGAAACGTTGAAAGCGTTTCTCCCCGTCGCGGTCGGGCTGGGACTGGTGCAAATCAACGCCTTCGTCGACAGCCTCATCGCCGGCGGACTCTCGCTTAAATCCCCCGGCGCCGTCACCTATCTGGAAATCGCCTTCCGCTTCGTCCAACTGCCGCTTGGAGTATTCGGCGTCGCCATCGCCACCGTGGCCTTCCCCTCCCTCGCCGCCTCGGCCGACTCCGGCGACAACGCCCGCTTTTACCAAAGGCTGATCCGCGCCGTCCGCATGTCCCTGTTTCTGATACTCCCCTCGGCCGCCGTCCTGATCGCCCTCGCCGACCCGATTATCCGCCTCACCTGCCAACGCCCCGACCTGGATTTCTCCAACGCCGCCGTCTACCGCTCCTCCATATGCCTCATCCTCTACGCCTGCGGCCTGGCCTTCTATTCCCTCCGGCAAATATTCGTCCGCGCCTTTTACGCCCGCGGCGACTACTCCTTCCCCGTGAAAGTCGCCGCCGCCATGGTCCTATTGAATCTCGTCCTCAATCTCACCCTCATCCACTGCCCCGATCTTTACCGCCTCTATTCCCGCAGCTACTACCACTACTGGAACCTCTCGGACGCGTCCTTCCCCGGCGGCATCCGCCTCGGCGAAGCCGGACTCGCCCTCGCCACCTGCCTCACCGCCATCGTCGACACCACCATCCTCGCCCTAGTCCTGCGGCGACGCCTGCTGCCGTCCTTGCCCAAGGACGTGCGTTCCGGCGAATTCGACAAACTGCTCGCCACCGCCGTGCGCATGCTCTTCGCCGCCGCCGCCCTGGGCGTCCTGGCCTGGCTCTACCGCAACAGCATTCCCTACGACCCCCGCTTTATGCACCTGCTGGTTCGGGTCGGCGCGGCGGGATTACTCGCCGGCGCGACTTTCTACATTCTCGGGGTGGTGATACCGCTGCCGGAAATGCGGGAATTCCTGTTCAGCCACCTATGGGGAAAACCTAAAAAATAGTAACCGTTCACGGCTGAAATTGTGATAATTAAAGCCTTGCGAACAAAAGGCTCATACTTTCGAAGAAATCGAGCAGTGGTTGGCTCGATTTTTTCGAAAAGTCCACTTGCATCTACCCCAGCCGGTTAATAAACTTGCGGTATCAATTTCTTTCGGAATTTGCTCGGCTGCCGGAAGATTGGCCGGCGCGGAGGACAGTCTTACTCATCCGCCTTTGCTTTTATCTCGAGGAACCGCGAATGCCCAGGAGAACCGCGCCGCTTTTCATGCTGGCCGCCGCCCTTTCCGCGGTGCTGGCATATGGCTTGATCTTTGGCCCCTACGCTTACGCCGGACAAAATACCCAGCTCGCCCACGCCATTTTCCTTAAGGTCAACGGCCAAACCATCACCCAGGAACAGGTGGTGGAGGCGGTGCATTATCTGGTCAAGCGCGAATTCAACGGGGTCATGCCCCGGGACGAGGAAATGCTGGAGAAAATCCAGGACGCGGCGATTCGGGATTTGGTCCGAAGCCTCCTGATTCAATCGGAAGCGCGGAAGCTCAGCCTCAAGTTTCGGGGCAACCTGAAATTTTTGATTCAACGCCAGGGACTGAAACCGGAGGAGGTAACGCCCACCATTCGCCGCCTGCTGACCTCCGACGATCTGTTCGAGGACATCATGATGGCGTCGGGGACGCCGTTGCGGGATCCTTCGCCCAAGGAAATCAAGGATTTTTACCTGAAGAACCGGGATGAGTTCAAACCCAACACCCTGATTGTCGTAAGAACCATTTTCCTGGCCCTGGACGGCAAGCAGCCCCAGTCCTATTACAAGGCCCAGGGCGAGGAAATGCTGAGGCAAATCGACGCCGTCCAACCGGTCGCCAAGCGGACCGAAGCCTTCGCCAAAATGGCCAAGGAAAAAAGCCAGGACATCTTCGCCCAGTTCGGCGGTCTCCTCACCGGCGACAGTCCGGAAAAATGGATCCCGAAAAGTTTTCAAAACCAGAACCCGGACGGCTCCCCCATTTTCCCACCGACCATGGTCGAGGAAATCCGCAAGCTGAACAAGCCCGGCGAAACGCGGCTGGCCATTTCCGACGACGGCGTCCACCTCCTCTACTGCGAGGAAGTGCAGGGCGGCAAGGAAATGACCTGGCAGGAAGCCAGCCGCATCATCGAGTTCATCCTCAAGGAAAGGGCCAGAAACCGCGGCATGAGGCAATGGATAAGTGAAATTTACGATCGCTCCGACGTGAGGTGGCACGACGGCACCGAATACGAGAAGGAACTGCTTACGAAACCTCTCCTTCCCACGGAAATGGGACCGGCCGAATAGGGAAACGACATGGAACTTCCGACCACGTGAATGACGACGGCGATTTGGTCCAATGTGCGCTCTGCGGGCATAAGTTCCACCCCGGCGTGGTGGATGGGTATGTCTATTGCTCCGCCTGCGGACGCCGCTTCAACCCCGACCTCGCCGGCGAAGACACCGTGACCCTCAGCACCCCCGCCCCCGACAGCGCCAACGGCAAGAAAAAAAGCAAAGGCAAAAACGTCAAGAGCCTGCTGGACGAAGACTCCGGCGACCTCCCCCCCAGCGCCTCGCGGCGCTTCGGTTCCTACGACATCGTCGACGAAATCGCCCGCGGCGGCATGGGCGTCGTCTACCTCGCCCGCCAGCGGGTCCTTCGCCGGGTCGTGGCCCTCAAGGTCCTCCGTTCCGGCGACAACGCCTCGGAAGAGGAACGCCAGCGCCTCCTCCGCGAAGCCAAGGCCGCCGCCGGCCTCAGCCACCCCAACATCGTCCCCATCCACGAATTCTCCATCCACCAGGGCCAGCCCTATTTCACCATGGACTACATCGACGGGAAACCGCTGGATCAACTCCTGGAAAGAGGCCCCCTGAACGTCCGCGAAGCGGTGAACATCATCGCCACCGTCTCCCGCGCCATCTCCTACGCCCACGGCCGCGGCATCATCCACCGCGATTTGAAACCCGCCAACATCATCCTCGCCCCCGACGGCCGCCCCATGATCACCGACTTCGGCCTCGCCGTCGAGCAAAGTTCCAACCAGAACGACCGCATGACCATGGCCGGCGCCATCATGGGAACCATCCCCTACGCCCCGCCGGAACAGGCCGCCGGCAAAATCGACCAGATTTCCGAACGTTCCGACGTCTACTCCATGGGCGCGGTCCTTTATGAAATGGTCACCGGCCGCCCCCCCTTCACCGGCTTCACCCAATTCGAACTGATGCGCCGGGTCATCAACCACGATCCCACTCCCCCCCGGGTCATCAACCCCAAGGTCCACCGGGACGTCGAAACGATCATCCTGAAATGCCTCGAAAAGGAACAGCGCCGCCGCTACGGTTCCGCGAAGGCCTTCGCCGACGACTGCCAGAGCTTCCTCAAGGGCGAAGTGATCGCGGCCCGGCCGATAACCCTAGGCTACCGCTGCAAACGTTTCATCGCCCGGCGGCCCCTGATGAATTTGCTGGGGGCGATGGTGCTGGGGTTGTCGTTGGCGGTGTGGATTGGCATAACCCACTTTCGGGTCCTCGCGAAGGAGAAGGAGGACACGGAAATACAATTGGTGGAGGAGCGGGAGCGCTCGGAACGGATCGCCCAGGAAAAAGCGGAAGCGGACAAGCAGGTCCGGCGGGACTGGCGGACCGAGTACAATTTCAAATTCGACTACTATTTCCCCTGGGAATCGGACATCGAGGCCAGCCGGCGGCAGGGGATTCCCTGGCTGAACCCGGCCAACACCCGCAATCTCCAGATTCGCCCCAGAGTCAAGCTCCTGGCCGATCCCCCCCGCCTGATGCTCCTTGACCCGGACGGCCGGGGAGCCGGCCCCGAGACTCCCTACGAAGGCGAAACGGATTTGGGATTGCCGTTTTCCTTTCCCCGCGAAGTCAGGATCAGCATCAGGTTCATGACCCCGCCGGACAACGAAAATGCGAAGGTGGGGGAACTGATCCTGTCCTTGGATTTGGACAAGGACTATCTTCCGCACCAGGGCACGACCACCCTGCGAATGGGCTCATCCAGCCATCCCGGCGCTTCTTTCTACCGTTCCGGCGCGATTGTGGGGGAGAACGCGGCGTTTCAGCTCAAGCCCAAGTCCACCTACGAACTGGTGCTGGAAAGGTCGGACGATCGCATTCGGGTTTATTTGGACGGAGCGGTGGTGCTGGAGTCGGACGATCCGCCGCCGGTTTTCAACAAGGATCCCGGCCGAATGAGCCTGGACGTCAAGGACGGGGCTTTGGAGTTTCTCGATTTGGCGGTGGACTTACGCGGCATGAGCCGAAATTCGGCCGCCAGCCTGATCGAGCAGGCCAACGGCATGGCTGCCCGGGGCCGGTCGGAACTGGCTTACCGCCTGTACCTGAGCGTGCTGGCGGAAGCTACCGATCCCCAGACCCGATTGCGGGCGCTCCGTGGCTATGCCCGTTCCTTGTGGCTCACGTTGAAGAAAAACGAAAGGACTCCCTCCGGCATCGAAAAAGCCTGTCAGGAACTGAACGAACACCTGGGACCGGCGGGCCGGGCCAGACCCGGGGAAATCGACTATCTGGTGGGTTTGGTGCTGGCTTCGAACCAGCTGGACAGCAGCCAGGCGCTGGAACGGCTGGACCGGGCCACGGCGGTGGCGTATTCGGCCGGCGGCGAAGCGGCGGGGGAGTACGGGGATTTGGCCAGGCTGGAATCGCTGTTTGTGTATCTCCGGCGGGGCATGCTGACCGAGGCGGCCAGGAAATTCAACATCATGTTTGAAGACGGCGCGATGACCCGGCTTTACGAACGTTTTGGACCTGAACTTGGCGGTGGCGGGCAGGTGGCGTTCCTTCTGGAAAAGGCCGACCCCCTGATTCAGACCGGGGACGACCTGGACACGGCGGCGACCCTACTCCGGGCGGCGGCGGCGATTGCCCCTTCCAGCCGGGAGTGCGCGAACCAGTTTCGGCGGCTCGGGCGTCGGCATGCGAATTTGGGTCATTTCGACAAGGGGGTGGAGTTTATGCACTGGGCGGAGCGGATGTCTCCGGACTGGTTCAGGCCCTATTTGGACGAGGCGCGGATTCATTTCGAGGCCGGGGCCAATGCGATGGCCGAGAACGCTTTGGAGCGGGCGACTTCGGCGATTCCGCAGTCTTTCGATTTGCGTTTGGGGATTGCCAGGCTGTACCTGGAGGAGTTGCCGGATCCTTTGCAGAATCCGGAGAAGGCGGTGGCGGCGGCGCAGGCGGCGGTGGATTTGAGTCAGCGGAATCATCCGGTGGCGTTGGAATTATTGGCGGAGGGGCTTTACCGTTCGAAGCATTATGTGGCGGCGTTCAATGCGATTGCGGAGGCGATTCGGATTGAGTCGACGGAGGGTAGGGTGCGTTTACGGGACGCGATATCGGTGGAGTTGTTTATGCAGGATGGGGAGAGGAAGGAGTGAGGGGGGGGGAAGGCGGTAAAAAGCGGTTGTAAAAGCGGTTAAAAAGCGGTTTAATAAAATCCATCCTAAGGCTGGTTGCGGGGGTTCTAGGGGGGCGCAACCAGCCCCCCTGTTGAAATGCGGTTATGTTTTAACGCAGTTAAAACAACCTCGCTTAGGAGCCAGCGAAGCGGAGCTCCGACAAATCAAAAAAGGAAGGAAACCACCTACGGATAAAACCGCTAATAAAGTAGGCAAAACCCAGCCCTACTTGACGGGATGTTTATTTTTATAAGACTTCCTTCCTTTTTTGATCCCTCGGAGCTCCG